>NZ_FNTJ01000001.1:2543106-2843409 GCF_900105185.1 Pseudomonas saponiphila | reverse complement strand
ACGCTGTGGGGTTCGTTGTTGAGGATCAGGTTGATCGCACCCTGGCGATACAGATGCACGTCTTTTGAACGATGGGTCGCGACTTTGGTGAAACCCATGATCTCGAAGATCGGTTCGAGGGTGTTGGGGGTGGGCGATGCGAATTCGATGAATTCAAAGCCCATCAGGCCCATCGGGTTTTCGAAGATATCTGCCATTTTTGGCGCCTCATCATATTTTTAGAATTAACGGATCGTTAGTTGCTAGCAATGCTGAGGAAGGCCGGTGGCGCGCAGGAGATGCCTCGCACGCTGCGGGCAAGGAAGTCACCGTAGATCAGTTGAAACCCGAGAATCTTCATTTCGACCCTGTCTTACAGGCTGGGGGGCGAGGCTTCTGCTGCCAGAAGACTTTATTATTGTATGCGTAACCGGATTCTACACAGCGTAAAAGCCTTTGTCCGCATTCTCTATAAAATCGCCTTTTTTGCCCTGCCCGCAAGGGGTTTGTTGCACTGGTAGATGCCGCCCAGAATCAGCACCCCGCCCAGCCCCATCACCAGAGTCAGCGACTCGCCCAGCAGCAGCGCACCGAGTATCACCGCGGTCAGCGGGTTGAGGGCGATGAACACCCCGGCACGGGTGGCGCCAATGCGCCGCAGCCCGTCGTAGTACCAGATGTAGGCCAGCGCCGAGCCCAGCACGCCCAGGTACAAAAGGCTCAGGCCCTGGAGCGGGCTCAGCCGGGCGATGGCCGGCAGGTCGAACTCGCCACGCAGCCAGGTCGCGCTGCACAGCATCAGGGTGCCCAGCAGGATCGAGTAGGTGACGGTCTGCAAGGGCCCCAGGCGCTGGTTGAGGTCCCGGGACAACAGCGAGTACAGGCCCCAGCCCAGGACACAGCCAAGGATCAGCAAGTCTGCCTGCCAGCCCCCGGCCGTGGACGTCAGGGCCGCAGGGTCACGGCTGCAGATCACCAGCGCGGCGCCACTCAGGCACAGCAGGATGCCCAGCAATTGGCGCCGGCTCGGGCGCTCCTTGAACAAGGCCCAGGCGCCGAGGGCGATCACCGCCGGATTCAACGCCACGATCAACGAGGCGCGGGAGGCGCTGACCTGTTGCAGGCCGAAAAAGAAGCACAGGTTGTAGAAAAAGATTCCGCAAAACCCCAGCACGGCCAGATGGCCGAATTGGCGCAAGCCGGGACGCACCAGAGGAATGCCGGCCGCGGCCATGAAGCCGAGCAAGGCCAGGCTGGCGAGCGCGAAGCGCAGGCTGGCCAGCAGCAAGGGTGACAGCGCGCCAGCCAGATCGCGGCCGGCGACGAAGGTGCCGCCCCAGATCATGCTCACCGCCGCCAGTTTGCAATAGACCGCCAGGTCCCCGTGGTCGGCCGCCAAGGGGCCGTTGATACTGCTGTCGCTCATGGTCGTGATGCTCTGTGTCGGTGGATTTGTGCCGTCGGGTTATTCTTTGTCTAATGATCGATCATCGTAAAATGAGCTTTTACTCATGACCCTAACCCAACTGGAAATCTTTTCCCGGGTGGCCGAGCTTGCCGGTTTCACCAGTGCCGCCACGCGCCTGGGTATCAGCCAGTCGGCGGTATCCCACGCCATCAAGTCCTTGGAGCAGGAACTGGGGGTGGAACTGTTCCGTCGCCATCAGGCTCAGGTCGAACTCACCGATATCGGACGCCAGCTCCTGCTGCGGGCCCGGGCCATGCTGGGGCTGGCCGCGACCCTGGAACAGGAGGCCGCCGATGCCCGAGGCATGAAGCGCGGCACCCTGCGCATCGGCTCGTTCGGCCCCACCTCCTCCACGCGCCTGCTGCCGCATATCCTTGGGGAGTACCGCAAGGCGTATCCCGGAATCGAGGTGCATATTGACGAGGGACCGGACCGCCAGGTCCTGCAGTGGCTGGAGGAACGACGGATCGATCTGGGCTTCGTGGTGCTGCCCGAGGAGCGTTTCGACACTTTCCCCCTGCTGGAGGACCAACTGGTGGCGCTGATTCCCGCGACCCATGCCCTGGCCCGGGAGCAGCAGGTGCGCCTGGATCAGCTGTGTCACGACCCGTTCGTGCTGACCGAGGCCGGTTCGGCGGAGCAGGTGTCACGCCTGTTCATCGGTGCCGGCTTGCGCCCCAACATCCGCTACCGCAGCTCGCAGCTGCTCAGCACCCTGGAAACCGTGGCTCGGGGCGAGGCCGTGAGCATCCTGGCCGAACTGTCCCTGCCTTCGGCCACCGATGCCCGCTATGTCAGCCGGCCCCTAGCGCCAGCAGTGCCGCGCCAGGTGGGGATTGCCGTGCTCGATCAGCGCCAGTCGTCACCGGCGACCCTGGCCTTCATTCGCCACGCGCAGCGCCTGTATGGTCAGGCAAAGCCGTCTATCCTGCGGTGATCGAAATACGCCCCAAGACCGTCGCGCCCACGGCCACGGTCGGATTTTCATGCCCCCTCCTCTGCCGAAGGTCCGATCCATGCCCTTGACCGCCAAAGGTCCGCTGAAACGCTCTACTCGTACCCTCTGGACCTTGCTGGCAGTTGTCCTGCCAATTGCCCTGGGAGCCGTCATCCTCTATGCCCAGGCCGAGCGAACCCTGGAACGCAGCAGCCTGGAAACCGCCGAAGAGGCCATTCGCCAATTCGACCTGATGCTGGACAACACCGATATCGCCGCCAGGGCACTGCTGCCCCGGGTGGGCGAGGATTGCGACGCCACACGGCAACTGGCCCTGCGCGATCAGGTCACGCGACGGCCCTTCGTGCGCTCGACCAATCTGGTGTGGCGCAACAGCAACTATTGCAGCTCGTTGCTGGGCAGTTATGCGGTGCCCCTCGATCCCCGGGATTATGTGGATGGCCGACTCTGGCTGATGGACGGCAACCCCATCACGCCCAACACCGCGTTGCTGGTCTACCGCTGGAGTGAGGGTGAGCGCGCGGCCCTGGCCACCATCGACGGCTATCACCTGACCAACGCCCTGCGCCTGATCAGCCGCTTTGCCGACCTGCAACTGCAGGTGGGGGCGCACTGGCTGTCCAGCGATGGCCAGGTCCACGATGGTGCTGCGCCCCAGGCGGCGGTAGCCAGCCAGCACCTGACTTCGGCGCGCTATCCCTATAGCGTCAGCGCCGGCTTTGCCGAAGGGGATGTGTGGCGCCACATGAAAAGCCAGTACCCGGCGCTATTCAGCCTGCTGGTATTCCTCGGCGTCGCCACCGGCGTTCTTGCCCACTGGCTGCAGAAGCGCTCCGCCTCCCCCAGCCAGGAGCTGCGCCGGGCGCTGGACGCCCAGGAGTTCATTGCCTATTTCCAGCCAGTGGTGCGCGGCGACAACCTGCAGTGGGCCGGGATTGAAGTGCTGATGCGCTGGCAACACCCCAAGGAGGGGCTGGTGCGTCCTGACCTGTTCATTCCCTTCGCCGAGCATTCCGGGCTGATCGTGCCCATGACCCGCTCGCTGATGCAGCAGACCCGGCAAGCCCTGGCTCCCCACGCCAGGTATTTCAGCGACGGCTTTCATATCGGCATCAACATCACCGCCAGTCACTGCCACGATCTGCAGTTACTGGACGACTGTCGAGAATTCCTCGCCGCCTTTGCGCCCGGCAAGGTGATTCTGGTGCTGGAGCTGACCGAGCGCGAGTTGATCAAACCCACGGCCATCACCCAACAACTGTTTGCTGCCTTGCACGAACTGGGGGTGATGATCGCCATCGATGATTTTGGCACCGGGCATTCCAGCCTGGCTTATCTGCGTCAGTTCAATGTCGACTACTTGAAGATTGATCAAAGCTTCGTGGCCATGATCGGGGCCGATGCCCTGTCCCTGCATATACTCGACAGCATTATCCAACTCTCGGCCAAACTCGATCTGGGTATAGTCGCCGAAGGCATAGAAACCACCGAACAGCGCGACTATCTGACCGCGCAAGGGGTAGATTTCCTACAGGGTTATTTATTTGGCCGACCGATGCCCAGTAGTGAATTTGTTGCCGTTCTAGCGCGCCACTAAATAGCCATACCAGAACAACAAGTACTCGATTCGACAACTCGCAAGGCGCAGCAATTTGATTCAAACGACCAATAGCGAGGCAAACAAGAACAACCTGATTTACTCCGAAGCCATTAACTACTACAATTTTTCACGCCTGTTCAAGATTCACAGGTAGGCCACTTAATCGAACCTTAATCGGCTCATGGCTTATAGCTTTGTTTGTGGTTTGTATCAGCCAAAATAGACTATTGGAGTGAAGATATTGTCCAGACTTGCTGAATTTCGTGCTGCAGAAAAAGCACTTCAAGAACAGCTCGCGCAGCTTGAATCCCTGAAGAATGACGCCGGACTCAAAAAGGAAATCGAGTTCGAAGAGAAGCTCCAGGCCCTGATGAAGTCCTATGACAAGAGTCTGCGTGACATCATCGCAATTCTTGATCCAAACCTGGGCAAAACCGGCCTGCCACCGGCCAACGCCCCTAAACAGCGGCGTGCACGAGTGGTCAAGGTTTATCAGAACCCGCACACCGGCGAACTGATTGAAACCAAAGGCGGCAACCATCGCGGCCTGAAAGCCTGGAAAGAACAGTATGGCGCCGCCACTGTAGACTCCTGGTTGCGCGCTTGAATAAAGCCGCAACCTGAAAAAGGCCCTGCATATGCAGGGCTTTTTACATTGATAAGAATATTCTTATTACGACTTGCATCTAAGACCGGCTTCAGCACGGATGACCGGTATTTCCCAGCGTACCCGACGACACCAAGCCCACCGGGGATTGTGTCTTGCAACAACCCCCTCACTACAACTTCAGGCTTAATACCTTTCCGTTAGCCCGCCCTCGACATGGGAAATCAAACCGGCAGCTTCAGATTTTTCCTCAAAGTTTAAGGCTATTTCGTACAGCTAGTATTTCGTCCCGACTCTCAGCATAAGCCTGTGCCTGGCCAGCGTATGAAAGTACATAAGCCTTATTCCCATCCACAGCGGCCACCAATGTTTGCGAGAGCACATGCCGGCCATTCTGGGTAATGGTGCAAGTGGTCTCCAGGGCTTGCAGCCGACTCAACTGCGCCGCATGAATCTTGTTACAGACACTCTGATAACCGCCTCGGGCAAAGTCCTTCTGCACGGATTTGCGCATCTCCAGCAATACCCCCTGAAGATTGACTACGTGCCCGCTGTCGACTTGCGTCATGGTCAACTCCATGACCACCTGCGGATTGCCGGCGGCATCGCTTTTCACCGCGCGCTGGCGGGAAACCTCGGCCGCCTGGTCACCTTCTTGCGCAGGCACCGGCTCCACCGTCCAGCCTTGCGGCCAGGTGACTTGCGGCGCAGCCTGGACCAGCCCGGCAAACGCCAGCAGAAGCAGGGCCGCAACCCGCGGCTTGAACGATTCGATCATGGATTTGCACACCAGGGAAACGGGCCTGGAAGTCTGAGCCCGACGCCAGGAATGGGCAATAGATCAGGAGCTTTGGGTTTGGCGTCATGGCGTCCGGTTGCGTATCATTGCCCGATCCCAACGACGCCTGAACCCTTGCCTGCCAAGGGCCGCTTCGCCTTCGCGAACAACCTTTGCCGCATATTTTCCTGGAGGGCCCATGAGCCTCGAGCAACTCAACACTTTCCCCGGCGTGACCGCCCAACCGGACGCCGCCACCGCCCGCTTCGTGTTCAACCACACCATGCTGCGGGTCAAGGACATCACTCGCTCCCTGGACTTCTACACCCGGGTCCTGGGCTTTTCCCTGGTAGAAAAACGCGACTTCCCCGAAGCCGAATTCAGCCTGTACTTCCTCGCCCTGGTGGACAAGGCGCAGATCCCGAGCGACGCTGCCGCGCGCACCGAGTGGATGAAATCGATCCCCGGCATTCTCGAACTGACCCACAATCACGGCACCGAGAACGATCCGGCCTTCGCCTACCACAACGGCAACAGCGACCCACGCGGCTTCGGCCACATCTGCATCTCGGTGCCGGATATCGTCGCCGCCTGCGAGCGCTTCGAAGCCCTGGGCTGCGATTTCCAGAAACGCCTGAACGATGGCCGCATGAAGAGCCTGGCGTTCATCAAGGATCCGGACGGCTACTGGGTCGAAATCATTCAGCCAGCACCGTTGTAAGACCCTGCTGCTGGAACGAGCCCCTGCTGCACGACAATAAAAAACCCCATGAGCCTGGGCTCATGGGGTTTTGTTTTTCCAGTGACGGCTTATGCCGGCGCTGAAGTGCGGATCAGGTGATCGAAGGCACTCAGGGAAGCCTTGGCGCCCTCGCCCACCGCGATCACGATCTGCTTGTACGGCACCGTGGTCACGTCGCCGGCCGCGAATACGCCGGGCAGCGAAGTCTCGCCACGAGCATCGACAATGATCTCGCCGCGGGGCGACAACTCCACCGTGCCCTTGAGCCAATCGGTGTTGGGCAACAGACCGATCTGCACGAAGACGCCTTCCAGGTCCACCGTGTGGAACTCGCCGGAATCGCGATCCTTGTACGCCAGACCGGTGACCTTCTGCCCGTCGCCCTTCACTTCGCTGGTCAGGGCGCTGGTGATGACCTTGACGTTGGGCAGGCTGTAGAGCTTGCGCTGCAACACCGCATCGGCCCGCAGTTTGCTGTCGAACTCAAGCAGGGTCACGTGGCTGACGATACCCGCCAGGTCGATGGCCGCCTCGACGCCGGAGTTGCCACCACCAATCACCGCCACGCGCTTGCCCTTGAACAGCGGACCGTCGCAGTGCGGGCAGAAGCACACGCCCTTGGCCTTGTATTCCTGCTCGCCGGGCACGCCCATTTCTCGCCAGCGGGCGCCGGTGGCCAGGATCACTGACTTGGCCTTGAGGCTGGCACCGCTTTCGAACTGGATCTCATGCAGGCCACCAACCTCCTTGGCCGGCACCAGGGCGCTGGCACGCTGCAGGTTCATGATGTCGACGTCGTACTGCTTGACTGCGGATTTCGGTGAACGTGACCGAGCGTTTCGCTAATACGTGACCGGTGCTTCCACCCCGGTTGCGCGGGTTCTGGATTGTAATCGCATCGGTCACGATGCGGCTTGTTCCTCGGCTTTTTTTCGGCGCAGCGACTCGCCTTTCATCGTCAGTCGGTAGGCGTTGTGCACCAGGCGGTCGAGGATGGCATCGGCCAGGGTCGGGTCGTTGATCCAGCCGTGCCAGTGCTCGATGGGCAGTTGGCTCGTCAGGATGGTGGAGCGGCTGCCAGCGCGGTCGTCGATCACCTCCAGCAGGTCATGCCGGGCTCCTTCCTCCAGCGGGGCTAGCGCCCAGTCGTCCAGCACCAGGACGTCGACCTTTGCCAGCTGTTGCAGGGTACGGCCGAAGCTGCCGTCGCCATGAGCGATGCGCAGTTGTTCCAGCAGGCGCGGGGTGCGCAGGTACAGGGTGCTATAGCCCTGGCGGCAGGCCTGGTTGCCCAGGGCGCAGGCCAGCCAGGTTTTGCCGGCACCGGTCGGGCCGGTCAGCAGCAGGTTGTGCTGCTGGCGGATCCAGTCGCCACTGGCCAGGGTGGCGATCAGACGCTCGTCCAGGGCGCGTCCGGTGCGGCGGTCGAGATCTTCCAGGCAGGCGTTGGCGTACTTGAGCTTGGCCTTCTTGCGCAGCCGTACCAGGCGCTGGTTGTCACGCCAGGCCAGTTCGCGGTCGAGCAGTAGGCCGAGGCGTTCATCGAAGCTCAGGCTGTGGCTGGCCGGCAGCGTCCATTGCTCTTCCAGGGCGCGGGCCATGCCGTCCAGGCGTAGCTGGTGCAGTTGATTCAGGGTGTGTTGCGGCATCATCGAACAGCTCCTGTTGCGGGGGTTGGTAGTAGTCGGCGCCACGGACGTTCTCGTGGTCGCCGGGTAAGGTCGTTTCGGCGGCACGCTGGGGCAGCGGCTGTTGATCCAGGCCTTGCTGGAGCAGGTTGCGCACGCTGCGCCCGGTGAAGGCGCGCAGGTGTACGGCACGTTCGGCAGCGGCTTCCAGGCGTGCATTGCCATAGCGCCGGGCCAGCGAGAGCAGGCCGAGGCAGGCGCGGTAGCCCATCTCCGGGTGCGGCTTGTGGGTCAGTTGGTGATCGATCAGTTGGCGCGTGTAGGGGCCGATCCGCGCGCCCCAGTCGAGCAGGCGTTGTGGCGTCCATTCGCGATGCGCCTGGTGCGCCGCGGGCATGTGCTCGCGCTGGGTACTGTAAGCGCCGCGTCGCCCCAGCAGCAGGTGGCTGGCCACCCGCCGGTTGCCATGCAGCACTTCCAGGGTGTGTGCCGTCAGTCGCACGTCCACGTTCTGCCGGGCCAGGGCGGAGGGCACGCTGTAGAAGCTGCCATTGACCTCGATGTGGTAGTCGATGCTGACCTTGCAGCGCTTGAAGGTGGCGACCTCGTAGGGATGCACCGGCAGCGCTCGCAAGGCCGGGCGATCCAGGCGCTCGAACCAGTCGCGCCGGCAGCCATCGAGCCGCTTGAACGGGCGCCGATTCAGATCCTCCAGCAGCTCGGCGATGGCCTGGTTAAGCGCATGCAGGCTGAAGAACTGCCGATGGCGCAGCCGCGCCATGATCCAGCGCTCGACCACCTGCACCGCCACCTCGGCCTTGGCCTTGTCCTGAGGCTTGCGTGGCCGTGCCGGCAGGATCACCGTCTGGTAATGACGCGCGCACTCCAGCGTGGCCCGGTTCAGGCCCGGCTCGTAGCGATCCGGCTGGGCGACCAGGGCGCGCGGATTGTCCGGCACAACCATTTCCGGCACGCCGCCAAAGTAGGTCAGAGCCTGGCCCAGCGAGGTCAGCCAGTCCACCTGGGTTTCGCCTGGCGTCGCGCAGGCATAGGTGTAATTCGAGGCGCCCAGGGCGGCGACGAAGATGTGCGCCCGGCGCACTTCGCCGGTGGCCGGGTCGACCACCGGCAGCGTCGGCCCGGCATAGTCGATGAATAGCTTCTCGCCCGCACGGTGCAGCTGACGCATCGAACGTTTGAGCGTCTGGGCGTAGCGCCGGTAGTGCTCGACGAACTGGGTGTAGCGGTAGGTCGGCTGGCCCGCATGCGCGGCGAGATATTCCTCCCACAGCAGCTGCAAGGTCACGCCCTTGCGTCGCAACTCGCGGTGGATGCTCAGCACATCGGGCAGCACTCGCTCACCGCGCGGCTTGTTCGTCGACGTCGGTGCAAACAAGGCGGCCGCCAGCGCGGCCTCGTCCATGGCCACCAGCGCCGGCCAGTCCAGCCCGGCCACCCGCGCCGCCGCGATGTACTTGCTAACCACGCCCTTGGACAGCTGCAAGGCACGGGCAATCTTCTCGTGGGACAAGCCGGCCTCAAACTTGAGGCGCAGACATTCTTTGATGTTTCGCATGGCTACTCGCGGCGCCGCCATCTTCCTCTCCCGAAATCGGTCGAGGATGGCGGCGCATCAGGTCATGCGCAACGAAGGGGAAGGCTTTCGCTAAGTCGTGACCGGCGATTTCGGTAAGCCGTGACCACCTGTTTCGGAACAGGCGGAAAATCGGTCACGTTGCTACCGAAATGAGCGGTCACGCGTTAGCGAAATGACCGGTCACGATCAACCGAAACGGCCGGTCACGGTGCTCCGAAATCCGCAGCTTGACGTGTTCTTCCAGGGCCGCGGCCAGTTTCGGCCCTTCGGTTTCCTTGACCGAGACAAAGTTCTCGATAGCCATGGTGTCCAGCACCTGACCACCGAAGCGTTCGGCGGCAACACCGGTGCGAATGCCCTTGCGAGCGGCATAAATGGCTGCCGAGGCACCCGCTGGGCCACCGCCGACCACCAGTACGTCAAAGGCCTCTTTGGCGTTGAGTTTCTGCGCCTGTTTCTCCACCGCGCCGGTGTCGAGCTTGGCGAGGATTTCCTCAAGGCCCATGCGCCCCTGGCCGAAGTTCACGCCGTTGAGATAGATGCTCGGCACCGCCATCACCTTGCGCTCATCGACTTCGGCCTGGAACAGCGCACCGTCAATGGCCACGTGGCGAATATTGGGGTTGAGCACCGCCATCAGGTTCAGCGCCTGGACCACGTCCGGGCAATTCTGGCAGGACAGCGAGAAGTAGGTTTCAAAATTGAACTCGCCCTTGAGCGAGCGGATCTGCTCGATCACTTCAGCACTGGCTTTGGAGGGGTGCCCCCCTACTTGCAACAGGGCCAGCACCAGGGAAGTGAATTCGTGCCCCATGGGAATACCGGCGAAACGCAGGCTGATATCACTCCCCGGGCGATTAAGCGAGAACGACGGCTTGCGCGCGTCGGTGCCGTTGTCGAGCAAGGTAATCTGGTTGGAAAGACTGACAATGTCTTTGAGTAACGCAAGCATTTCCTGGGATTTCGCACCGTCGTCGAGGGAGGCGACGATCTCGATCGGCTGGGTGACCCGTTCCAGGTATGACTTCAACTGAGCTTTAAGATTGGCGTCCAACATACGGGCGATTTCCTATTGATTCGGTATAAAAAACAACGCCCGAGCGAATCTCGCCCGGGCGTTATTTGAGGGCGGTGCGGCTGACTTAAGTGCGGATGACCGCCCTTGAATGAAGCATGGACTTAGATCTTGCCGACCAGGTCCAGGGACGGAGCCAGGGTGGCCTCGCCTTCTTTCCACTTGGCTGGGCAGACTTCGCCTGGGTGAGCAGCGACGTACTGGGCGGCCTTGATCTTGCGCAGCAGCTCGGAAGCGTCACGACCTACGCCGCCATCGTTGATTTCAACGATCTTGATCTGGCCTTCAGGGTTGATCACGAAGGTGCCACGGTCAGCCAGACCGGCTTCTTCGATCAGCACGTCGAAGTTGCGGGAGATGGCCAGGGTCGGGTCGCCGATCATGGTGTACTGGATCTTGCCGATGGCTGGCGAAGTGTTGTGCCAGGCAGCGTGGGCAAAGTGGGTATCGGTGGAAACGCTGTAGATCTCAACGCCCAGTTTCTGGAATTCGGCATAGTTGTCGGCCAGGTCTTCCAGCTCGGTCGGGCAGACGAAGGTGAAGTCGGCCGGGTAGAAGAATACGACGGACCATTTGCCTTTCAGATCCGCGTCCGACACTTCGACGAATGCGCCGTTTTTGAATGCAGTGGCTTTGAACGGTTTAACTTGGCTGTTGATGATAGGCATCGTTGACTCTCCATCAGTGGTTGAAAATGTTGGGTGAAAACTTGATGGGGAGAATCCTAGCCAATCAGTCGCCGCTTGGCTCATTGGCAAACCTGATGCCAACGATTGGTTTTGGCTATAAGACCACCGTATTGATAGAAGAAACCTTTGATCACTGGCGCACAGGTTTCTCGTCGATCCGTGCCATGCCCATGAACGGATTGACCTCCAGGTAACGCATGGCGGACTTCATGTCCTTCCAGCCGACATAGCTCATCAGCGACTTCAGATCCCATCCGCTGCGATGCGCCCAGGTGGCAAAGCCCCGGCGCAGGGAATGGCTGGTGTAGTGTTCGGCGGCGATACCGGCGCGTTCCAGGGCCTGGCGCAACAGGGGAATCACGCTGTTGGCATGCAAGCCCTGCTCACTCAGGTGGCCCCAGCGATCGATCCCGCGAAACACCGGTCCGCGCACCAGGGCCGCGGCATTGATCCATTCGATGTAGGCCTGCACCGGACACAGGCGTTGCAAGGCCGGCGTGTGAAAGGTCCGACCCAGGTTGTCGCGGTCGCTCTTGCTGCGCGGCACATACAGGCTGATGCCGGATCCGGCGCTGGCCTGCACATGCTCGATCTGCAGGCGACACAGCTCATCACTGCGAAAGCCTCGCCAGAAACCCAGCAGGATCAACGCCCGATCGCGCAGCGCCCGCAACAGGTCGGCCTGACGTTCGTCGCCCCGGGCCGCCGCTGCCTCGCCATCGAGCCAGGCAATCACTCGCTCCAGATGCTGCAATTGCAATGGCTCGGCCTGTTTTTCGCGAACCGGGTGCACCGCGCGAATCCCCTTGAACACCTGACGCACCACCGGCGCCTTGGTCGGGTCGGCAAAGCCCTGGCTGTTGTGCCATTGGGCCAGTGCCGAGAGGCGCAACTTCAAGGTATTGATCGACAGCTCACCGGCGTAGGCCACCAGGTAGCGAGCCACGCTGTCCGCGGTGGCCGGCAGGAATCCGCCCCACTGCACCTCGAAATGCTCGATGGCCGCCCGATAACTGCGGCGGGTGTTATCGCGGGTGGCGGCTTGCAGGTAACGATCCAGCTCACTCATGGCAACTCCCCTGAGACAGATGTACGGCGACCCGGGGCGAAAACCGACCGCCGCGCCTATCACAAGGGGTAATACTACAATATCCAATGTCAAATTTACGCTATCTGATGCGCCATTCTACCTGTACAATTATCAATAATTACATACCACGTATAACAGTATTAAATCGTCGGAGGACACATGGCTCGCGGAGGCATTAACAAAGCGGTGGTGAAAAAGGCGCGCCAGGCGATTCTTGCCCGCGGCGAGCACCCGAGCATCGACGCAGTACGCATAGAAATGGGCAATACCGGCTCAAAAACCACCATCCACCGCTACCTGAAAGAGCTCGACGATGGCAGCACTCGCCGGGAGGCCGGCCCAGTAGCGCTGGACGAGGAGCTCGGCGAACTGGTCGGGCGCCTGGCGCATCGTCTCCAGGAACAAGCCCAGGAGCCCCTGGAACAGGCCCTCGCCCACTCCGAACAGCAGAAGCAGGCATTCGAGCAACAGTTGGAGCAAGCCCGGCGCACAGAGGAGCAGCTGCAACAGCAACTGCAGATCCAGGCCAGCGCCCTGGCCGGTGAAAGTGCCGCACTGCAAGACACTCGCTCGATGCTACAGAGCGAACAGACCCGCAACGCCGAGCTCAACCAGGCACTGAAGGACTACGACCTGCGCCTGGAAGACAAGGAGCAGCAGATCCGCTCCCTGGAAGACAAGCACCTGCACGCCCGGGATGCCCTGGAACACTACCGCGCTGCCAGCAAGGAACAGCGCGAGCAGGAGCAGCGCCGTCACGAAGGCCAGCTACAGCAACTGCAGGCCGAACTGCGGCAAGCCCAGCAGAGCGCCCTGGTTCGCCAGGACGAAATCACTCAATTGCATCGCGACAACGAACGCCTGCTCAGCGAACAACGGGCCAGCCACAAGGAGCTCCAGCAAGCCCTGGATGCCGCCAGCAAGAGCGCAGCCCTGCAGGCACAACTGCGCGAACAGCTGACGCGCCTGGAGAGCGCCAGCACCCTGCTGCAGGAACGCTTGCGTGTGGCTTCGCAGGAGACGCAGGCACTCAGGGAAATAGCCGACGAGCAGACTCGCCTGAGCAAGCAGATGGAATTGCGCGCCGCCAAGGCCGAGGCCGGCCTCGAGGCGCTGCGCCTGGCCTCCGCCAGCAAGGCGAAGGCAGGCAAGAAAGCCGACTCCTGATCAGTCGGCGACAGGCGTGCGCATGGTAACGAACTCTTCGGCGGCGGTCGGGTGCACGCCGATGGTTTCGTCGAAATCACGTTTGGTCGCCCCGGCCTTCAGAGCAATCGCCAGCCCCTGGACGATTTCACCGGCGTCCGGCCCCACCATGTGGCAACCCAGCACTTTGTCGCTATCGGCATCCACCACCAGCTTCATCAGGGTACGTTCCTGGCAGTCGGTCAGGGTCAGCTTCATCGGCCGGAACCGGCTTTCGAAGATCTGCACCTTGTGCCCCGCTTCCCGCGCCTGCTCTTCGGTCAGACCAACAGTGCCGATATTCGGCAGGCTGAACACCGCCGTGGGGATCATCCGGTAATCCACCGGGCGGTACTGCTCGGGCTTGAACAGGCGCCGAGCCACGGCCATGCCTTCGGCCAGGGCCACCGGGGTCAATTGCACGCGGCCGATCACATCGCCAATCGCCAGGATCGATGGCTCGCTGCTCTGGTACTGCTCATCCACCTCGATAAAGCCACGCTTGTCCAGTTTGACCCCGGTGTTCTCCAGACCCAGGTTGTCGAGCATCGGCCGGCGCCCGGTGGCGTAGAACACGCAGTCGGCGACCAGCTTGCGACCATCCTTGAGCGTGACCTCAAGGCTGCCGTCGGCCTGTTTGTCGATGCGCTCGATGTCCGCGTTGAACTGCAAGCCCAGGCCACGCTTGGTGAGCTCTTCCTGCAGATGCTTGCGCACCGCACCATCAAAGCCGCGCAGGAACAGATCGCCGCGATACAGCAGCTGGGTATCGGCACCCAGACCGTGGAAAATCCCGGCAAATTCCACCGCAATGTAACCACCACCCACCACCAGCACGCGCTTGGGCAGCGCCTTGAGGAAGAAGGCTTCATTGGAGCTGATGGCATGCTCACGCCCCGGGATGTTCGGAATCTGCGGCCAGCCGCCAGTGGCAATCAGGATGTGCTTGGCGGTATAGCGCTGGCCATTGACCTCCACCTGATGCGGATCGATCAGCTTGGCGTGGCCTTCGTGCAGGGTCACGCCACTGTTGACCAGCAGATTGCGGTAGATACCGTTGAGACGATTGATTTCGCGGTCCTTGTTGGCGATCAAGGTCGCCCAATCGAAATCTGCCTCGCCAAGGGACCAGCCGAAACCCGACGCCTGCTCGAAGTCTTCGGCAAAGTGTGCGCCGTACACCAGCAGTTTTTTCGGCACGCAACCGACGTTGACGCAGGTACCGCCCAGATAGCGGCTTTCGGCCACCGCAACTTTTGCGCCGAAGCCCGCCGCGAAGCGTGCGCAACGCACACCGCCGGAACCGGCGCCAATTACATAAAGATCAAAATCGTAGGCCATTTCACTCTCCCAGGCAGGCTGACAAGCATAACCGCAGATGGCGATCGGGTCAGCGCAGTGGATTGACATAAGGGCGCCCAATGAAAAAGCCACCCGAAGGTGGCTTTTTCCGACAAACCCGTGCAGCGACTATCAGTAAGCCTTGCCGGTCTTGTAGAAGTTCTCGAAGCAGAAGTTGGTCGCGTCGATGTAGCCTTCGGCGCCACCGCAGTCGAAACGCTTGCCCTTGAACTTGTAGGCCATCACGCAGCCGTTCTGCGCCTGTTTCATCAGGGCGTCGGTGATCTGGATTTCACCACCCTTGCCCGGCTCGGTCTGCTCGATCAGGTCGAAGATGTCCGGAGTCAGGATGTAACGACCGATGATCGCCAGGTTCGACGGCGCATCTTCCGGCTTTGGCTTCTCGACCATGCTGTGAACGCGGTAGATGTCGTCACGGATCATCTCGCCGGCGATCACGCCGTACTTGTTGGTTTCCTGCGGGTCGACTTCCTGGATGGCCACGATCGAGCAGCGGAACTGCTTGTACAGCTTGACCATCTGGGTCAGGACGCCGTCGCCTTCGAGGTTGACGCACAGGTCATCCGCCAGCACCACGGCGAACGGCTCATCGCCGATCAGCGGGCGGCCGGTCAGAATCGCGTGGCCCAGGCCTTTCATTTCAGTCTGGCGAGTGTAGGAGAACGAGCACTCGTCCAGCAGTTTGCGGATACCAACCAGGTATTTCTCCTTGTCGGTGCCCTTGATCTGGTTTTCCAACTCGTAACTGATGTCGAAGTGGTCTTCGAGGGCGCGCTTGCCACGGCCGGTCACGATGGAGATTTCATTCAATCCGGCATCCAGCGCTTCTTCAACGCCGTACTGGATCAGTGGCTTGTTCACCACCGGCAGCATTTCTTTAGGCATGGCTTTAGTCGCTGGCAGGAAGCGAGTACCGTAACCGGCTGCTGGGAACAAGCATTTCTTGATCATATGAGTCCTTAAAAAGGCTGTGCGTGCGAGTTTCGGCGCAGTCTAATCAGGCGGCGTGCACCTTACAATGCCCCGCGCTGGCTAACCGCTGCCATCATAGAGAAATAAAGCGCCAGATAGTTCCGTAGCATCCATCAGTTAGCGCTCAAGGTTAACCCCCATACCCCCGCAGGCCTTGAAATCCGGCGTCTGCACGCCGAGCCCAGGCACCGGGCGGACATCCGAGCGTAGCGTCCCCCAATACCCTCCCAGAGCCTCCGCCAGGCGCGACTGATGGCACCGTTAATAGCCTTCGGCCACCCCCTTGAGCAGTTCGCGGAATATCCCGTCTATCGAGCGGCGGCACTTTTCAGCGGCGACGATGGACTAAGGGGATGCGCTGTACCGAAATGGCCATTGGCTATAGCATCGCGACACTGATGCACAGCCCCAAGATTCCCTCTTCTGCAGACGACAAAATCCCCATGAACAGACTTCTCGCAGTCACCGCGGTACTGGCCCTGACCGGATGTGCCACCGCCTCCAATACTTACCTGGCCAATGGCGAACAGGGCCTGAGCATCGATTGCTCCGGAGAGGCCGGCTCCTGGGCCAGCTGCTATGAAAAAGCCGATGCTTCCTGCGCCGGTACCGGCTATCGGATCGTCAGCACCGATGGCACCCCCGCCCCCAAGGAAAGCGACAAGACCCTGGGCGTCGACGTCGGCAACTACAAGAGCCGCAGCGTGGTGGTGGTCTGCAAGTAGCGGACAGATGCCCGCTACATATGAATTTCGGCGAACTTGATGCCCAGGCCACGAATGGTTTCGATCAAGTCGTCGAGGCGGGCAAAGGACTCCACCTCGTCGCTGTCATCCACCAGAAAATAGCTGCGCCCGGCGCTTTTCTTGAAAAACACGATCCACTCCCCGGAATTGGCCGGGTTCTGGATCACATGGGTGGCAGAGATCGAGCCCTCTGCATGCTTTTCCCTGACGTCTTCCCGCTTCATGCTCTCTCCCAAAAAAACGATGCCGCCAAGGCGTGAGCCCAGGCGGCATCGGTAACGATAGGCGCTAGTTTATCGGATGCCCTGGCCGATCAGCACGCCCTCTACGGTCTGACCGTACAAATTTACCCCGTCATTGGCGTGAAACTTGACCCGAGTCTTCTCGATCGAGCCCTCCACCAGACGCGGATCCTGAGGCCGTTCATGACTGTTGACGAAGGCCGCCACGTCCCAAGCCTGCTGATCGCTCAAGCTGCCACCCTGGCCCAGTGGCATGTTGTGCTTGATGAAGGACGCCGCCGTATTGATCCGGTGCATCCCCGCCCCCCAGTTGTAGGAATCCTTGCCCCACAGCGGCGGCATCACGTAATCGGCCCCGACCTTCTGTCCCTGCCCCTGTTCGCCATGGCAGACCGCGCATTGCGCCTGATACACCGCCGCGCCCTGCTTCAGGTCATACCCCTTGGCCGGCTGGGCCACGTCGGGATACCCCCGCCCCGGCAGTTCCACACCCAGTGGCGCCTTGCTCGCCAGCCAGTAGGCATACACCGATAGCGCGGTTATCTCCGGACTGTCGGCCGCCGGCGGCTGACCACCGTTCATGCTGAACTGGAAACACCCCTGCAAGCGTTCGGCGAAGGTGTTCACCTTGTCGTTCTTCTTGCGGTAGGCGGGGTACATCGGATAGGCGCCCCACAGCGGCGCGGAGTTGGCCAGACGCCCCTGATCGAGGTGGCAGTTGCTGCAATTGAGTCCATTGCCCACGTATTGCGGCGCGCGGCGCTTGGTGTCGACAAACAGCGCATGGCCCTCGCGCACCAGCCTGCCGTAGGCATTGTCCGGCAACTCGCTTTCGGCGGGCGGCCTGAAGTACTCGGCCCGGGGCGAAGCGCTTGGCGCCGGTATCTGCGACTGATCTTCCATGGCAATGCCCGCGGCTTGTACCTGGGCGGCGAGCAACGCCAGCAACGGCCCGGCAATCAATAGTTTCATGGCCGCGCCTCCTGGGTTTTCAATTGCGCAAAGTAGTCCGCCACCGCTGTGACCTCGTCGCCAGTCAGGGATTTGGCGACATGCCCCATCAGGTCATTGGGATCGTTGTGACGAGTGCCGTCGCGCCAGGCGTTCAACTGAGCCACGAGGTAGCTGGCGGGCTGCCCGGCAAGCGGCGGAAATGCCACGCCCACACCGACACCACCCGGCCCGTGACAGCTGACGCACTCGGGCACCTGACGCTCCCAGGCACCGCGCAGGGCCAGGCGCTCGCCAACGCCGCTGGCGCTCTGGCTGCGGTGGGTCTGCGGGGTCTGTGGTCCAGGCATCGCCGCCAGGGTCGCGGTGACCGCGGTGATTTCCTCTTCGCTCAAGGCCTTGGCCAGGGGCTGCATCACCGGGTTGTTGCGGGCGCCACTGCGAAAATCATGCAACTGCTTGGCCAGGTAGCCCGCCGGCAACCCCGCCAGGCGCGGAAAGCCGGCAGGCGCCAGGCCCATTGCATCAGCACCGTGACAAGCCAGACAGGCCGTCGCCCCTGGCTGGGCGCCACCCTGAGTGAACACCTTCTGGCCGTCGACGGCAGAGGCAGATTGTATGAACAGCAGCATCAGGCCGCTCAACAGCATCCGATCCAGTGGGATCATATGTACTCCATTATTCTAGTTATATGCTTAGACCCATCCGGCATAAGCGCACAAATAGTAGGGCAATAGATCCACTGCGACAATGCAAAACAGGCGCCTGTGCACTGCAGGCAGGCCGCTGTCGCACCGCACGGGCGCGGCCTTGCCGGGCGGCTTGAACCGGCCAGCGCTTGCGGTACCGGCGAAGAAAGAGAGGCCAGGACACGCCTGGGCCCGCACGTTCAACCGGAGATGCAGGCCTCCCCGGCCTTGTGCACGTCCTGAGGACGCAAGGGGTTGTTGGACATCTGTTCGTGCAGCTTGATGCTGCTGCCCCCGGAGCGTTCATCGATGTAGAACACCGCCGCCGGAGCCGACGACAGGCTCTGAGGCACGATCACTCGATACCCGCCCTTGTGCGGCTCGACCTGCAACGCACCGCGGCTGCCGGAGAGGTTGCCGCTCAGGCACTGGACGTACTCCTGGGGCTTCTTGCCGGAGATCACGCTCAGGGTCGGCGGCGTCTGGTTGATGTCCGAAACCGTCGCACAGCCACTGATGGCCAACACCACAATCCACGCCCAGCGTTTCATAGCAAAACTCCAATAAATGTCCCTCCGACAGCAACGGCGCTGTTTTTCTCCGGAGGCACGGCTTTATCGCCGATAAAAATCCAAATAACTGTTTTAAATTGTCAAACCCCGACGCGGGGGCCGAATAATACCCCGTCGGGCCTGATAAACTGCGCCATCGCCCACGCACCTGTTTTGGTTTTTTGTAGCTATAGCCCTTCTGGAGGCGCCCATGAAATTCATCCACCAGCGCGAGCACTTGAACGAAGACGATATCGTCGTCATCGAATGCTCCCAGGTCTGCAACATTCGCCTGATGAGCGATGCCAACTTCCGCAGTTTCAAGAATGGCGGCCGCCACACCTATCACGGCGGTGCTTTCGACAAGTTTCCGGCGAAGATCACCGCACCCAGCACCGGCTTCTGGAATATCACCATCGACACGGTCAATCGGCGCCCGATCAGCGTGACCCGCAAGCCGAACCTGAGCCACTCGATCCGCATCATTCGCCGCTCCAGCTCGAAACTGCGTTAAGCCACAGCCCTTCTGCGCCAACAGGTAATCCCGTGTCCCAGACCACCAAGTACGTCATCAAATACAAGCTCAACGGTGAGCGCCGCTTCGAATTCGCCCAGTTGCAAAACGGCACCCAGGAAGAGGCCCGGGCCGCCCTGGAAGCCCTGCATGGTCAGTCCGGCGACGTAATCAGCGACGTCAGCGTCAGCAAGGCCCTGTAATTCCCCCACCCCGGATTCGAGCGCAAGCAGCGGAGTGCGCACTGGCCGACCGAGCCCCAGACTGCCCGGTATCTTTCCGGCCCAGGACACTCGTGCCATGCCCGCTTCCTCGCTTCACCAGCGTCTGCAGCAACTGGACTGGGCCCGCATCACGCAGGCCCTGGACCAGGACGGCTGCGCCCGCCTCGAAGGCCTGTTGACGGCCCAGCAATGCCAGGCCCTCTGCGACCTGTATCCGCAGCCCGAACTGTTCCGTTCGAAAGTGCTGATGGCCCGCCATGGTTTCGGCCGCGGTCAGTACCAGTACTTTCGCTATCCGCTGCCCGAGCTGGTGGCGCAACTGCGCCAACAGCTCTATCCCCATCTGGTGGAGCAGGCCAACCGCTGGAACCAGAACATGAACCTCGACGTCCGCTACCCGGCAGAACATTCGGCATTCATCCAGCGCTGTCACGCCGCCGGCCAGTTGCGCCCCACGCCACTGTTGCTGCAATACGGTCCCGAGGACTACAACTGCCTGCATCAGGATCTGTATGGCGAGCAGGTGTTTCCCTTGCAGGCGGTGTTCATGCTGTCCCGACCGGGAACCGACTTCAGCGGCGGCGAACTGGTGCTCACCGAGCAGCGCCCGCGCATGCAGTCCCGGCCACAGGTCATTGGTCTGAAGCAAGGTGATGGGCTGGTTTTTGCCGTGCATCATCGGCCGATAAAAGGTGCGCGCGGGCATTATCGGGTGACCCTGCGCCACGGGGTCAGCCGCGTGCACAGCGGCCAGCGCCACACCCTTGGAGTGATCTTTCACGATGCCTTGTAACCCTGACGCCCCTGCCAATCTCGGGCTCTTTGCCGAAAGCGACCTGCTGCAGCCGGCACGTACCGAGGTGCTGGGGCCCCAGGCCCGGGTCTTGCGCGGCTTTGCCCTGCCCTGGACCGAACGCCTGCTGCCCAGGCTCGACGAAGTCCTGGCAGCAGCGCCCTTTCGCCAGATGATGACGCCGGGCGGCCATACCATGTCCGTCGGTTTGAGCAGTTGCGGCGCGCTGGGCTGGACCACCGACCGCCACGGCTACCGTTACAGCGCCATCGACCCGCAAAGCCTGCGGCCCTGGCCGGCAATGCCCGAGGTGTTCCGGCAACTGGCCGAGCACGCAGCACAAGCCGCCGGCTTCAACGACTTCAATCCCGACTCCTGCCTGATCAACTGCTACCGCCCCGGCGCGAAAATGTCCCTTCACCAGGACAGGAACGAACGCGACTTCAACGCGCCCATTGTTTCCCTGTCCCTGGGGCTGCCGGCGATCTTCCTGTTCGGCGGCCAGCAGCGCAGCGACAAGAGCCAGCGGGTGCCCCTGCTCCATGCCGACGTGGTGGTCTGGGGTGGTGTCGATCGCCTGCGCTATCACGGGGTGCTGCCGCTCAAGGACGGCACTCACCCGGAGCTTGGCCGACAGCGGATCAACCTGACCTTTCGCCATGCCGGTTGAAAGCGGGAATTCAAGCGCAAGCCGCGGAGTGCCGGACAAGCCCCAGGGGGTTAATCTGGCCGCCACTTCCGGCCGAGGACCGATCATGAATGCCCCATCGCGCAAACAGCGCATCGAACAGGACCCACGCTGGCAGGCCGTGCTCAAGCGCGACGCCAGCGCCGATGCGAGCTTCGTCTACGCCGTGCGCACCACCGGCGTGTACTGCCGCCCCAGCAGCCTGTCGCGACGGCCGAAAGCGGAAAACGTCGAGTTCTTCGACAGCGCCGAACAAGCCGAAGCCGCAGGCTATCGGCCGAGCAAACGCCAGGCCAGCGACCAGACCCAGGTCGCCGCCCACCACGCGGCGATGGTGGCCGAAGCCTGTCGACAGATCGAGCGCGCCGAATCGGCCCCCAGCCTGGAGCAACTGGCGCGGCACGCGGGCATGAGCAGCTACCACTTCCACCGGGTGTTCAAGGCCGCCACCGGACTCACGCCGCGGGGCTATGCCAGCGCGCAACGCTCACGCAAGGTCCGCCACCACCTGGAGAACGGCCACTCGGTGACCGACGCCTTGTACGACGCCGGCTTCAATTCCAACAGCCGCTTCTATGAGGCCGCCGACCAATTGCTGGGCATGAAACCCAGCGACTACCGCGCCGGCGGCCCCAACACCGATATCCGCTTTGCCGTGGGCCAGTGCTCCCTGGGGGCGATCCTGGTGGCCCGGAGCGAGCGCGGGGTATGCGCCATCCTCCTGGGGGACGACCCCAACCAGTTGCTGGAGCAACTGCAGGACAAGTTTCCTCGGGCCAATCTGTTGGGGGCCGACGCGGATTTCGAGCGTCTGGTGGCCCGGGTGGTGGGTTTTATCGAAGCGCCGGCGATTGGCCTGGACCTGCCCCTGGACCTGCGCGGCACCGCGTTCCAGGAACGGGTGTGGCAGGCCCTGCAGAGCATTCCCGCCGGCAGCACCGCCAGCTACGCCGAGATCGCTCAGCGCATCGGCGCGCCCAAGTCCATGCGAGCGGTGGCCCAAGCCTGTGCAGCCAACTGCCTGGCGGTGGCCATCCCCTGCCACCGGGTGGTGCGCAGCGACGGCAGCCTTTCCGGCTACCGCTGGGGAGTGGAGCGCAAGCGTCAGTTGCTGGAGCGCGAAGCGCTGCCCGAATCCTGAATCCCGATGTAGATGGCCACCGAGTCGGGGCTGGTATAGACCTCGAAATCCGTGGCGAAGGCGCGACGAACCTCAGGATTGTCCTGGAAGTAGGCCCAGATCAGGCCCCAGGCCTGGATCACGCAATCGGGCATCGCGCCCTGGGCGCTGAACACCAGGTAGTCACCGCCCTGGATCTGCACGCTGGGGTAGTCGGCGCTGGCATCACTCACCGCCACTCCGGCCATCACGTCGAACGCCCCAGAAGCATCGGACTCGTAGTTGGAATAGACCCCGTAGACGAACGAGTCCGGTTGCCGCAAGGCAATCTTGTTGAACAGGTCTTCGACATAAAAACGTTGCCACATCGGCCCGATCCGGGCGCTGTCCGCCTGTTGCTCCGCCGCGTTGCGGGTCCGCACTTGCAGGCCTGCAACGCGAAAGGGCCGTACTTCGCGCAGTTTTACATCCATGGTCAGCATTCCTTTATGGGGCGGTGAGGAAAAATATCCGCCGCAGTCTAGCGTCGGATCGGCGCCACCGACAGCCGTCGGCAGTGGCCGCTGCATCCGTTGCCAGTACCCGATATTGAGCCTCTGCTGAAAAAGTCGGCTGGCCTCGGGTCGGGTTCTCCTGCTAAAAACCATGAGCCTCATTGTCCAATCCCGCCGACGGAGAATTCTTGCAAATGAGCCAATGGACTGATCGCCGCCTGTTAGACCTGCTGGGTATCGACCTCCCCATCATTCAAGGGCCACTGGCAGGGGTCACCGGTGCTGCCATGGTGATCGGGGTCTGCCGGGCTGGCGCCCTGGGCTCCCTGCCCTGCGCCATGCTCGGTCCCGAACAGATTCGCCTGGAAGTCCAGGCCATCCGTGCGGCCACCCGCAATCCGCTGAACCTGAACTTCTTCTGCCACCAGATGCCCGCCGTCGATGTCGAACGCGAAGCCCGCTGGAAAGAAACCCTGAAGCCCTACTACCAGGAGCTGGGGGCGGATTTCGACGCCCCGACGCCGGTCAGCAACCGCGCGCCCTTCGATGAAACCAGTTGCCAACTGGTCGAAGAACTGCGACCCGAGGTGGTGAGTTTTCACTTCGGTCTGCCGGACCCGGCCCTGCTGGATCGGGTCAAAGCCACCGGTGCCAGGATTCTGTCCTCCGCCAGCACCGTCGATGAAGCGCTCTGGCTGGAAGCCCGCGGCTGCGACGCGATCATCGCCATGGGCTACGAAGCCGGCGGCCATCGGGCCATGTTCCTCAGCGACGATCTGAACACCCAGGTCGGCACCATGGCCCTGGTGCCGCAGATCGTCGACGCGGTGCAACTGCCGGTCATTGCCACGGGCGGCATCGGCGATGCCCGGGGCATCGTCGCGGCGCTGGCACTGGGCGCCTCGGCAGCGCAGCTGGGCACGGCCTACCTGTTCACCCCGGAGGCCAAGGTCAGCGCCGCCCACCACCACGCGCTGCGCCACGCCAAGGAAAGCCAGACCGCGTTGACCAACCTGTTCACCGGCCGCCCGGCCCGGGGCATCGTCAACCGGGTAATGCGTGAAATCGGCCCCATGAGCCCGCTGGCACCGGCCTTCCCCCGGGCCGGAGGCGCCTTGATGCCGCTCAGGGCCAAGGACGAGGCGGACTTTGCCAACCTCTGGTCCGGCCAGGCCCTGCGCCTGGGGGTGGAGCTACCGTCCTACGAGCTGACCTTGCGCCTGGCCGAACAGACGCTAGCCCAGTTGCGCAGACGCTGAGGAACAGGGCCGCGACTTCGGTCGCGGCCCTGTGCATGGGGCCGATTCACAGTTCCGCTTGCCGGCGATTCGCTATATATTCCGCTATACAGCGCTTGACCTCGCCTGCCTGCACAGGCCCTGCAATCGCCGCTCGCGCCCATTCTTCCTTCCCCCCACTGGAGCTGTTTGATGAACCTTCGCGCCTCAGGTTTTGTCCCGACCGGCCTTGCCGCCCTGCTCGCCGTCTTCGCTTTGGGCACGGCCCAGGCCGCTGAAGTCCAGGTGGCGGTGGCCGCCAACTTCACCGCGCCGATCCAGGCCATAGCCGCCGACTTCGAAAAGGACACCGGCCACAAACTGGTGGCCGCCTACGGGGCCACCGGGCAGTTCTATACCCAGATCAAGAATGGCGCGCCCTTCGAAGTCTTTCTCTCCGCCGACGACAGCGCCCCGCAGAAGCTCGAAAACGAAGGCGATGCCGTCAAGGGCTCGCGCTTCACCTATGCCATCGGCACCCTGGCCCTGTGGTCGGCCAAGCAAGGCTACGTCGACAGCAAGGGCCAGGTCCTCAAGGACAACCAGTACCAGCACCTGTCCATCGCCAATCCCAAGGCCGCGCCATACGGCCTGGCCGCGACCCAGGTCCTGGCCAAGCTGGGCCTGAGCGACCAGGTCAAGGACAAGCTCGTCGAAGGCCAGAACATCACCCAGGCCTACCAGTTCGTCTCCACCGGCAACGCCGAACTGGGTTTTGTCGCCTTGTCACAGATCTACAAGGACGGCAAAGTCAGCAGCGGCTCGGCCTGGATAGTGCCTGCCCAGATGCATGACCCGATCAAGCAGGACGCGGTGATCCTCAACAAGGGCAAGGACAACCCGGCCGCCCAGGCGCTGGTCGACTACCTCAAGGGCCCGAAAGCCGCCGCCATCATCCAGTCCTACGGTTATCAACTGTAAATGAGCCTGTCGAGTGCCGATTTTTCCGCCATCTGGCTGACCCTGAAACTGGCGTCCCTGACCACGCTGATCCTGCTGGTGGTCGGCACTCCGATTGCCCTGTGGCTGTCGCGCACCCGTTCCTGGTTGCGCGGGCCGGTCGGTGCCGTGGTGGCCCTGCCCCTGGTGCTGCCACCCACGGTGATCGGTTTCTACCTGCTGCTGGCCCTGGGGCCCAACGGCTTTTTCGGCCAGCTCACCCAATCCCTGGGCTTGGGCACCCTGACCTTCAGCTTCAGCGGCCTGGTGCTGGGCTCGGTGATCTATTCCATGCCCTTCGTCGTACAACCGCTGCAGAACGCCTTTTCCGCCATCGGCAGTCGCCCGCTGGAGGTCGCCGCCACCTTGCGCGCCGGCCCCTGGGACAGTTTTTTCACGGTGATCCTGCCCCTGGCGCGGCCGGGCTTCATCACCGCCTCGATCCTCGGCTTTGCCCACACCGTCGGCGAGTTCGGCGTGGTGCTGATGATCGGCGGCAATATTCCCGACAAGACCCGGGTGGTCTCGGTGCAGATCTACGACCACGTCGAAGCCATGGAGTATGCCCAAGCCCACTGGCTGGCCGGAGCCATGCTGGTGTTCTCGTTTCTGGTGCTGCTGGCGTTGTATTCCAGCCGCAAGACCAAAGCCGGCTGGAGCTGAGCCATGAGCCTGCACATCAAGCTGCGCCTGGACTACCAGGACTTCGACCTGGATCTGGACCTGCAGTTGCCAGGCCGCGGGGTCACCGCGCTGTACGGGCACTCCGGATCCGGCAAGACCACCTGCCTGCGCTGCATCGCCGGCCTGGAAAAGGCCGGGCGCGGCCGCATTCAGATCAACGACGAGGTCTGGCAGGACAGCCGGCAACGGCTGTTCGTCCCGCCGCACAAGCGTTCCTTGGGTTATGTGTTCCAGGAGGCCAGCCTGTTTGCCCATCTGTCGGTCCAGGCCAACCTGGAGTTCGGCCTGCGCCGCATTCCCAAGGCGCAACGCCGGGTGGACATGGCCCAAGCCACCGCACTGCTGGGTATCGGCCACTTGCTGCAGCGCCATCCGCAACACCTTTCGGGCGGCGAACGCCAGCGCATCGGCATCGCCCGGGCCTTGCTCAGCAGTCCGCGCCTGCTGCTGATGGACGAGCCCCTGGCGGCCCTGGACTCCAGACGCAAGGGCGAAATCCTGCCTTACCTGGAGCGCCTGCACGACGAACTGGATATCCCGGTGCTCTATGTCAGTCATTCCCAGGACGAAGTGGCACGCCTGGCGGACCACATCGTGCTGTTCAGCGATGGCCGCGCCCTGGCCAGCGGCCCCATCGGCCAGACCCTGGCACGCCTGGATCTGCCCCTGGCCCTGGGTGACGATGCCGGCGTGGTGGTCGAGGGCCGGGTCAGCGACTACGACCCGAGCTACCAATTGCTGACCCTGCAACTGCCCGACAGCCGATCGCAGGTCCGCGTGGCCCACGGTCCGCTGGCCCTGGGCAAGGCCCTGCGCTTCAAGGTCCAGGCCCGAGACGTCAGCCTGAGCCTGCAGGCCAGCGAACGCAGCAGCATCCTCAACCGCCTGCCGGTGACCGTGTGCGAAGAAATCCCGGCGGACAACGCCGCCCACGTCCTGGTGCGCCTGGACGCGGCGGGCACCCCGCTGCTGGCGCGCATCACCCGTTACTCCCGGGATCAGCTCGACCTGCATCCCGGCCAGCAGCTCTGGGCCCAGATCAAGGCGGTGGCGGTTCTGGCTTGAGTCCATCACCGCCCTTGCCAGGGCCCTGGGTCCGACGTTAGGCTGCGCGCCTTCCTTGCCGTCCCAGGACGATTGCCGACGTGAACAACTAAGCCTTCCAAAATGTATCCGCGACGAGCCCTTCAACCGCGCTCGTTGGTCTGTTGCCACATTTTCCGGAGGTGCTGATGACTCACGTCAAACGGCTGCCTGCGCTGGTTTCACTGAACCAGCTGACCTATCAATTCGCCAATGGCGACACCCTGTTCGATGCCCTGAACCTGAGTTTCGATGGCCTGCCCACGGCCATCGTCGGGCGCAATGGCGCGGGCAAATCCCTGCTGCTGCGCCTGATCGCCGGGGAACTGCAACCCTCTTCAGGCAGCATCCAGCGCACTGCCCGTCTTGCCTACGTGCCCCAGGACCCGCAGCCGGCACCGCAGCAGACGGTGGCCCAGGTCGCCGGGCTGGCCGAAGCCCTGCACGCCCTGCAACGCCTGGCGTCCGGCACCGCGACCGCGGAGGATTGGCAACAGGTCGATGGCCGCTGGGACCTGGCCGAGCGGCTGCGTCAGGCCCTGGATCAGGCCGGCCTAGCCTGGCTGCAACCCGAGGACCCGGCGGCCACCCTGAGCGGCGGGCAACTGGCCCGGGTGGCGCTGATCGGCGCCCTGCTTGGCGACGCGCCATTGCTGCTGCTCGATGAGCCGAGCAACCATCTGGACCGGGCCGGTCGCTGCTGGCTGATGGAGCAGCTGCGGCGCTGGCGCGGCGGGTTGATCCTGGTCAGCCATGACCGCCAGTTGCTGATGCAGGTGCAGCGCATCGTCGAGCTTGGCCCTATGGGCGCTCGGGTCTACGGCGGCAATTACGCCCTGTTCCTGGCCCAGCGCCAGGCCCTTGAAGGTGCAGCCCAGGCAACCCTGGAACAGGCCCGCAGCCAACGCAGCCGCGAACTCAAGCGCCTGCAGCGCGAGCATGACAGCATCCAGCGCCACGCCGCGGTTTCACGCAAGCAGGCCAAGACCGCCAACGTCTCCAGCATGGAACGGGCCAGCCTGCTCGGCGGCGCCAGGGACATCATGGGCCAGGTGCGGCACCAGCATCAGGAACACAAAAGCGCCCTCGATCAACAGGTTCGCGATGCCTACGCTCGGGTCGCCCCGGAGCAACCGACCCTGCTCACCCTGCCCGAAACCCGCCTGGCGCCCGGCCAGGCGCTGTTCAACCTGCAGCGGGCGCAACTGCCCTGGCTGGACAGCGGCTCGCCGGCGACCTATCTCACCGGCAACCTCAGCGGTCCGGCGCGGATTGCCCTGGTGGGCCCCAACGGTTGCGGCAAATCCACTTTGCTGAAGATGCTGGCCGGGCACCTGCAACCGCTCAGTGGCCACTGCCGGGTGGCGGTGGCCAGCGCCTACCTGGATCAGCACCTGCTGCAATTAGCCGCCGAGCGCTCGCTGCTGGAGCAGCTGCATGGCGGTGCCTCAACCCTGGAGGAAAGCACCCTGCGCACCCGGCTGGCGCGCCTGCAACTCGACGCCCGTCGGGTCCAGCAACCCTGCGCCTTGCTCAGCGGCGGCGAACGCCTGAAGGCCGCCCTGGCACTGGCGTTGTGGGCCGGTAATCCGGCGCAGCTGTTGCTGCTCGACGAACCCACCAACCACCTGGACCTGGAATCGGTACAAGCCTTCGAACAAGCGCTGCGGGACTTTCCCGGCGCGCTGCTGGTGGCTTCCCACGATGAGGCCTTTCTCCAGGCCCTGGCACCGACCCATGAGTGGCAATGGTCAGCCCGCGGCTGGCAGCTGCGCGAGTGCCGGCCGTGAAGCAGCACGGCCCGCAAGCGCGGTCCTCCCTCGGCCCGGGCGCTGGCCTGCGGGCGCTTACCGCAGTTGTCGGGGTTGACGCCGGATTCCGCTTGGCAGCGTGCGGGGTGTCACTTGAGCCTGACTGCAGTCCCGGTGGCAAACACCACCACCATGCCGCCGCGCCCCGAAGGCATGCTGATCTCGAAGTCCAGGCCGACCACTGCGTCGGCATCGAGCTTGCGGGCGCGCTCCTTGATTTCATCGGTGGCCTGGATCCGCGCCTCTCTCAGGGCCCGTTCCAGCGTCTGGGAACGGCCACCGAAAAAGTCGCGCATCCCGGCGAACAGGTCGCGGACCACGTTGATGCCCTGCACCGATTCGGCGCTGACGATATCCAGATAACCGGCAATTTCCCGGCCCTCGATATGGGCGGTGGTGGTGACGATCATGCACTTCTCCCTTGAGCGAACAGCCCGTCCCGAATTCACGGAACGGCAAAGCCGGCGATGGTAGCAGAGCGCAGAGACTCGCTGCCGGCCATGTGCCGTTGACCGCCCGGCACAAAAAGCCCCGCTCTTTGGCGGGGCCTGGGCTTAGGGTTTCAAGGGACGTTCTTCATCCAGCTCGGAGAGGCTCTTGCCGTCGTCCGGATGCTTCCAGGTCTGCGGTGGCGGCTCGCGGTGTTCGACTTCGTGCTGCTGCGCGTCATCGCTGCGTTCATGCTCGCAAGGGCGTTGCTCTGGTGTTGTCATGCCCACCTCTCTTCCTGAAGGGATGTTTCACTGCCCTGATCAGGTTAGAACAGATCCGGCGACCACCCGGTTTCGTCGACGGGACGACCACCGGTCAAGATGAAACTTCCTTCACCCAAGGGCTGATCGCGTCTGTGTATAGTCCCTTCGCTCATTCAAGCAACTACGTTCGCCCGCTCTCTCCCGCGGGCTTTTTTTTGCCTGCAGGCAGCGCCGGCCTGGGCTCACTGCGGGTCGATCTCCTGGCAGTCCTTGAGCAGTGTCTCTTCCTCGGCAGTGTGGTCGGCCTCAAGGAACGACAAGACGCCCTGCTTGCCCTTGGTATGCCAGCGAAAGCTGTTCTGCTCATCATCGGCGATATACAACGCCCCGGAACCCGAACGGGCAATGTGCATGGGAATCAATTGGTCCTTGTAGTGGAGCGTGGCGAACGAGCTGCCATTGTCGATATTCAGATAGGCCGCCTCGATGCGGACATTGCCCTCGCACTGATAGCGCGCCACCTGGCTCTGATAGCTCGGCTCAGGGGCGGGTGACTGAGCCTGGGCAGCCTCGACCAGAAGCGGCAGGCCCGAAGCCAAAGCCACGGCGCAGAGCATTGCAAGACGAGTGTTCAAGGTAGTTCCCCCCAGATGGTCAAAGATGCCCCATGGGACTGGTGACAGCGATTTTAGTTCATGCCCGAAAGGCTTCGCCCCGGGCTGCCGAGCGTTCCAGCACAGCGCTGGCTCAGGTGCTGGACGGACGCTCGCGCCCCCGGATTGGGACGCCCCGCCCTACCCGGCACGCAGCACGCTACTGCCAATCTTTTTCTCAGACTGACACCGGGGGCTCGACCCGATCGCGGGGCATCAGGGTCAGGTAGTCCTCAAGAGAATCCGAGCACAGCGGCTTGATCATGATGCGCACCCGGTGCCGCAGCCGGCCTAGCTCGATGCCGTCCCGGGTACGAGCCTCAACATAGCCGCAGGCTCTCCAGAAGCCCTCGGCCCGGACGTTATCGAACACCACGCTCAGGCGCAGCCAGCGCGCGCCCTGACCGGCCACCCAGTCTTCAAGCTCGCGATGCAACTGCCGGGCAATGCCCCGGCCCTGCAGCGAGCCGGCCAGCATGAACAGACCAATGTGCCAAACCCCGGGCGCCAGCAGATCGCTGACGATACTGACCATGGCCACCAGCGCACCTGTCCCGTCGAAGTAACCTATCTTCCACTTGCGAGTGAAGGACCAGCCCTCTGGCAAGCAGTCATCGATTTCATCGCGGGCTTCGTCTGGCTGCGGCGCACAGCCGTGAACAATGTGGAAGTAGTCCGGATTCTCAACGAAGAACGCCTGCAACCGCTCGACATCCAACAGGCTGATCTCCCTGACCAGCAGTCCAGTGGATGAATGAAGCAATGGTCCTTGTTGCATGGGGTAACGCTCCGAAAGGGCCACCAGACCCGTGCATGAAGGGGCGATCCTAGCGCTCCCTGCGCAACCGGCGACATGGTCAATTTGTTGAAAAAATGTATAGCGCACAGTGCCTGGCCAAGACTCGGGCAGGCCCCAGGACTTATCATGGGCGCCCCACCCAGCAACGGATTGCAAGCATGTCCTCACCTCTGTCTTCGCCGGGCTACCAGCGCCTGCTGGCCCTGCAGCAACGCATCCATGACTTCACCCGGGACCAGGCAATCGAGCGCGACGACAACCCCGAGGACCTGACGGGGCCACTGTGGGTCCGCGACTACAACTACCTGGCCCTGGCGCCGATACGCGGCGGCCTGCATCTGGAGTTTCATGGCGAGCTGTGGGAAGAGCCCTTTGCCTGGACCCTGGAATGCCTCGCCGACCAGGCCGTGGCCGACACCCTCAGTTCCCTGGCCTTTTCCGGCCCGGATCAAGGCGCGAATGGCACCCGCGAATGGGAGTTCACGCCCTTGTTGGACAGCGACGTGAGCTTTCCCATCCTCAGGTCGTTGTCGATTCGCCCCAGTGAGCCCCAGGACCACAATGTCTCGCTGATCCAGAAAGCCGGCATGCTGATGGAGGAAGCAGGAGAAATCGCCCGCTTTGTCGCCAAAGCGCCGCACCTGAGCGAGTTGACCCTGCCCAACGCCCCCGATTCGAGCTTCTTTCAGGTCCAGCTGCCGCACCTTGGCCACTTGCGCATTGGCGGCCATTGGGACACCCAGCATTTCATTGCCAACCTGGCCGGCTCGGACAATCTGCCGGGGCTGAGCAACCTGGACTTCACCGAATCCACCGAACTGCAGAACAACTGGGCAGATCAGCGCACGGACCAGTCCGTCACTTCTTTCGCCCACTATGAAAAACTATTCGCCAGTGCTGCCTGCGACCCTTTGAGGGTGCTGCGCCTGCGCAATACCTGCCTAAGCCTGGAACAGTTCGAGAGCCTGCAACGGCTGCGCCCTGCCTTGCAGTTCATGGTGATCCAAGCCACTGGCGGCGGCTACGTAACGAATTTTGCCCGGCCCGTATTTCCCTGGCGGCATCTGGTGCAGCCGGATCCGGGACAACGCTGAAACCGCTCTGGAACGGCAAGCGACAAATGGGCGCTCAGTTGATCCAGCAGCGCGTGCGCTCGTGCTCTTGCGCCATCAAGAGCGTGGTAGCCTTCGCGCTGATTCTCAAGCGCCGTCGAAGACCGATCGAATGACCAAGAAACAGCCGGCAGAGAGCAACACAGTGACTGCTGCGGATATCGAACGCTCCATACAGGCCCTCAACAAGATGGCCGAGCGCCTGTGGGGAGATGGCCGGGAAGCGGAAGCCCAGGCCCTGATCAATGCCCTGGATGGGTTAAACCGGGCACTGGATCGGATCAGGATTGGAGAGAGCCGCAGGATTGTCACGCTGCATTGAGGCGTGATGGGCGCTCACTGTCCTGATCAACCTTGGGCGACCAGCGGTGTCGCCACCCCTGCAACATCACCGACTTCTGGCGATGACCTCGCTCATGTACTGGTTCAAGTCGCGAAAATCCTTAACGCTCCAAGGGTGCGGCGCGATCTTTACACCGTTCTCGCGCAAGGTTCTGGGGATCAAGTCGCCATTGGGGCGCAGGATCACTGAAGAGACAATCACCCCGGGGTAATCATTGAGGCGTTTCTTGAACGCGGTGGTGGTCAGGTCCGGTGTCGGCGGGTTGCTTTTATGCGCCAACAGCCCCGTGCCCTTGATGTCTGCGCCGTGACACATGGCGCATCGCTGCAGGTAGAGATTCTTGCCATTGGCGTTCTCCGCTACCGACAGCGGGGCTTGCATGAGCGACCACAACCCGAGCGAGGCGATACCCAGTATTTTCAGATTCATTTCCATATGGCCTTGTTGAATAAAGCAGCGCTGTATCGAGGGCAAACGGCGGCGCTCCGGGCACATGAAATCAACGCATGGATTTCACCGAGCAAGGGCTGGTGCCGCCGATTGAAAGTCGGCCATTCTCTTTCGACACAACCTGGCTTGCAACGATCTTCCAGGGCAATTCGTGAACGACCCCGGATCTATGCGTACCACGCTGACCTCGCCCAAAGACCGTTGTCAGCCGGCACTGCTTCATGCGACCAGGCCCCGAGCCTCTACCTACCTCGTCAGACCCTGGCGTTCGCCTCGACCAGACTCATGTGCGTGGCGCTGCGACCTGCAAGCCAAGCGAGCAGCGAAGCGGCGACCAGCACCACCGCGCTTAGCTCGAACGTGGCTTGATAGCCGCGCAGATCAAAGGCCAGCCCACCGATGATCGCCCCGCCGGCGATAGCCAGTTGCACGATGGCCACCAGCAAGCCGCCTCCGGCTTCGGCATCATCGGGCAGGGTTTGCGCAAGCCAGGTCCACCAGCCAACGGGAGCGGCCGTGGCGACCAGTCCCCATGCCCCGAGCAGTACGGCGGTCAGCAGCGGCGAACTACCGAAGTTCACCAGGGCCAGCGCTATGACCGCCATGCTCAGAGGTATGAGCGTCAGCGTGCGGTAAAGACCATTGCCCATGAATCTCTCGATCACGCAGGTGCCGATGAAACCGGCCACTCCCAGCCCCAGCAGCATGAAGGACAGGGTGGAAACGCTGACGCCGGTGACGACCTCGAGAAATGGACGCAGGTAAGTGAACAGCATGAACTGCCCCATGAAGAACACGCTGACGGCGAGCATTCCCAGGGCGACCGGCAACTGCTTCATCAGCCGCAAGGGATTGCCGCTCGCGGCCCGGCGCTCGATCTTGAAGGACGGAAGGCTGATCAGCAGCCACAGGGCGGCGAGCGTCGCGACAGGCACCACACAGAAGAATGCGCCGCGCCAGCCTATCAGCGAGCCCAGGAAGCTGCCCGCCGGGGCGGCAATGACCGTGGCCAGGGCGTTGCCCCCGTTGACCATGGCCAGAGCCCGGGAAACCTGATCAGGCCGCACCAGGCGCATGGCGGTGGCCGCCGACAGTGACCAGAAACCGCCAATGGCGATACCGATCAAGGCACGCCCGAACATGAACCAGAGGTAGCCCGGCGCAAGCGCGACCAGCGTGCCCGACACCATCATCAGCAAGGTCAGGCACAGCAGCAGCGTCTTGCGCTCGACCCGAGCGGCAATCGCCGCAATCACCAGGCTGGTGACCAAGGCAAAGGCCCCGGACACGGAAATGCCCTGCCCGGCCTGGCCTTCACTGATGTGCAGGTCGGTCGCGATGGGGGTCAGCAGGCTGACGGGCATGAACTCTGAAGCGACCAGGGCGAATGCGGCCAAGGACATGGCCAGCACGGCGCTCCAGCCGGTTTTTTCTGTGGAACGAAAGGTCATTGACTCTACCTGTGCAACTAAATAGCGGGTGGGTGTTGCGGGCAAAAACGCTGGCGCCGAGGTCGATCCCGGCCCGGCAGCGTCGTCTTTCACTGCGCCAGCGTCGCGTTGTCGATCACGAAACGGTATTTGACGTCGCCCCGGAGCATCCGCTCGTAGGCCTGATCGATGTGCTGCGCGGCTATCAGCTCGATGTCCGAAACGATGCCGTGCTCGGCGCAGAAATCGAGCATCTCCTGGGTTTGCGCAATGCCGCCGATCATCGATCCGGCCAGGGTGCGGCGCTTCATGATCAGGTTGAACACGTTGGGCGCCGGGTGCGGCGAGGCCGGCGCGCCCACCAGGGTCATCACGCCATCGCGCTTGAGCAGCACCAGCAGGGCATCCAGGTCGTGGGGCGCGGCAACGGTGTTGATGATCAGGTCGAAGCTTTGCAGGTGCGCGGCCATTTGCCCGGCATCGCTTGAGATCACCACGTCATCGGCGCCGAGGCTTGTGGCCGCCTCGCGCTTGGATTCGGACGTGGTGAAAGCCACCACCTGCGCGCCCAAGGCATGTGCCAGCTTGATGCCCATGTGGCCCAAGCCGCCGATGCCCACCACGCCGACTTTCTTCCCGGGCCCGGCCTGCCAGTGACGCAGCGGCGACCAGGTGGTGATGCCGGCGCACAGCAGCGGCGCAACGGCCGCCAACTGCGCCTCGGGGTGACGAATACGCAGCACATAGCGCTGATGCACGACGATCGCCTGGGAGTAGCCACCGAGTGTCCAGCCCGGCGCATCGGGCGTGGCAAAGTTGTAGGTGCCGATCATCCCGTCGCAATAGTTCTCAAGGCCTTCGGCGCACTCCTGGCAATGCTTGCAGCTGTCGACAATGCAGCCCACCCCCACCCGGTCACCCGGGGCGAAGCCGGTGACCTTGTGACCTACCGCGGCGACCCGGCCGACGATCTCGTGCCCGGGCACGCAAGGAAAGTGGGTCCCCGCCCACTCGCCGCGCACCTGGTGCAGGTCGGAGTGGCAGATGCCGCAATAGGCAATCTCGATCAGCACATCGTCCGGGCCGGGATCGCGACGGGTGATGCGCAGCGGTTCAAGCGGTTTGTCGCCCGCATGGGCGCCATAAGCGAAGACTTGCATGGAGGCTCTCCTTTGACAGTTCGACATATTTTTCCCGGTCGATCCGCCCCCGCCCTAGTGCATTCCGCTTGAATGCTTGCCTAATCCTATGAGGTTGCAGGCAGCTGGATAGGAAACCTCTGATGAGCGGATTAGAGTTCGCTCAACAGGAGCCAGCCGACATGATCCAAACCGCCCCGCACCACGAATCGCCCCTGGCGTTGAACATCGACCCGCGAGTGAATGCGCCCGGAGACTTCGCCACCGCCATCCCCGGCCTGTCGCTGTTTCGTCGCGACCAACCGGCGCCCCCTGCCGTGTGCATGATCGAGCCGAGCCTGGTGCTGGTGGGGCGTGGGGAAAAGCGTTTGTGGGTCGGTGGCGAGGGCTACCGCTACGACCCATCGCGATTTCTGCTCACCTCACTGGACCTGCCGGCCAACTCCGAAGTGCTTTTAGCCAGCCCCCGGCAACCCTGCGTCGGGCTGGTGCTGAAGCTGGACGTCAGCCTGCTCGCCGAGCTCATCACCCAGGGCGGCTTGCCGGCAAACCGCCCGCCCGCCAAGGCGGCTGGTGTGGGCATTGGCCTGATGTCGCCGCCCCTGGAGGGTGCCCTCGATCGCCTGCTGGCCCTGCTCGATGAACCCGAGGCGATCCCGGTGCTGGCGCCGCTGATTCTGCGGGAGATCCACTATCGGCTGCTCAATACCGATCAGGGATCACGACTGCGGCAGATCACCGCCGTCGATGGCCAGGGCTACCGCATTGGCAAAGCCATCGACTGGCTCAAGGTCAACTACACCACGGCGCTACGCATCGAAGAGCTGGCGGCGCGGGTACAGATGAGCGCCCCGACCTTTCACCATCATTTCCGTCAGCTCACCGGCATGAGTCCGCTGCGCTACCAGAAGTGGCTGCGGCTCAACGAGGCCCGTCGGCTAATGTTGATGGAGCGCCTGGACGTTTCGCGAGCGGCGTTCGCCGTCGGCTATGAAAGTCCCTCGCAGTTCAGCCGCGAATATGGCCGCCTGTTCGGCACCGCGCCCAGTCGCGACATCGGGCTGCTGCGTGGCCAGCCCGTCGCGGCACAAGCGCTCGACAACGCGGCACATTGAGCCAAGCACCGGTTTTACCGCTGATGCGCCTCGCTGCGTGTCAGCCCCGACAACAATGCCCTTCAACCGATGATCAAGCGGGTGAGCCATGGAACTGAAAATCAACCAGAAGACCTATCAGGTCGATGCCGACGCCGATACACCCTTGCTCTGGGTGATCCGCGATGATCTGGGCATGACCGGCACCAAGTACGGTTGCGGGCTGGCGCAGTGCGGCGCCTGCTCCGTGCTGGTGGACGGCAATGTGGTGCGTTCGTGCGTGACGCCAGTGGCCGGAGTGGTCGGCCGGGAGGTCACCACCATCGAAGCCATCGAAGCCGATGCCGTGGGCAAGCGGGTGGTCGCCACCTGGGTCGACCTGCAGGTCGCCCAGTGCGGCTACTGCCAGTCCGGACAGGTGATGGCGGCCACGGCGCTGCTCAAGCAGAACCCCGAGCCGAGCGACGCGCAGATCCGCGCGGCGATGGTCAATCTGTGCCGTTGCGGTACCTACAACGCCATTCATGCCGCCCTGCATGAGCTGGCCGGCAAGAGGAACCTGTCATGAAGCCCGCAATCGATCCTTCCCTCGACGCCTCGGCGCTGGTCCTGAACGATCCGGTCAATCTGTCGCGCCGGCGCTTTTTGACCGGCACCGCCGTCGGCGCGCTGGTGCTGGGGTTCGGCCTGCCGCTGGGTTCGCCCCGGGTGCAAGCGGCGACGACTGCCGCGCGTGGCACCCAGGTCCCGGCGTTTCTGGAAATCCGCCCGGATAACCGCGTGCGCCTGCTGTGCCCGTTCATGGAAGGCGGCCAGGGCACTTTCACCGCGATGGCCCAGATCGTCGGTGAGGAACTGGACGCCGACCCGGCGACCTTCCTGGTGGAGGCCGCGCCACCCGGCGAGGCCTATGTGGTCATGGACAACGGCTTGCGCATCACCGGCGGCAGCATGTCGGTGCGCATGAGTTACCCGGTCATGCGCCGCCTAGGCGCCCTGGCCCGCGCCATGCTGCTGCAGGCGGGCGCATTGCAGCTGGGGGTGGCGGTGAGCGAGTTGAGCACCGAGCCTGGCAAAGTGCTGCATGCCGCGTCGGGCCGCGCGCTGACCTACGGTGAACTGGCCGAGCGGGCGATGGATCTGCCGGTTCCCGATCCGGCCTCCGTGCCACTGCGCGACCCGAGCCGGTTCCGCTGGATCGGCAAGCCGGTCAAGCGCGTCGATGCCTACGACAAGTCCACGGGCAAGGCGCTTTACAGCATCGATCTGCAGGTCGACGGCATGCTGCATGCTGCCGTTCAACATGCCCCCCGCCTGGGCATGACCGTGGGCGGCCTGCGCAACGAAGAGCAGGTCAAGGCGATGAAAGACGTGCACTCGGTGCATCGCCTGCCAGGCGCCGTGGCGGTGGTCGCCGAACGCTGGTGGCACGCCAAACGAGCGGTGGAGGCGATTCAGGTCGACTGGCTGGAGCCATCGGCCGACAGCAAGGTGCGGCCGATGCCCAAGGACTTTTCCAGCGACGGCTGGATCCAGCGCCTTGCCCATGAAAAGGGCCCGGCCAGGGACGACGAAAACCAAGGCGACGTGACGTCGATTCTGGCCGGCGCCAAGACCCGGATCGACGCCGCCTACCACAACCAATACCTGAACCACGGGCAGCTGGAACCGCCATCGGCGCTGGCCAGATTCAACCCCGACGGCTCGCTGGAGGTCTGGCTGCCGAACCAGGCGCCGGACATGTTCCTGGCGGACATCGCCAAGCGCACGGGGCTGGATCCATCGCGCATCACCTTGCATTCGCCATTGCTGGGGGGATTCTTCGGGCGGCATTTTCTCTACGACTCAGCCAATCCCTATCCCCAGGCGATCGAGTTGTCCAAGGCGGTTGGCCGCCCGGTAAAACTGATCTGGAGCCGGGAGGAAGAGTTCCTGCGTGACGTGCTGCGTCCGGTGGCCGCGGTGAATTTCCGCGCCGCCCTGGATAACGACGGCTGGCCCCTGGCAATCGAAGCGATCAGCGCCACCGAGGGGCCGACCGAGGCCCTCGCCGGCCGCCAGGGTGAAAAGCTCGACCCCACGGCGTTGGAAGGCTTGTCGGGCAAGTCCTACGCGATTCCCCACAAGCGCATCGCGCAGATCTACGTCAAGGGCCCGGCCATGTTGGGCTACTGGCGTTCGGTGGGTAATTCCCTCAACGACTTCTTTTACGAATCCTTCCTTGACGAGCTGGCTGACAAGGGTGGCAAGGACCCGTTCGAACTGCGCCTGCACTTGCTGCGGGACAACCAGCGCCTGACCACCCTGCTGCAGGCGGTGGGTGAACTGTCGGGAGGCTGGAAGCGCGGGCCCTTTACCGCCGAAGACGGCACCCGACGGGCGCGAGGCGTGGCCATGGCGTCGCCGTTCGGCACCCAGACTGCGGTGATTGCCGAAGTCTCCATCGAAAACGGGCAGGTCAAGGTGCACGACATCTGGCAGGCGATCGACCCCGGCAGCATCGTCAATCCGGCGATTGTCGAGGCTCAAGTCAACGGCGCCGTGGCGCTGGGGCTGTCGCAGACCCTGGTGGAGGAATCGGTGTGGGTCGATGGCAAGCCTCGGGCTCGCAACTACGACTTGTATCCGATCCTGCCGCCTGCGCGGATGGCGCGGGTGCACGTGCGAGTCGTCGAGAGCGGAGAAAAAATGGGCGGTATCGGTGAACCGCCGTTGCCCGCGGTCGCGCCGGCCGTCGCGAACGCGGTGGCGGCGCTGACCGGACAGCGGGTCCGCAGCCTGCCCATGAGCCGACACACCTTCACCTGATGAGCGCCGGAGCGTCCATGAATAACCGCCGATTCGCAAGAACCGCTGGCTGGCTGACAGCGTCATGCCTGGTCGTGGCCGGCCTGCTGGCCTGGTACGTCACTCGTGAGCCCGCCTCGGCGCTTGCCAGCCACCCGATCACGGCGGCCGAGATCGACCCGGCGCTGGTCGCCCGCGGCGAATACGTCGCCAGGCTCAGCGATTGCGTGGCGTGCCACAGCGTGCCGGGCGGCGCGCCGTTCGCCGGGGGCCTGGAAATGGCCACACCGCTGGGCGCGATCCATGCGACCAATATCACGCCGGACACCGAAAGCGGCATCGGCCACTACAGCCTGGCGGACTTCGACCGGGCGCTGCGCCATGGCGTGGCTCCCGACGCCCGCCGTTTGTACCCGGCGATGCCCTATCCGTCCTACGCCAAGCTCAGTGACGACGACGTGCGGGCGCTGTACGCGTTCTTCATGAAAGGCGTGGCGCCGGTCAGGCAGGCGAACATCCCCAGCGCCATTCCCTGGCCGCTGAACCTGCGCTGGCCGATTGCCCTGTGGAACGCTGTGTTTGTCGACGCCGAGCCCTACGCGGTCAAACCGACGCAGGATGATCTGTGGAACCGCGGCGCTTACCTGGTTCAGGGCCCCGGACACTGCGGCAGCTGCCATACGCCCCGCGGCCTGGCGTTCAACGAGAAGGCGCTGGATGAGTCCGCAGCGCCGTTCCTCGCCGGCGCCTTGCTCGATGGCTGGTATGCGCCAAGCCTGCGTGCCGACCACAACACCGGCCTGGGCCGCTGGAGCGAAGCGCAGATCGTGCAGTTCCTCAAGACCGGTCGCAACGAGCACGCTGTGGTCTATGGCTCGATGACCGAAGCGTTCAACAACTCCACCCAGTTCATGACCGACCAGGACCTGATGGCCATTGCCCGTTACCTCAAGTCGCTGCCCGGGGATCGCCAGCGAGACGGCGCGCCCTGGCAGTATCAAGCACTGTCGACCGCGACGGCGCTGGACGCGCCTGGCGCCCACACCTACATGACGCACTGCGCCTCGTGCCACGGCCCGGACGGCAAGGGGCAAGGCGAATGGATACCGCCGCTGGCGGGGGCTACCTCTGCCCTGGCCAGGGAAAGTGCCTCGGCGATCAACATCACCCTGAACGGCTCGCAGCGTGTCGTGGCTGCGGGAGTGCCGGACGCCTATCGCATGCCGGCCTTGCGCGAACAGTTGTCGGATCAGCAGATCGCCGAGGTCCTGACCTTCGTGCGCGGCGCCTGGGGCAATCACGGCAGCGCCGTCCAGGCCCAGGCAGTGAGCCAGTTGCGTCAGCACACCGATCCGGCCAGCAGCAGCCCGATCATCCTGCACATGCGCTAGAGGAGAGGCGGATGGAAAGCATTGACTTGCAAGTCCTGCGCACCGCACGGGACTGGCGCGCCGCCGCCGAACCGGTGCTGCTGGTCACGGTGGCACGCACCTGGGGCTCTTCACCGCGCCCGGTGGGGTCGATGATGGCCTTGCGTGGGGATGGGCGGGTGGTCGGCAGCGTGTCCGGCGGCTGCATCGAGGACGACTTGATCCATCGCTATAGCACCGCCCATGGCGGCGCCGGGCTCAAGGATGGCGTGCCTGAGGTGGTGCAGTATGGCGTCAGCGCCGACGACGCCCATCGCTTCGGCTTGCCCTGCGGCGGCACCCTGCAGCTGGTTCTCGAATTCAACCCGTCGGGGCCAGCGCTGGATGAACTGCTCGCTGCGCTCGACAGCGGACGCCTGATACGCCGGGGCCTGACTCTGGCCAGCAATGAGGTGACGCTGACCGCCACTGCGACACCCGAGCAGTTCAGTTTCGATGGCCGGCAGATGTTCAATACCCTGGGGCCGGCGTATCGGCTGCTGATGATCGGCGCCGGCGCGCTGGCCGAGTATCTGGCCACCATGGCCTTGTTCAACGGCTTCAGGGTCGCGGTTTGCGACCCTCGTCCGGAATACATCGAAACCTGGGCGGTACAGGGCGTGGAGCGCATCATCGGCATGCCCGATGACGTGGTCCGCGACTTTGCCGTCGACCTCCGAACCTGCATCGTCGCCTTGAGCCATGACCCCAAACTCGATGATCTGGCCCTCCTCGAAGCCCTCCACAGCCCGGCGTTCTACATCGGCGCCATCGGCTCGCGGCGCAACAGCCAACTGCGCCGCGAACGCCTGATCGAGCATTTTGCTGAAACCCCGGCCTCACTTGAGCGCCTGCACGGACCCATCGGCCTCTACATTGGCAGCAAGACACCTGCGGAAATCGCCGTCAGCGTGATGGCCGAGATCCTTGCCGCCAAGAACGGCGTCAGTTTGCCGGGCGCCTTCAGCGTCGCCCAGGCCAAACACGCCATTGAATCTGTAGCCTGTTCGTCCTAGCCCCCGCGCCCCGCGACAACGTCGGCCCCCGGCCGGCTATTACCAACAAACCGACTCGCGCGACGCTCCCGCGATCAAGGTCCAGCCGCGCATGCCGGTGGACAAGGCGCGCGCCAGCTTCACCCTTCAAGGCGGGCAATTGCTGCTGGCCCCGCGCATGCACCTGAAGCCCCCTGGCTACAAGTACCAGCAGTCGAAGTGCCGGGCGGTCGATCCGCAGAAGATCGAGTGTCCGCTCGACAACCAACCTGACCATCTACACCTGGCCGGCGCCCATGAGCTTTACCCAGAATCTCATTGAGCAGCGCAGCCTGAGCAAGAAGCACCGGCAACTGCTGTTCAGGCTCCAACCCATGTAGATCACGCCGCTGGGCAGGCAAGGCATGGGGGATCCCGTCTGGGGCGTACCGTTGTCGGTATCCAGGTAGTGATTCGCGGAGTGGGATTTGATGCACGCTTAAGTTGAACGCAGCACTTGGCCAGAGAATGGCGATATCCATCTATCACCGAACAGAACCATGGCAAGCCCTGCCAGCATCACCATCGGGCCGCCGAGCTTGAAGAGTGTAACTAGCCTTTCAATGGCCGCCATCAGTCCAATCCGCATACGCCTTGACGTCCGATATCGAACTATCGCCAGTAGCCGCCTCTAGCCGATTGCTAGCCGTGCAAATGCCAATCAACTTAGACACGCCTCGTGGATGATCTGTACTAGCAGGCTCATCAGCTTGTACTGAAGCGCAAAGCTCACCATCGAATGCTCAAAAATCTCGAGCAAGAACCTGAACAGGCAATGACTCATTTGAGCCAAAGTCATGCCCAAGGGCATCTAAGGTTGCAGTAATGAGCTTTTCCTGCACAATCACTCGCATTGAAATTCGCTTCGAGAACGACTGATGTCCCTGACTCCCCAAGACGAACGACTCATCAAGGCGCTGGCCCTGGCCATCGTTGATCGCCCTAGGGCGACGCTCAAGGAACTGGCTGAGGCGGCTGGCGTGAGCAAGGCTACGCTGCATCGCTTTTGCGGTACCCGTGACAACCTGGTGCTGATTATGAAAAGCCACGGTGAGACGGTGCTGAGCCAGATCACCAGCACGACTGATCTGATGCACGACGACCCTGCGCAGGCGTTGCGTAGTTTGGTCAATGAGCATCTGGCGCATCGTGAAATGCTGGTTTTCCTGCTCTTTCAGTATCGCCCTGACACGTTCACGGACTCCGATGAAGGCAAACGTTGGCAGTTCTATCTCGATGCCCTCGATGCATTCTTTCTGCGCGGCCAGCAACTGGGCGCGTTCCGTATCGATATCACTGCTGCGGTCTTCACCGAGCTGTTCCTGACCATGATCTTCGCCATGGTCGATGCCGAACGCCGTGGGCGTGCCGCCAGTGCCAACTCGGCCAATATCGTGGAACAGATGTTTCTGCATGGCGCTGCCAATCCAGCCGGTCCTCGGTAATCTTCATCTTGCAAAAAAGCCCCGTGGCCTCTCGGCTGACGGGGCTGAATGGCTGGACACGCCAACCAAAGGAGCTGCTGTCAGCGCTGTTCCGGTGAAGCTCTTGGCTTTCAGTCAGCTGGCGACTACAGCCTGATACGGCTGAGCACCCTCTGTTTATCTGGTGATGAGCATGTCGATGGTGCTGCTGTCGCAGGTGTAGTTGGCCTTCTTGTCGAGGACCAAGTAGATGGCAGAGGCCTTGGCAACAGGCACCTTGCTCGCTGAAAAGACTGCGCCGTTACCCCTGACCAAGCTGCCGGATTGAAGGACCGTATCCCCCAAATTCAGCGACCAAGCAACACCATCACCACAGCTGTCGTGGACGCTATTCACGCGCCCAAGGACATTGACCTCTCCAGCCACTGGACTCACCCAGCGAATGATCGTTTGACTGTTCTGCCCTGGGTGAAAAGCCACGTTGCCAGCCGCGATCGTAAAACTACCATTCGCGGTGAAAATGTAGGGCTTCATGTGAACTGTAACGTGGGCGCCGGAGGCCTGGTCCATCCAGCAGGTTGCAGGCAGGTTATTGCAGGTGTCTGCTTTGAAATATGGCAGTGGGACGTAGTTGTCGGCCTTGTTGACCCCGGATGTGTTCTGCATGAACGTCCAGGTAAAACCCGCTGGAGAACTCTCCTTTGCCAGAAGAACATCCCTTGCAAGATTCCAGGACATGGCTGTGTCAGCAAAGGCACTCATGCTGGCACCAAAAAGCGCCAACAAACCGAGCAGGGAAACACTGATAGTCTTTTTCATTTGGATTGCCTATTGAGTCGAATGATTGTTCGCGGAGGATTCCGCTTTCATGTCGCTCAAAGGCGATGGTTCGAGGCTCAAGGCCTTCACTCGGACAGGCGTAGATCAGAACCTATATCGAGCTGATATCCACATCCTGTGCGACCGAGGAGTGGAATGACTATCTCAAAAAATAACTGTATATACAACCAGTATTTTATGCGCTATTTCCCATCCCTACAAATCTCACTCTACCGATAACGCTCCCGGCGCTGACTGAATCGCCCGGGATTCTCTAGACACCTTGCAAGCTCATTGCGTAACGCTTTTCAAACTCTACTGGTGACAGCTGATTGTTGAAACCATGACGGCGTTTTGCGTTGTAGAACATCTCTGCCTCCTTGTCGCGACATGAACAAAGTTCATGTACATCCTCATCCAACACAACTCTAAGGATCTGTCCATTTACTTCATTTTTCGCGGAGAGCATTTGATTGCCACCCATAAATTACATACCACTTAAAAGCATTGCAATAAGGCGCCTTAAATACTTCAGCAGCAACTTTACCCACCTGAATCGTCAATTAAAAACAACCATAAAAACTCCGCCCCAATTCGAGGTAACAACCTTTATTATTCAGATAATCATTGAGCATTTTGCTACTCCACAAAAGCTTTGCCAGTTATTACTTCAATATCAACACGCTCATTTTTTGTGTCTTTTACTATGAACGCCTGACTGATGTGCGCATCTGATCGACTGATCTTTCAGGTAGAGGTCACCAGGCTGTTGCACGCGAACGCATGTGCCACTGCCCTCTACTTCCTTCATTACTTTGCTGGCTGAAGTGGTGTCGTCGGACACCAGCTTGCATTCATAACTCATTGCAAAAATAAATCCGTCCCAATTATTGGAACCAAGCATGCATTGACTTCATACGTTGAGAAACCTAAAAAATTCTGCAAGTACTGAGGCCTCTGAACGCTCCAAAGCTTTCCTGATTTCGTCACAACCGCCTTTTGCAGACATCACCTTGCCCTTCAATATTTCCCCTTCAGGAGTACATATATCCAGACTCACAACAAAACTTCCGCCCTCTACTTGCTCACCTTCAAAAACAAGCTCAACTTCCTCGGGAAAAACCGTAACATATACAGAGAATTTTTCACCCGCATAATCGTAATGACCACAGCTTCTACTTAATAAACCGCCCTGTTCTCTCGACACCTGTCCATAAACCCTGTCTAAAAAGCCCTGAAGAAGATCAACGCATTTTAGTTTTTCATTCATTACTTCTCCCCTTTGCGGCTTATTGATTTCAACACACCGTCAGTCAGGGCGTGATTGGATTCTGCTCCACGGGTATTTGCCCATGCTTACAGTTTTGAATCATCAATCCGGTTGCTCCATCAGATTGATCGGCGCATGCCGTACAGCCTGTGCAACAGTGACAAAAGTGCCCCGTTCAAAGACGTAATGCACCGTGCGTCCCGGCTCGCCATCGCCCTGCGCCAGACTGCTTTCCCACGCAAGATTGTCGCCATCCCAACCGTAAAGCGTAAAACCGCAGCCCAGTTCGCGCTGTTTGCGGGCGTGTTCGTTTCTGTCCAGAGGGAACCGGCTTCCGGGCGCTGTTTGTAGCGCGCGCGGGATTTTTTGTGCAGGCGGCGTCCCAGTGCGTCGTAAGCGAAGTCCACGCTCAGGCGCGGATCTTCGGAATGGACAAGTCGATCAAACAGGTCCCAACGCATATCGCTACGCTGACCGTTGTGCCAGCGCAGGATCTGATTACCGCGTTCGTCGCAGTCGTAGTGTGTGCTGGCGTATTCGTGCAGCAGGTTGTCGACCAGCTTGCTGCGCGGTGGCGTCAGATCCAGTTGACGACGGATTTCGGCAGCCTTGTCATCCAGCAGGTTACCGGCCGGGTCGAAGGCGAACGTTTCAACGCCTTGACGCGTCACGGCGCTGAGCAGGCGGCCGACGGGATCGTAGCGATAGGCGAGCGGGCCGCGACGACTGTCGTTATTGCGAATAAGATTTTTTGATTGCGGAGAAAAGAACAAAGGGCTTGCATGAGGTATGTCATGCAAGCCCTTGATATTCATGGTGCCCGAAGCCGGAATCGAACCGGCACGCCCTTACGAGCGGGGGATTTTAAGTCCCATGCGTCTACCAGTTTCGCCATTCGGGCGGTAGCGCGATCACGCGACACTGGAGCCATGAATGGGCATCAGCCCGGCCAGTGCTTGAAGCAGGGAGTGGAATATATACATCCAGCCCAGGTGAAGCAAGAACGAAACCTGCAAAAAACCGTCTTCTGCGCTCACTGAATCCAGTGAAAAAACACGCTAAATCAGGGATCTACAGCATCCGTTCACTTGCCAGTGAGGATGCCGCCTTGCAGTTCGGCACCTGCCTCGGCGGCGCCAAGACTAACATGGCAGAATTAGCTAACCAACTGATTTTTAACGACTTATCTTCAAACGTCAGACATGCTTGAAGCTCGCGTCGGCTGTGTTGTTGAAAGCGTGGGATGGAGCTGGGCAATCAGGTCTCAGGCCTCGGCGGAAAAGTTCAGCGATAACTTGAGTTTGAGCGCTTCGTCCTTGGCTGCGGCCTGCTCGTGCTCCAGCTGCGTCGAAAATGCTTGCTTTACGACTGATGTATCGCGGACTTCGGAGCCCTTGATTTGCGCAACGCCACGATTGAGTTCCAGCACTTTGGACAGTTGGGCGTAGGTGTAATTGCCAGGACGAGTATTGCCGATGTTCATGAGAGTCATCCTTGATATCGAATCAATCCACTGGTGCCTGCGATGGCTAACAAATGGGGGGAGGAACTAAGAACTGCGCACAGATCAAACACGCCGATTGCCGATGGAGTTCGCCCAGTACACATGACCTCGCCATCCATGAACCGGTAAAGAGTCATAGATACCGGGCGAACGGCATAACGCTAAGCGTTCGCAATAACATGTTCAACTGTCAGCAATCACTGACGGCATGAATTCAGCCGGCATGATGGGTAAAAGCACCGGCAAAGGCCCTGCGCCCGGCCCGCAGTTCGGTGCGCAACTCGCCGATCAGATTGGAAATGTCTCGCACGCTGGTGAGTTCGGCGGTGGAAACCCCGGGCAGCAACAGCTCCACTCGTCCCGTTTCGGCATCGTAGATCTTGATGGTCAGGGCGCCATTGGCAGCCAGGCTGCAGGTGCAGGAAAGCGGGAGAAAGCCGGACTCCAGTATGTGGCAAAGCTCGCTGGTGGAGAGCATGGCTGTCTCGCCTGTGTGAGATTGAGTGGATTTTTCCCGATGAGGATAGGCCAGCATCTGAGCTTGTGTGTCGAAAAATACACAAGAAACGATAACTGCCTCACAGTTCCTCGACGCTGTTGCCACCTGCAGCCGAGTTCTCGATCAGCGCTGAATTTGCACGAAGATTTTCTAGTTTTTCGGCCCTCCACTGTGTAAGTTTCAGCCCATGAGCCTGAATCTTTGGCAACTGCGCACCGCGATTATTACCACCTGCATCAGCCAGGTGGGCTAGCGGCTATCCAAACCGTAACCAACCCGCCTCGAAGGCGGGTTCATGACCGCTCTACTGAGGCAAGCCCCACAGGAGACACAACATGAACCCGTCGTCCCCCGCCACGCTGCACCTGTTATGCGGCAAGATCGCCTCGGGCAAATCCACCTTGGCCAGTCATCTGGCACAGGCTTGCGGCAGCGTATTGATCAGTGAAGACCAGTGGCTGGCGCAGCTGTATCCAGGCCAGATCCACTCGCTCGCGGATTATCTGCAGCATGCCCAGCGCCTGAAAGACGTGCTGGAGCCGCTGGTGATCGCCATGCTCCAGGCAGGAACCGGTGTCGTACTGGATTTTCCGGCCAATACCCTCGCCCAGCGCAGTGGGTTGCGGGCCCTGGCGGATAGGGCCGGCGTCGCTCATCGGCTGCATTTTCTGGATGTGGACGAAGACATCTGCCGCACCCGGCTGCGTGAGCGCAATGACCGGGGCGACCACCCCTTCAGCACCAGCGAGGAGCAGTTCGCGTTGATCTGCAGTTACTTCGTGCCTCCGCGGGCGGATGAAGGACTGCATATCGTCGTTCACCCGGTTACCTGATGCTCGACCAACGGGCTCCGCAAGGAGCCCGACTGTCAGTCCGGCAAAGAAAGATGTGCCGTGGCGATGGGCGGCGAAGTCAAATTTCAGGCAAAAAAAAGCCCAAGTAGCTGATGGACACTTGGGACTAAAAATGCATAAACCGTGGTAGGTGAACGCAGGGCTATAGTAACGGAACAGTACATTCTGTAACAAGATATTTTTAGAAAAAAAACGCAAATATAATCACCTAAGTCATTAAATATCCACACTTTTTTTGAGTCTATGGCTTTTTGAAGAGCGGTTTTCCAATGGTTTTTCCTGGATTGAAGCTGCTCCGCGCAAGCGTCACCAGGCTTAAACAAAAGTGCGCTGAAAATTCACAAAATCGCAACAGACAGACGTGCCTGCCCATCATAAATTGCCGGCACCGTTCTCTATGGTGTGTGCTGGTATGAATGACTTTCTCGACGCCCTGCCCCTGATGCTCTGCCTGACCACCTTTGCCTGGTGCTGCTGGGGCTGAAAGACCTCAATCCCATCGATCGCGCCCCCCGCATTGCCCCTCCCCCGCCTTTCGCCTTCACGCCGACTCGCTTTCCTGGTTGACGCTGAACAGTGTCTGTCCGAGCGCGTGCGCCTGCTCCAGAGCCGGGATCACCTCACCGCCCTCAGAATCAAACAGCAATTGCGAACTCAGCACTCGGGCTCCGCAGTAGTCAAAGATGCCGTGATCGATCTGGGTCTGCATCGCCTGGCGATAGCCATGCCGTTCATAGGTACCGGCATCGGCTCCAGCCACACCCAACAGATGCACCTGTAACTGCCCGAGTTTTTTCACCAGCTTGGCGTCAGCTCGAAAGTCGAAGGCCCAGCCATTGGCGAAAACCCGGTCGATCCAGCCCTTGAGCAACGCCGGCATGGACCACCAGTACACCGGGTAGACCAGCACCAGGGCGTCGGCTCGGTCGATACGCGCCTGTTCGGCGAGCACATCCGCGGGAGGCGGCACCTGGGTGCGATGCACCGCGATATCGGCGGCGGCGAAACGCGGGTCAAATCCTTCAGCCCACAGATCAGCGATCTCGCTGGAATGTTCGCAAGAGCGTCCCAGCCCCTCGGCAATCTGCCGCGCGAGACTGTGGGTCAGGGACTTGGGGTCGTGATGAGCGACAACGATGAGAGCGTGCATGACGAGTACTCCAAAGGACGGATTGCGCAGGATTGACCGGTATCTATATACTTTTAGTAAGTTAAGCCGCTAAGTTACCTTTGGTATATAAGCATGTCAAGCCGTCAGAAACCCGTCCCTGCTTCCGTACCGCGACGCCGCCTGTCCCGGGAACAGCGCCTGCAACAGTTGATCGCCGTGGCCTGGCAGATTGTCCGCGAGCATGGCACCGAAGCCCTGACTTTGGGCCACCTGGCGGAGCAGGCCGAGGTCACCAAACCGGTGGTCTACGACCATTTCGCCACCCGGGCAGTACTCCTGGCGACGCTCTATGAGGATTTCGACCAGCGCCAGACCGTGCTGATGGATCGGGCCCTGGAAGCCTGCGAACCGACTCTGGCCGCCCGCTCCACGGTCATTGCCAGCTCTTATGTGGAATGCGTGCTGCTGCAGGGCCGGGAGATCCCGGGAGTCATCGCGGCCCTGGCCAGCTCACCGGAGTTGGAAACCATCAAGCGCGACTACCAACGGCTATTCCTGGAAAAGTGCCGCGCCAACCTGGAGCCCTTCGCTGCTGGTGCAATGCTGACCACGGCCGGCTTACGGGCAATGCTCGGTGCCGCCGAAGCGCTCTCTCACGCGGCGGCGCTGGGTGAAATCAGCCCCGAGCAGGTCCAGGAAGAACTGCGCGCCACCATCGTGGCCATGGTTGAAAGAGCGCGCAGCCAAGCCGCCACTGCGAACTAACACTGGTATCCGGACATTGACGACCGTGCTCAGGCATCGGTCCTGCAAGGAAGAGGCAATGCTACTGACCCGCTTGGAACCCCTGGATGAACTGCTCCAGCGCCATCGCCCGGCGCTGGGCAAGGACTTCCTCGGCTATCGCAACCACGTCTACCGAGTCATCAACTTCTGCAATCTGCTGATCGACGCCAACGCCGAGCAACTGGAAAAACTGGCCATCGCCGGCGCCTTCCATGACCTGGGGATCTGGACCGCCAGGACCTTTGACTACTTGCCTCCCTCGCTACAGCTGGCCGAGGCCCATCTGGATGAGATCGCCAGGCCCGAATGGAAAAGCGAAGTGCTGGCGATGATCGAACTGCACCACAAAGTCGGTGCTGCCACGGCTCATCCCGGCAGTCTGGTGGAGAGTTTCCGGCGTGCCGACTGGATCGATGTATCCCTGGGGCTGATCAGTTTCGGCATCCCGCGGGACGCACGGCGACAGATCTTCTCGGCTTTTCCTGACGCGGGCTTTCATCTGCGGCTGGTTCAATTGTCCGCCAAGCAGTGCCTGACCCGGCCCTGGAAGCCCCTGCCCATGCTGCGCTGGTGAATCACCGGCGATCCGCACCCGGCCGCCAGCAAGGCGTAAACTGCTGCCAACCCTGGCACTCCCGGCGGCCCAACCAGCAGGCCGCCCCCACCACCGAGAACAGCATGTCGCCCCACTCCTCTGCTCCCACGCCCATGAGCCCCTCGACAGCAGACGGTCAAACGCCTGCGCCTACCCTGGACACCCTGGCAGTGGACGCCGATGCCGCCCAGGTGCTCTCGGTATTCGACTTTGACGGCACCCTCACCCGCCATGACAGCTTCGTGCCCTTCTTGCGGTTTGCCTTCGGCACGCAGCGCTTCAACCGGAAAGTCCTCAGGCTGGCCTTGCCCAGCCTGGAGTATCTGGCTCGGCGGATGGACCGCGACCAGCTCAAGGCACAATTGATCCGCACCTTTCTGACTGGTGTCGAAGCGACATGGGTGCAACAACAGGCTGAAGCCTTCTGCCGGCGGTCCTGGAGCCGGCTGATGCGTCCAAACGGTCTGCAGGCAGTGGCCGACGAACTGCGCTCCGGTGCGCGGGTAACCTTGTGCTCGGCCTCGCCGGCCCTGGTCCTGCAACCTTTCGCCACGCGCCTGGGAGTCCAATTGATCGGCACCGAACTGGAGGTGGTCGACGGCGTACTGACCGGACATATCGCGGGTCACAATTGCCGCTGCCAGAACAAGGTACTGCGCCTGGAAAGCGTCTACGGCCCATTGAGCCAGTACCGTGTCCGGGCCTGGGGCGATACCCGGGGCGACCATGAGCTGCTGGCAGCGGCCCAGGATCCTCACTGGCGACACTTCCACCCGAGCTGGCGCCGCGGGCAAGCTCCTCGCTGACGCCCTCGGCACCCGACCAACGGCCGGTCGCCCGCACAAGGATTCGCTATACCCAAGAGCAGGCGCCGGGACGCTCGCCAAAGGACCCGCCGCCTGCACAAAAGCGGCTCACGCAGATCAGGACATGAGCCGCCCACACAGGGAGAGGGCCTGCCACCGTGAAAGCTCATGCTTATCTGCTGCGTACCCTGGCCGTGCTGCTGGCGGTCATAGTCCCCACGCTCATCCTCCTCGGTCATCCCCGTCCCATCACCTACCCGCCGTTTGCCCCCCATATCGACTGGCCTCGACTGAGCGCCTGGGGCTGCTGTCTGCTGGGCCTGGCCGCGCTGTTCGTGCTGGCCGGCCTGCGCATTCGCGGGCGCGTCCTAGGGGTATTGATCGACGAGCGCAATCGCTACTCGCTGTCGCGTCTGCAGATGAGCCTGTGGACCCTGCTGGTGCTGGCCACCTTGTACACGGTGTACATCGCCAACATTGTCCGTGGCGATGCCACCACGGCGCTGACAGTAGATCTGGATTACAACCTGATCGCCTTGATGGGCTTCAGCCTGGCCAGTTTCGTCAGCGCGCCCATGGCCCTGAGTCGTAAAGCCGAGCAACCTACCGACAGCGTCGCGCTGACCAGCACCGGTCAACAGTTGCTCGACAGTCAGAAGCTGGCCGCCATGCCTTCGGCCAATGGCCAGGTGTTGATGAAAGGTGATCCGAAGGACGCGCGACTGGCCGATCTGATTCGTGGTGAAGACGTGACCAACGGCACCATCGTTGACCTGCCACGCCTGCAGATGCTGTTGATCACCCTGCTGGTGATCCTGGTGTATGGGGCAGCCGTCGGCCATAGCCTGGGGTCCGGCTATTGGGTTGTGCAGGACTTGCCGAAACTGCACAGCACCTTGCTGTTGCTGGCCCTGATCAGCCACAGCGGCTATGTGGTCGGCAAACTGATCCCCACTAGCCTCAACCCTGCCGCCAGTGGGCCCGCGCCAGCCATTGAGGCCCAACAAGCCGCGCCCCAAGCCAACGCGGGCGTGGCGCAGAATCAGCCCGCCCCCGGCGCGCTCAATCCGCCATAGTCGCAAAGCGCTGGCGCATGCTGGCACTGGCGGCGGGCCCGGCCTGCACGGTGCAGTCCTGCAACGGCACCAGATGCCCATCGGCCACATCCGCCATGACCGGCTGCACAGGTCGTCCGCTTGCACGCTCGATCAGTTGCACGCTCTCGCCTTCGGGAGCGAAGTGGCGATTGCCCCATGCCACGAATGCCAGCAACACCACGCGAAAGTCCTCGCCCTTGGCGGTGGGCACATATTCATGGCGCAAGGGCCGCTCGCTGTAGGCGCGGCGCTCCAGCAACCCGGCCTCCACCAGGGCGTTCAGGCGCCGGGTCAGCATGTTCGGGGCAATGTCCAGGCTGCGGGAGAACTCGTCGAAGCGCCTCAAGCCATGCAGCGCGTCGCGCATGATCAAGATGCTCCACCATTCGCCGACCCGCTCCAGGCTCCTGGCGATGGGACATTCGGCTTCGATCAGACTTTTTCGTTGCATGACGGGCTCCTGCAGTGCACCTCGGTTTTTTGTGGAACCGGATGTTACTTTCATGATGATAGTATCGTCCACATTTCGTTGTTCCCCCCAAACAAGCGAAGGAGCAGGACCCACATGAGTAAACGCATCGTAGTCACCGGCATGGGCGCAATCACTCCACTGGGCTGTGGCGTCGAACAGGTCTGGCAACGCCTGCTGGCGGGGCAGTCCGGCATCCGTCAACTGCCACAGGAGTTCATCCAGGGTCTGTCCACCACCATTGGCGGCCAGGTGCCCGACTCGCAGCAGGATCCGCAGGCCGGCTTCGATCCGGACCGTCTGCTGACGCCCAAGGAACAGCGCAAGATGGACCGTTTCATTCTCTTCGCCCTGGCCGCGGCGGAAGAGGCCCTGGCCCAGGCGCAGTGGAAACCCGATAACGCCGCCGCCCAGGAACGCACCGCCACCATCATTGCCTCGGGAGTCGGAGGCTTCCCGGCGATTGCCGATGCCGTGCGCACCAGCGACAGCAAAGGCCCACGGCGCCTGTCGCCCTTCACCATTCCGTCATTCCTGAGCAATATGGCCGCCGGCCACGTTTCGATCCGCCACAGCCTCAAGGGGCCACTGGGGGCGCCTGTCACTGCCTGTGCGGCCGGAGTCCAGGCCATCGGTGACGCGGCGCGAATGATCCGCGCCGGAGAAATCGATATCGCCGTCTGTGGCGGAGCGGAAGCGGCAATTCACCAGGTCAGCCTGGCTGGCTTCGCCGCTGCACGGGCCTTGTCCAGCGATTACAACGACACGCCGGAGCGCGCCTCGCGCCCCTTCGATCAGGCCAGGGACGGCTTCGTCATGGGCGAAGGCGCCGGTCTGCTGGTCATCGAGGAGCTGGAGCATGCCCTGGCCCGAGGCGCGCAGCCCATCGCCGAACTGGTGGGCTACGGCACCAGCGCCGATGCCTACCACATGACAGCCGGCCCTGAAGATGGCGACGGTGCGCGGCGTGCCATGCAGCAGGCACTCAACCAGGCCGGCGTCCAGCCGGCCCAGGTACAGCATCTGAATGCCCATGCCACTTCCACCCCCGTGGGCGACAAAGGCGAACTGGCAGCGATCAGGAGCGTGTTCGGCAGCGGCCGCGGCCCGGCCATCAGCGCGACCAAATCCGCCACTGGCCATTTGCTGGGCGCGGCCGGCGGGATCGAGGCGATCTTTACCATTCTCGCCTTGCGCGACCAGATCGCCCCGGCCACGCTCAACCTGGAAAACCCCGACCACGACGCTGCGGGCCTTGATCTGGTCAGCGGCCGGGCACGCCAGGTAGCCATGCAATACGCCCTGTCCAACGGCTTCGGTTTTGGCGGGGTCAATGCCAGCGTGCTGTTCAAGCGCTGGGAATAGTGCTGGCAGTCGACAGACTCAGTGTCGGGGTTTCAGCCAGCTTGGGCTGCAACCCCGGCGGTCCGGCCTGAGCCGGACCTGCGAGCGCCGAGCATCAAAGCGAGCAGCTGTACTGATATTCAAAAGGAAACATCAAGGTATCCACCACGCCGGAAAACGGTGCATCCAGCGCCAGCAATGGCCAGAGCACGCCGTTGTTTTCCTTCGCCAGGGCCCAGTCCATGCGCACACCGATATAGGGGCAGGTATCGGGCGTGGTTCGGACAATCAATGCGGTGCACCCATTCAGCCCCAGGGCCAGCGCCAGCAACAACAGACTTCGCAACACGTAACATCCTTATCACTGGCATCGGCAAGCGCCCCCGGGCGCTGCATGGCCGACGCGGCACTGCACACTCTCAAGCCTTGTAGTCGCAATGGATCTGCAGGCTTTGCGTAGGGTTGCGATGGATCTCGAAGCCACATTGGCTCAGGGTTTCCCTGACTTCATCAACCACCGCCGCGTAACGCGCCTGGCGCGAGCGCTGGTGATCACCCTTTGTCAGTCCCAGCATGCAGATCGAACCTGATTGTTACGCGGGCCCGAATGGTACACACAGGGGCATCCGAGTACAGGAAATTCACCGCCGAAAAACCCATATGCCAACGTGCCGGCCCAGTGACAGCCCGGCGGCGGTTTAGTTAACATAGCGATGGCTCATAGCCACTATTGTTGATCACAGTGACCGCAGGGGTTGTATGTACGATTTAACGAGTCTGGTCATTGTCGATAGCCCGTTTGGCTTGAATGTCCTGCAAGTCACCGCTGACCTGGTGGCCGGCGCACTGGACGAGCTGCTGCAAAATTGCACAGGTGGCGCGAACATCACCCAGAAGCTCGACTACTCCATTCTGAGCCTCTATCAGGACAAGCTCGAAGCAGCCATTCGCGACACGAGCCTGCCGCCACTACCCATGCCCAGTGCCGCCGATAGCCTTCGCTGATTCGTTGCGAACAGCAGGCCGCCGACCTGACCATCACCTGCGCGCCGACCAAGCCCGGCGCGCAGGTGAGGCAATCCCTCCATCAGCCGAATACCAGCACCAGGTACCAGATGACAAAGCCTGCCGACACCACACTGTGGAGAATCAACAGGTCGCGCATTCCGATGGTCCTGCCGCTGACCATCCAGTAGGCAAAGACCAGCGGATAGCACAACAGGCAGGTGATCCCCAGCGCCGCGATCGCCAAGGCTGTCCCGAGGCCCGGGAGGAACCCTCCGGAAATTGTCAGACTGGTCACAAAAGCGATGCAGCCCAGCGCCACGATAATGATCAAGAAGGCAACGATAACGCGCTGCACGTCGGTTCGGTCGTTCATTACTCTCTACTTTCAGCTTGTTGACCTGGGCTGGCCTTGACGTCGCAGGATCAGGTCGGCGAGCCATTCAAGGCCCGAAACGCTGTACTTGATGCAAGGAAAACCCCAGGGGGGACTCAGGATATTCCCGCGTAGGCGGCCCATTTGCTCATGTCTTGAAGGGATATGTTGCCGCCACAGACCACCAGACCGATGACTGCGTCCTCGGGCAGCTTCGGCGCGGTGGCCAGCATGGCCGGAACCAGCGCTCCGCAAGCCAGTTCGACCCATTGCCTGGCGTCCTGCGCAAAGCAAACCATGCCCTTGATGGCGTCATGGTCAGAAACCACAAGCATGTCTTCCAGATAGTGGCGAGCGTGGGCAAACATCAGCTCATCGATGATGGGAACACCCAGGGTCGAGACGATCGAACTGATCTCCACGTCCACTGGCTTGCCTGCCTGCAACGCCTGTTGCATGGAGCTTGCGCCGGCAGTCTCGACGCCCCAGACACGGATTCCGGGCTTGATCGCCTTCAACGCCGTGGCCACTCCCGCCAGCATCGCCCCACCACCCACCGCGACGAATACGTCGGTCAGGGACGGGCAGTCGGCAATGAACTCAAGGGCCAGGGTGCCATGCCCCTCGGCGATCAAGGTGTCGGCGCAATCGTCGATAACCACATAGCCCTGCTCCTCAAGCGCCTTGGCCCGGGCAAATGCACCATGAACGTCTTTTTCGATAATCACCGAACTGCCACTGGCGCGAATTCGCTCGACCGATGTTGAGGGCGCGCTCTCGGGCATGACCACCGTTACCTTGGCGCCGAAGTGCCTGGCCGCCTCGCCGATGGCAATCCCGAAATTGCCACCACTTACGGCAACGAAATGGTTGTCGTCGAGATTCTTGGCAAGCGCCGAAAACTTGTTGAGCACCCCGCGGGCCTTGAACGAGCCCCCGACCTGCATGTTTTCAAGCTTGAGAAAGACGGGCCGCCGAGCCTTGTCGCTGAGCACTGAACTGTTGACCGTCGGCGTGCGAGTTACCGATCCATCTATCCGTTGCGCCGCTGCAACGATGGATTTGAAATCAATTAGCTGACTCATCTGGGGCTGCTGTCCTTGGATTGAGATGCACGGGACTTCCAACGTCCGCGCCTGGCCGGCTTGGATGCAGACTGCCTGCCGGCATGCTGAAAACTACAGGACAACCTGAGCTGCGCGCCACACATTGAGCGGATTCAGCCGTTCAATGAAAGCCGCTGTCCGGCCCCCATCGGTGAAAGTGGGTATCACCAGCAATTGATGACCCACCTGTGAAGCATTTGCCGGAGACGCTGCGGCACTTGCCGAGCGGCCAGCGGAGCGGGCAGACCCGATTTGCGTCGGGCCTGCCTAGCCACTATCTCAAGGGCATTCGCAGGTCGATGGACCGAATACCGGACCGCTGCACGGATCCTTGGACGGGCCGAACACCGGGCACGAGGCCTGGGCAGTCAGGGAGAAACCACACAGCAGCAATACCGCCAACAGCACTTTCTTCATTTGCGACCTCCTGGTCAGTCATCCAATCGTCCATGTGCCCGGGCAAGGGCACGGACAGTCATCAAGGGCACTCGCAGACGGTCGGGCCGAGCACCGGGCCGGCACACGGATCCTCACCAGGCCCGAGCACCGCGCAGTCCGCCTGCGCTGTCAGCGAGAACATCCATAGCAGCAACGAAGCCGCCAGCATTTTTCTTTTCAACCTGACCTCCTTGGTCGAGACAATGATCACGATCCGCGCTTTCCCCTTGTCTCAGGGGGCGGATGCACGCCCATGGCACGGCGCGCAGCAAGCCCTGCCAGCACTCCCGCCAGCGGGCCCGCAACAGCAAAGACCACAGTCTGTAATTGCGCCAGTGCGGCACAGTGTCACAGCACTGGTCATCTGCCTCGAGCGGGACATGAGGCCCTCTTTGTCACCCTGTACACCGAAGGGCGCGACATCATCACCCTGGCCTGCGTGATCGACGACAAGGACAAGAACTGCTGAGCTGATCAAGGCCGACAGGACCGCCAGCCGACTCGGCGCACCCCATACTCGGCACAGGTGAACGGCCCAATCCCCTTAGCTGATATCATCCGGCAACTTATCCGCCGAGTAACAACGATGAATCGCCGCAAGAAAATAAACCAACTGCTGAAGGCCAACGCCAAGAAGGCCAGCGCCAAACTGGCACCGAAAAAGAAGTCGACCTACATCAGCAAGGCCGACCGATTGAAACTGGCGGAGCAAGCCACTCAAGACCCGGCCATCGTCCCCGACAGCTGATACTGCACGTCTGGCATACGCCCACTACACCTTTGCCTCGGCAAACTGGTTACGTCCCGATGCCTTGGCAATGTACAGCGCCTGATCTGCCGCCTCGATCAGTCCTTGCAGGTGGTTCAACTCCGCACCCGTGGCGGCGGCAATTCCGATGCTTACACTCACCCGCCCCAACGGGCTGGAAACGTGCGCAATGTTCTCCTGTTCCAAGCGACTGAGAATATGTTGCGCCACTATCCTCGCTCCGTCGCTGTCGGTGTCCGGCATGATGACGCCCATCTCCTCTCCACCATAACGTGCCACCAGATCCGACGGCCGTCGCACACACTCCTCCAGGATTCTGCCAACCGCCTGCAGGCAGGCGTCTCCGGCTACATGCCCGAGCGAATCGTTAAACAGTTTGAAGTAGTCGATATCGATCATCATCAATACCAGCGAGGCATTGGCACGTTGTGCCCGACGCGCTTCGGTGGCGAGGCTCTCGTCGAAGCAGCGCCGGTTGGCCAGCCCCGTCAAGGGGTCCTTCATGGCCAGCAACTCCAGTTGGCGATTGGATGAGAGCAACTGCTGCTGGGCGCCTCGCAACTGACCTTCAACCTCGGTTCGCCGGCGAATATCCAGGATCAAGAAGCAACCGATCAGAGCGGTAAGCCCCAGCAGCCCCGCCACCACGACCGTCGACAACAGCGCCTCCATACGCCACGCAGCCAGGGCCTCTCGCTTGCCGAGAGCAACAGTCGTGATCACAGGCAGCTGGTCACTCTTGCGAAAGGCATAAAGGCGCTCGACACCGTCCAGGCTGGAGGTAAACGATGCGGTACCGGCGGTTCGATCGACAAGGTACTTGGCATAGATCGGCGACTTGGAAAAGTTGCGCCCCATATCCTGCTCACGGAAGGGATAGCGAACCAGCAACGTACCATCGGTATTGGACAAGCCGATGGCCCCCTCCTGCCCTACATCGATCTTGCCAAACAACCGCAAGAAGTTTTCGATCCCCAGGGTAACCGCCACGACTCCGGCAAACTCGCCGCGAGAATCATTGAAACGCCGACTGAGGGTAATCACCCACTCCTGATTGGAGCGGCTCTGGATTGGCGGCCCGATAAAGGTTTCACGGGATGGATCGTCGCGATGATGAATGAAATAGGCCCGATCACTGCTGTTCGCCCCGGCAGGAATCGGCCGATTGGAAGACATCAACCAACGGCCCTGATTATCGTAAATGGTGACGCCACTGAGCTGTGGCATCAGCGGTTCCTGCCGGTGGATCAGCTTACTCAGGCGCTGAATCTGAGGAGGACCGCTACCCTCGGTTTCCAGGCGCTCGACCAGCCCGAGCAACAGCGCCGAGCTTTGACGAACTATCCCTTCGGTGTAGGTAGCAAGCGCCTGGGTCAGGTTCAGACCGTGAACATTGACATCCCTTAATACCTGCTCGCGAGATGCCAATACTTTCCAGACAGTCAATGACGCCAGTGAGCAACCAACGACCAACAGCAAAAGCACAACCAAGCGTGTATCACGCTTCACGTTCCCACCTTATGGATAGTACGGTTCAAGTTCTAGTGTAGCGGTTGTAATAGATTGGTAGAAATTTAAACCCGTTGCGGGAGGTCAAAAGTCCATTGCAGATCAACTAGTAGTAAATGCATAGTCATTAATCAGCACCAAAAGAAGTCACCGTGCCCACTGCAACGTCAAGAATGACGCAACTGCGAAACACACCTCTGTACCTGCGACGCTGATACACAGCCTGTTTTTTCGGGCGACAAGTGTCGCATGCGTGCCACTGGCCGCACCATCGCGCCCCTCATCACCTGACTGTTTTTGGCCCCCGTCAATATCGCTTATGACGCCAACAATGACTGCAGACGAAACCTTATTGTTAATACTGCACGTTAGTTCCAAATCAAACCCATGACTCACTGCAGAAAAAACACTTAGCTAGTTAATGATCGTGCTCAAAAAAAACCGGCGCTCCATTAAAGTTAATAGATATCCCGGCGGATACATGGAAACCCAAGCCAGCTTGGGCCAGCCAACTAAGAGTTCGTCGAGGGTCCTATGGACGCATTACGTAACATCAAGCTTTCCACACGATTAATCTCTGCATTTGTGGTGTGCGCCATCATCACACTGGGAGTGGGGCTCTTGGGACGCTCGGGTATCGCATTGCTAAAAACAACAATAAACGAAATCGTTAGCAACAACCTGGTGTCCGTTAACAATACGGGCAATGCTCGGGCCGGTGTTTTTGCCTACTCCAGGGATCTGCATGCAGCCCTGCTTTTTAAGTACACCAAGGCGGATTCAGGGAAGTTTGAAGCGGCAGTACAGTCCATGTCCGAAAACCAGAAGGAAGTTGAGCGGCTTTTCAAGGAATATCGCCAGACGCCTCTCGCCGATGACGAGCGGGTGGCGGGCGATCAGTTCGAAAAGGACTGGCCGGCCTACGTTCAGGGGGCGAACAAAGTCATCGCCCTGGCGAGATCTGGCGACCTTGATGGTGCCATGCAGACTTTCCAGCAGCAGGTTGCCCCGGCGTCCAAGCGCATCATCGATCAACTGCAAATCATAGTTGCCTCCAACTATCGCCAAAGCGGTGAAGCCGCCGACGCAGCCGAGGCCGCCACTACCAGTGCTTACTGGACATTGGGCATCGGGGTGCTGATCGCGTTCATCGCGGCCGTCTCGTTGGGCATGATCATCACCCGCTCGATCACCCGGCCACTTTCCATCGCTGTCCACAGCGCAGAGGAAGTAGCGGAAGGCAACCTTTCCAAGAGCATTCAGGTCAGCGGCCGGGATGAGGTCAGTGCACTGCTCAATGCGCTGGATAAAATGCAGCAAAACCTGCGGGCCACGGTCAAGGAGATTGGCAGTGCTGCTGACCAACTGGCCTCTGCATCCGAAGAGCTGAACGCCGTCACGGAAGAAAGCTCGCGGAGTATGACGCGACAGAATGACGAGATTCAGCAAGCGGCAACGGCGGTAAACGAAATGACCGCGGCAGTGGAAGAAGTTGCCCGCAATGCCACAGGCGCCTCAGAAGCCTCCGAGCAGACCAGCCGCAGCGCCGTGCAAGGGCGCGATCAAGTGCGCAGGGCCGTTGACTCCGTTGGCGCAATGGCAGACGAAATTGCCAATTCGACCGGCAAGGTTGAGGTGCTCGCAACCCGCGTCAACGAGATCACGAAAGTGCTTGAAGTGATCAGGGCCATCGCCGAGCAGACCAATCTCCTGGCCCTCAATGCGGCCATCGAAGCCGCCCGGGCGGGTGAACAGGGTCGCGGCTTCGCAGTGGTGGCCGATGAAGTCCGCGCACTGGCCCACAGGACCCAGGCGTCGACGGCGGACATCGAATCGATGATGCAACAGGTGCGCTCGGGAGCTGAAGAAGCCGTCCTCGCGATGAACAAAAGCAAAGAGCTGGCCGCCGATACACGGGCGCAGTCGGTTGAGGCCGGCCAGGCCTTGGACAGCATCACCGAGGGCGTTTCCGTCATCAACGAAAAGAACCTGGTCATCGCAAGTGCAGCTGAAGAACAAGCTCAGGTCGCACGCGAGGTCGACCGTAACCTGATCAACATTCAGGATCTTTCCGCACAAACCGCGACAGGCGCACATCAAACCAGCGCTTCAAGCGCCGAACTGTCGCGACTCGCGACCTCATTTGGCGTGCTGATCAGCCGATTCACCGTTTGATGGGCAAAGCATTGAGCGCCTAGACCGGGCATCAGCCTGACAGGTCAACACTCTCCTCAAGCTCAAGCGCCTCCCCTTACGGAGAGGCGCCGACAGCCCGCAGCACTTTGTTGAAGGTTTGCCGCCTCAAGCGTCTTTGATTGCCGAACTGATTGCTCAATACAGCGTGAATGGAGTCGGCTTCATCGACGCTTGAGCGCGTGGCTGGCTCGGGTTCGACAATACGATGTTTTCCTCGAATTCTCGGGGATCTTCGCTATTACTCGCGGTATATCTTAGAATGCGCGGTTGCCGAAGAACCGTCGTGACTTTAGCCATGAAGGGCTTCCATCCTTTACTAAGAAGTGTGGTTTAGATGAACAAGCCTTTCATTACCCTGTGCCCTGAAATCACTCGGGCGCACGCGCTGACGTTGATGGATTGGTTGGAAGATGAGCGCGTTACCTGCTATCTGAGCGATTCGCGTGATGTCTCCCGCTCCATCGAGCAAGTCATCGATCGGACTCAATTGCCGATCCTGACCCATCTTTTCAATCGAGGCGGCCGGTTCTTCATGGCCTATGACCGGCATGACGCCCCGGTGGGCTTTGTCCGCCTGATCAAGACCGACTCCAACTGCGAGATAGTCCTGGTCATCGGAGACAGCGACAAATGGGGCCGAAACCTTGGCGCCCGCACCATCCGCGAAGGCATGAAACTGGCCTTCCTCGACATGCGTGCCGAGAAGCTCATCGCCAAGATCCACCCGGACAACGCGCGCTCGCTGAAAGCCTTTCAACGCAGCGGCTTTCTGCTTGAAAGCGAGACGCCGACATTGAAATCATTTTCCATGACCGCGGGGCGCTATCTCCAGTTCTTGCGCGCAGGCACCGTTGTCGACTCCACCGAGATCTACATCACTGAAATCGACAAGGCCAGGCTCGAGAGCCTGATCGTGTTCGAGCAAGGCCCGGCGATTGTAGAACTTGAACATGAGCTTGAACGAGCCATTGTCGTCAAGCCGCAGCAGGTGGCGGGCAATGTCATCACGATGAACTCCAGGGCGTTGCTGCAACTGGATGACGAAGAGCTCGAAGTGGCCCTGGTCTACCCTGAAGACGCGGACTGCGACGCAGGGAAGCACTCCGTGTATTCCGACTTAGGCGCCGCCATCCTTGGCTATCAGGAGGGGAACGCCATCGACTGGCGAATCTCTGATCGGACCCGCCGGATTGAGATCCGGAAAGTGCTTTACCAGCCGGAGGCTGCGGGCGACTTCCACTTGTAATTGAGCCTTTTGCCCGATGTTCGTACATCGGGCACCAGGATTCCCCAAAGGACGGCGCCTCGCTTTCCGCGCCTGAGCGCTGGTTCTACGGTCAAGGGTAGTCTTGCAGAACCCGGTACATCGCGAGGCACCTGCTCCCCCTGCTCCCCTCAGCCATTCTCGGTTGACCGCCTGGCTTGTGCCTGGCTGATCCGTCGCTTCATTGACCACGATGCTCAGATCCTCTGGCTGGACAGGCCACAGGACTGCCCAGCCAATGCGCTGGTTTTTTATTTCGTTGAGGCGACTTTCAGTCATGTGGGCAACCGGGTTACTTTCGAGACCTTGCAAGCCAGCTTCGAGCTTCAAGAGCCCGGCCTAAACCGTATCGCGGCCTTGGTGCATTACCTAGATGTTGGAGGCACTCAGCCGGCGGAGGCCGCCGGTGTCGAGCGAGTGCTTGCCGGCCTGCGCGAAACGATTACCGACGACGACCATTTGCTGGCTGCAGCGAGCGCCATTTTCGACGGTCTGCTCGCCGGCTTTGTGAAAGAGGAACAACCCAATGAGTAAGGTATCGGCCCCCATGGTTGAAGAAGAGCTGTCGAAGCCGGAAGCGATCAGCCTGCGTGAGGCGTTCTGGTTCTGGTTGAAGCTCGGCTTCATCAGCTTCGGCGGGCCTGCGGGCCAGATCTCGATCATGCACCAGGAATTGGTGGAGCAACGGCGCTGGATATCCGAGCGCAGATTTCTGCATGCCCTCAATTACTGCATGTTGTTGCCTGGGCCCGAGGCGCAGCAGTTGGCGACTTACATTGGCTGGCTGATGCATCGAACGTGGGGAGGTGTTATCGCCGGCGTGCTGTTTGTGCTGCCCTCACTGTTCATCCTGATCACGCTGTCGTGGATGTACATCGCGTTCGGCGAAGTACCTGTGGTGGCCGGGCTCTTCTACGGCATCAAGCCTGCCGTGACAGCCATCGTAGTGCAGGCGGCACATAGGATCGGTTCTCGGGCGCTGAAGAACAATTGGCTGTGGGCGATAGCAGCGGCTTCATTTGCCGCGATCTTTGCATTCAATGTTCCGTTCCCATTGATCGTTCTTGGGGCCGCCTTGATCGGCTATGTCGGTGGACGCCTGGCACCCACGAAATTCAGAACCGGGGGCCATGGCGCCGCCAAGAAATCCTTCGGCCCGGCCTTGATCGACGACGACACTCCGTCCCCGGAACATGCCCGCTTTAGCTGGTTGAAATTGGCATCGCTCGCAGTGATCGGCGCCCTGTTATGGGCTTTGCCGATGGGGGCCTTGACCGCGCTCTTTGGTTGGGAAGGAACCTTGACCCAAATGGGATGGTTCTTTACCAAGGCCGCCTTGCTGACCTTTGGTGGGGCCTACGCCGTGCTGCCGTATGTCTACCAAGGCGCAGTCGGACACTATGGATGGCTGACCCCAACCCAGATGATCGACGGGCTGGCGCTGGGGGAAACCACGCCAGGGCCACTGATCATGGTGGTGGCCTTCGTCGGCTTCATCGGGGCCTATGTCTCGCAGGTATTCGGGGCTGATCAGGTCTTTCTGGCCGGAGCCGTCGCCGCCGCGCTAGTCACATGGTTCACCTTCCTGCCATCATTTTTATTCATCCTCGCGGGCGGCCCTCTGGTGGAGTCGACCCACAACGAACTCAAGTTCACGGCACCGCTTACCGCCATCACCGCTGCCGTGGTTGGAGTGATCCTCAATCTGGCGTGTTTCTTCGGCTATCACGTGATTTGGCCGAAAGGCTTCAGCGGCCACCTCGACTGGCCCTCTGCACTGATCGCCATTGCAGCGGCGATTGCCTTGTTCCGCTTCAAGCGGGGCGTCATCCAAGTGCTGATGGCCTGCGCGCTAGTCGGTTTGGCAGTGCATCTGTTGCGCTAGATCGCACGAGCGGACTGACAGTCTTTGCCGGGCATTGGGCGCGCCGTATCAGCAAGGGCATGAACGGCCAGATCTGGACGGCGTATCACTACGATGGCAGGTGCCAGGCGTAGGACCGCTTTGTCAGTCACTTGATCCTCAAGGAACTTCGCGAGACTACCCCTGGAAAGTTTCATGCTGAGCTTGGTTTTCCCATACCAGCCCACGTAGACACCACCATCGGCATCGCCGTCCTTGAGGTTGGGGATGCCTTCCTGTGTCCAGTCCAAGCCCGAATTGGCGATCAATTTGCCTGTCGGCTTGATGCCCTCACAGCCATTGCGCGCGATCACCCTGAACAACAGGGCGATGTTTTACCCCACCCATGAGATCACGCAACCTTCGCCAACAAGGACTTGACGGCTGTTTCGGTATTGGCGATTGCCGCCTGCAGCGCATCGGGACCGAGCACCGTGCCTTCGACGCGTACCACTTCAACGTCGGTCAAGCCGATGAAACCGAGCAAGTGCAGCAAATAGTTGGTTTGAAAGTCGAAAGGCGCCCAAGCACCTTCCGAAAACACGCCGCCAGCAGCGGTAACGAGATAGACATTCTTGCCAACGAGCAATCCTTTTGGCCCGGTGTCGCCATAGCTGAAAGTGATGCCTGGCCAAGTGACGTGATCGAACCATGCCTTGAGCTGTGAGGACGGGCCGAAGTTGATCATGCCCGACCCCAGCACGATCACATCGGCGGCCTTCAATTCATCCACCAGTTCCTGGGCGATCTTCACGGCCTCGATCTGTTCCGGCGTGCGCTCTTCGGGCGATGTGATGCGGCCCTCGATGTAGGCCGGGGCGATGTGCGGCGGCGGATTGGCGGCAAGGTCGCGCACAGCAAGCGAGCCGCCCGAGTGGCCCAGGATGCCTTCAGCGATCTGAATGGCGAAACGGGTGGAAAGGCTGTCCGCTCCGCGCGGACTGGAAGTGACAAGTAGAGTACGGTTCATGATTGCTCCTAAGTATAAAATAAGAACTGAGTAAACTATTTAATCTAAATTACCAATTCATACGAAGGATGGTATGGTCACTTCCGTTTCCCCACAAGAAGGCACACGCATGTCACCTAGTCACACCGAACTACCTGCCGACATGCCTGCTCCTGACGCAGGTGGCTGTCTGGCGACCCGTAAAATCCTGGATCGCATCGGCGACAAGTGGACCCTCTACATCGTCGCCACGCTGGCTAAAGGCCCGCAGCGCTTCAACGAATTGAAGCGTGGCATCGACGGCATTTCCCAACGGATGCTGACGCTGACCTTGCGCGGACTGGAACGTGACGGACTGATTACCCGAACGATGTATCCGACCATTCCTCCACGCGTCGAATACGAACTCACCGACATGGGAAAAACGCTGCTGGAGCCGGTGATGGCACTGGTCAACTGGGCGAACGAAAACCAGTTCGCCATTGCGCAGGCGCACGAACGTTTTGACGAAAAGCCCGAGTCAGATCAGGTGATGATTCAGGGCGTTATCTACGAACGTCGATAAGCGAATCTCAGGCGACTCGGGGTTACCGGACGTGCAGATTCTCGGTTGACCGGGAAGTTAGTTGCACCTGGTATGACCAAGGAGCGAAAACGGTGAAAACTGGCTCAGCCCGATGCCGGAAATAGTTTGATTACGGGAACGATCCAAAAACATGCGGAGATGACTGCCCAAACCCCAGGCAATAAAAAACCCCGTAACCGTTGATCTACGGGGTTTTCAAGGGTGGAGGCCGAGGTCAGAATCGAACCGGCGTAGGCGGACTTGCAATCCAGGTAAAATTCAATCTTTTCAATCAGTTAGTGATAGACCAGCTCCACAGGCTTGAATCTCCACGAAGGCTGGAACCCACGGCCTATGCGGAGCAGGATTGTGATTGCGGAACTGATTTCTCAGGGACTTCTAATGGTCAAAAGAGGTCGGTCATGAGTGGGCGCAGCAGTCATTTGCGTCATGACCTGGACAGTTAGCACAACGCCCCGGATTCACGGTTTTGCCCGTGAGCCAAACCATTGTTCGTCGATGGTCTAGAGCATCTGTTCGAGGGATCTGCTTGAGCATGCTCGGCCTCGCATTACATGAAGTACGGCTTATCGCCGTCAGTGTTCGGCTTGTTCACGCCCAGGTTGGCACCCACATGCAGATCAGGTGAGCCGATGATCTTGACGATTAGGTCTGCCACGCTCCTGCGCGACACCACGGTGCCCTTGAACGGCTCACCCTTGGCGGTGATTTCATAGTCCACCTCTTCTTCATCGGTCAGCCAGGCCGGGCGCAAGATGCTGTACTCCAGACCAGATGCCTCGATGGCATCCGCAGCGCGGCGGTAGGGCTTGAGATCCTCTCCGATGATGGCGTGGTTCCACTCGCCGAACTTGCCGGGAATCTCGTCATAGATGCCCAGTTGCGGATTTCGGTGAACGTGACCGAGCGTTTCGCTAATACGTGACCGGTGCTTCCACCCCGGTTGCGCGGGTTCTGGATTGTAATCGCATCGGTCACGATGCGGCTTGTTCCTCGGCTTTTTTTCGGCGCAGCGACTCGCCTTTCATCGTCAGTCGGTAGGCGTTGTGCACCAGGCGGTCGAGGATGGCATCGGCCAGGGTCGGGTCGTTGATCCAGCCGTGCCAGTGCTCGATGGGCAGTTGGCTCGTCAGGATGGTGGAGCGGCTGCCAGCGCGGTCGTCGATCACCTCCAGCAGGTCATGCCGGGCTCCTTCCTCCAGCGGGGCTAGCGCCCAGTCGTCCAGCACCAGGACGTCGACCTTTGCCAGCTGTTGCAGGGTACGGCCGAAGCTGCCGTCGCCATGAGCGATGCGCAGTTGTTCCAGCAGGCGCGGGGTGCGCAGGTACAGGGTGCTATAGCCCTGGCGGCAGGCCTGGTTGCCCAGGGCGCAGGCCAGCCAGGTTTTGCCGGCACCGGTCGGGCCGGTCAGCAGCAGGTTGTGCTGCTGGCGGATCCAGTCGCCACTGGCCAGGGTGGCGATCAGACGCTCGTCCAGGGCGCGTCCGGTGCGGCGGTCGAGATCTTCCAGGCAGGCGTTGGCGTACTTGAGCTTGGCCTTCTTGCGCAGCCGTACCAGGCGCTGGTTGTCACGCCAGGCCAGTTCGCGGTCGAGCAGTAGGCCGAGGCGTTCATCGAAGCTCAGGCTGTGGCTGGCCGGCAGCGTCCATTGCTCTTCCAGGGCGCGGGCCATGCCGTCCAGGCGTAGCTGGTGCAGTTGATTCAGGGTGTGTTGCGGCATCATCGAACAGCTCCTGTTGCGGGGGTTGGTAGTAGTCGGCGCCACGGACGTTCTCGTGGTCGCCGGGTAAGGTCGTTTCGGCGGCACGCTGGGGCAGCGGCTGTTGATCCAGGCCTTGCTGGAGCAGGTTGCGCACGCTGCGCCCGGTGAAGGCGCGCAGGTGTACGGCACGTTCGGCAGCGGCTTCCAGGCGTGCATTGCCATAGCGCCGGGCCAGCGAGAGCAGGCCGAGGCAGGCGCGGTAGCCCATCTCCGGGTGCGGCTTGTGGGTCAGTTGGTGATCGATCAGTTGGCGCGTGTAGGGGCCGATCCGCGCGCCCCAGTCGAGCAGGCGTTGTGGCGTCCATTCGCGATGCGCCTGGTGCGCCGCGGGCATGTGCTCGCGCTGGGTACTGTAAGCGCCGCGTCGCCCCAGCAGCAGGTGGCTGGCCACCCGCCGGTTGCCATGCAGCACTTCCAGGGTGTGTGCCGTCAGTCGCACGTCCACGTTCTGCCGGGCCAGGGCGGAGGGCACGCTGTAGAAGCTGCCATTGACCTCGATGTGGTAGTCGATGCTGACCTTGCAGCGCTTGAAGGTGGCGACCTCGTAGGGATGCACCGGCAGCGCTCGCAAGGCCGGGCGATCCAGGCGCTCGAACCAGTCGCGCCGGCAGCCATCGAGCCGCTTGAACGGGCGCCGATTCAGATCCTCCAGCAGCTCGGCGATGGCCTGGTTAAGCGCATGCAGGCTGAAGAACTGCCGATGGCGCAGCCGCGCCATGATCCAGCGCTCGACCACCTGCACCGCCACCTCGGCCTTGGCCTTGTCCTGAGGCTTGCGTGGCCGTGCCGGCAGGATCACCGTCTGGTAATGACGCGCGCACTCCAGCGTGGCCCGGTTCAGGCCCGGCTCGTAGCGATCCGGCTGGGCGACCAGGGCGCGCGGATTGTCCGGCACAACCATTTCCGGCACGCCGCCAAAGTAGGTCAGAGCCTGGCCCAGCGAGGTCAGCCAGTCCACCTGGGTTTCGCCTGGCGTCGCGCAGGCATAGGTGTAATTCGAGGCGCCCAGGGCGGCGACGAAGATGTGCGCCCGGCGCACTTCGCCGGTGGCCGGGTCGACCACCGGCAGCGTCGGCCCGGCATAGTCGATGAATAGCTTCTCGCCCGCACGGTGCAGCTGACGCATCGAACGTTTGAGCGTCTGGGCGTAGCGCCGGTAGTGCTCGACGAACTGGGTGTAGCGGTAGGTCGGCTGGCCCGCATGCGCGGCGAGATATTCCTCCCACAGCAGCTGCAAGGTCACGCCCTTGCGTCGCAACTCGCGGTGGATGCTCAGCACATCGGGCAGCACTCGCTCACCGCGCGGCTTGTTCGTCGACGTCGGTGCAAACAAGGCGGCCGCCAGCGCGGCCTCGTCCATGGCCACCAGCGCCGGCCAGTCCAGCCCGGCCACCCGCGCCGCCGCGATGTACTTGCTAACCACGCCCTTGGACAGCTGCAAGGCACGGGCAATCTTCTCGTGGGACAAGCCGGCCTCAAACTTGAGGCGCAGACATTCTTTGATGTTTCGCATGGCTACTCGCGGCGCCGCCATCTTCCTCTCCCGAAATCGGTCGAGGATGGCGGCGCATCAGGTCATGCGCAACGAAGGGGAAGGCTTTCGCTAAGTCGTGACCGGCGATTTCGGTAAGCCGTGACCACCTGTTTCGGAACAGGCGGAAAATCGGTCACGTTGCTACCGAAATGAGCGGTCACGCGTTAGCGAAATGACCGGTCACGATCAACCGAAACGGCCGGTCACGGTGCTCCGAAATCCGCACCCAGTGACAGCACGAAAACCAGGCGATGTACCCCGCAGGCCTGCATGGCGGCGATGATGGCTCGGGCTTGTTTATCCAGATCTTCGCCAATCAGGTTGGCGTAGACGATGTCCTGCCCGACCATCACCTGGCGCAGCAGCTTCTTGTCGAGTACATCGCCAATCACCACCTGCGCATTGGCTGGTTCCCGCCCGGAGAGTTTTCGTGGATTGCGCAGCAGGAGGGTCTGCTGCACATCGGCGTGTTGTCCTAAGTCCAGGGCTACCCACTGGGCGATTTGCCCAGTGGCGCCGAGAATCAGTACTCGTTTCATGATTTCTGCCGTTTAGAGATGCTTTTTGAAGAAGGGCACGATCTGCGACATGGCTAGAGCGACCGGCTCGGGTTGGTCATACAGGTCGTAATGCGACCAGCCCTCGGCGACGAAGATCTGCTTGGCCTTCGAGGCAGCGCGACCGTAGATCTCCCAACCATCGCGGTAGGCGCCAAAGCCACCGGGCTTGTCGCCGATCACCACGAGCAACGGCTGGGTCAGCAGGGTTTCGGCATGGGCGAAGGCGTCCCAGGCCATGGCCGCACTGTTGAAGGAGAACAGGCCGCTGGTGGCGCCATTGGGCTGCCGGCCACGGGCCGACTTGTAATAGTCGGTGGCCTCCAGTACGTCGATATCGCTGATACCGGCCTGCTTGCCTGCCTCGACAGAGTCCGGCAGATAGTTGATCACTTGACGCGCCGCGCCTTTGGCTTCCGCCGTGCGCTGGGCCGCCATGGCCTCTAGTGCGCCAACCTGGTCGAACTGGCTGAAGCCTTCGCGCATCAGGCGACCGAAGTTCACCCCGGTGATCGAGGTCAGCGCCCTGATGCGATGGTCGGTGCTGGCCGCGCTGATAGTGTAGGCGCCGCCGCCGCACACGCCGATGGCGCCGATGCGCTGAGCGTCCACATAGGGCAGGCTCACCAGGTAATCGATGGCGAAGCGGATGTCGGAAACGCGAATCGCCGGATCTTCCATGAAGCGTGGCTCACCGCCGCTGGCACCCTGGAAGCTGGCGTCGAAGGCCAGCACTACGAAGCCTTCCTGCGCTAGTTGGCGGGCGTAGATGTTGCCGGAAGTCTGCTCCTTGCAGCTGCCAATCGGGTGAGTGCTGACAATGGCCGGATACTGCTTGCCTTCGTCAAAATCTGGCGGCAGGTAGAGGTCGGCGGCTGAATCCCAGCCCAGGTTGCGGTAGGTGACATGCTTGAGGATGGTCATGGTCTGAAGCTCCTGTGAGCCGGCGCGAGCCACGCCGGCATTATCGGGAAAGATGAGTTACAAACGGCTCTGGAAGAACTTGGCCAGTACCGCGACGGCTTCGCTCACGTAGGGCTGCTGGTCGTACAGCGACATGTGGTTGGCGCCCTCGATCACATGCCTCTGCTTGTCACCGCTGGCTGCGCGAGCGAGCAGGTCATCGCTCATCCATTTGCTGCCGGCCTGGCTGCCCACCACGATCTGGATCGGCTGGGTGAGGAAGGCCTCGGCCTTGTGATAGGCGTCGTAGGTGATGATCTGCGGCAGGCTACGTGCGGTCATGAAACCTGGGGCGTTGGGATGCTGGCAGCGCTTGGTGTGGTAATACTCCCAGGCTTCACGCAGCTCCTCGTTCGGCGCGTCTTCCTCGCGCATCGGTGCTAGCGGCAAGGTTGCCAGTTCGGTGCTGTTGGCATCGCTGGTACGGGCCTGAGAGCCATGTTCGATATAGGGCAGTGCATCGGCATCCTTGACGATGTTCTCCCAGCCGTTGCGGAACATCTGACCGATGTTGACTGCGCTCACGGTGCCGATGGCCTTAATGCGGCGGTCGTTGATGGCGGCGTTGGCGGTGTAGCCACCTCCGGCGCAGATGCCCATGGCGCCGACTCGGTTGTTGTCGACATAGGGCAAGGTGGTCAGGTAATCAACCACCGCACTGATGTCCTCGGTGCGGATGTAAGGGTTCTCCAGCTGGCGCGGTAGGCCAGTGCTCTCGCCCTGGAAGGACGCATCGAAGGCGATGGCCAGAAATCCTTGCTCAGCCAGTTTCTGTGCATAGAGACCAGAAGCCTGCTCCTTCACCCCACCGCCAGGGTGAGCGATGACAATGGCCGGATACTGCTTGCCAGCATCGAAACCAGCGGGCTGATAGATCACGGCAGCAATGGTAACGCCCTGGCCATTGAGGGTTTGAATGTAGACGTTTTGCATGGTGGAGGCTCCAGTGGCTGAGCGCCGGGGTGTCGCTCGATGGATTCATGCTAGGCCGAGTTTTGTTCTAGAAAAATATGCAAGAATCGACATGACTCGTCAGGATTACTTAACAAAATGTCGATCAACCCCTCTCTGCTCCCTGCCTTAGCCTGGTTCGTCCATATCGCCCGCCATCGCAGCTTTACCAAAGCGGCGACCGAGATGGAAATGTCCCGCGCGGCACTCTCCCAGCATCTCAAGAGCCTTGAGCAGCAGCTCAATGTGCGTCTGCTGCATCGCACCACACGCGATATGTCGCTGACCGAGGAAGGTCAGCGGCTGTTCGACGCCGTGGCCCCGGCGTTGAAGACCATAGATACGGCAGTGGCCGAACTGGGCGAGGTACAGTCCGCACCGAGCGGGCTGATCCGCGTGAACACCTCGCGCATCGCCGCGCGTACCTTGCTGGAGCCCTACTTGGGCGAGTTTCTCGCCCGCTACCCAAGGTTGCGTCTGGAACTGGTGCTTAATGACGGCTTCGCCAACATCATCGCGGGTGGTGCCGATGTAGGGATTCGCCTGGGAGAAAGCCTGGACGAGCATATGGTGGCGATACCCATTACCCCGCGTATCGAGATGGCAGTGGTCGGCTCTCCGGCTTACTTCGAGCGCCACGGTATTCCGCAGACCCCGGCTGAACTTGTTCAACACAACTGCCTGGCCTATCGCTTCACCAGCAGCGGCACAATCGACCGCTGGTCGTTCACCTCGCCAGATGCCGAGGCCCACACACAGGTATTCGAGCCGCGCGGCAGCGCCCTGTTCAACGACGACGAGAGCATGTTGAGGGCCGCTATACAGGGAGTGGGGTTGATCAAGTATCTCGACGTCTGCGTGCGCGAGCAGTTGGCGTCGGGTGAGTTGATCAGGGTCTTGCAGCCATGGTGCCAGCCTTTCCCTGGCTTCTATCTCTATGCGCCAACACGAGCCCAGATGCCGGCCAAGGTGCGGACACTGATCGACTTTCTTGTAGAGAAACGGTCGTTATTGGGTTGATTGCCAAAAGAAGCGAGGTTGCTTGAGTGGCGGCTAATGGCCGGTAGCTGCTTCTAGCTAAGGGCTGCTGTGGGTCGAAAGGAGACGGTCATACACCGATTGCAACTCATCCCCTCAAATAACACGGCGCCAACGATGCACTTGCCCTCTTCCATATCGCCAACGACACGCTATATGCAAATCCTGTTACCCGGGGTTGGCGGCCGCACTGAGCGACGGACCGAGCAGCGCTGATAAATGCCCGCGTCGAGAAGGTCGCCCATGGCCCATTCTTCCGGCAGATATGGCCTGCCCTATTGATAGTTGGTTCGAGTGGGACGACGAAAGCGGCCCGAAGAAGCAGCCCTCAACGCCAAAGGGGCGCGCAAAACATATGGCGCTACACCAGGGAGAGTCCACAGAGGCCTTCGAATGGTTCAAGGTCAGCTCCGCCGTGGGAAACGTCAGCCACCACGGCGTCCTGCAGTCCGAACACAATCCCAAATCTCCACTGCTCGCCAGCACGACTCGCACTCATAACTCAACGCCTTGACCTAAACTCGACGCGTGCCCCAATGAGTCTAAGGACTGGACGCAATGCTCACAAAAAAAGCCTCAATTTTTACCACCGAGTGGACTGATGCCAAACTCAAGGTTGGTCATGTAGTTCTATTCATTTCAGTAGTGTGCATCTCTCTGATTGCGATAAGCGCATGGGGGATCTTCAACTCCTTGGAGTATCATTTACACGACAAAGAAACCGAGATGTCCAATCTCTCGAAGACGTTATCCTCCAATATCGAAGCAACTCTAACCCAAGCGGACTCCGTGCTGTTAGGTGCAAAAGAGCACCTGGAGTCTGAAGGCAGTAACGTCGACAACTTAAAAAAACTAGAAGAACTACTAAAATCACAACAAAAACGACTACCTCAAATCCATGGTTTTTTTGTCTATGACGAGCAAGGAGACTGGCTGCTGAATTCAAATGGCAGCATCCCCGTCGGCGCCAACAACTCAGACCGAGACTATTTTATTTATCATCGCGACCATGCGGATCCAGGACCTTACCTTGGCCCATCCATACGCAGTCGTTCAACAAATGATTGGATTATGACAGTATCACGCCGGATCAATCATCCAGACGGAAGTTTCGCTGGTGTCGCGATAGCCACGATTTATCTTAATTATTTCCTCGGTCTTTACGATGGTGTAGACATGGGAGAAAACGGCATTATAAATCTGGCAACATCAGACGGACATATTATAGTTCGCAAACCATTTCACGAGTCAGAAGTGGGTCTAAACATATCAAAAGGGGAAGTATTCGCACTACTAAAGCCTGACGTGAATTCAGGAACTGCGACGATAAAATCATTTGTAGACGGTGTAGAGCGTGTAATAGGCTTTCGACGCGTTAATGGGTACCCTCTCGTGGTCATTGCTGCATTTGACAGGAATGAGATTCTAGCCGACTGGCGAAGCGAGTCTTTTGGCAGCCTAGTAATATCCGCAATACTACTATTAATTCTTAGTCTTATAGGCTACCGACTAGCAAAATTAATAAAAAAACAAATCCAAGCACAAAGAGAGCTACAGAAATCCCAAAAAAAATACATTGAAGCCAATAAGACACTTAAATCAATGGCGCTCGAAGATGGGCTAACAGGGATTGCCAATCGGCGTCATTTCGACTTGTTCTTAGAGGCTGAAATCAGTCGAAAAAAACGCAAGCCCAATGACACCACCCTTATAATAATTGATATTGACTTCTTCAAGCTCTACAACGACCACTACGGCCACGTCCAGGGTGACGAATGCTTAAAGAGTGTAGCCGCAATAATTAAAAGCCACGTAAACCGAAGCGGCGATCTTGCCGCTCGATACGGAGGAGAAGAATTTGCCATCATACTTACAAACACAGACTACATCGGAGCATTCCTTCTAGCTGAAAAGATACGAATCGACCTAGAGAAAAACAAGATTGAACATATTAAGTCCCCATTGGGCGTAGTCACCATCAGCATTGGCATTAGCGCACTCTCTGAAGGGGATTTTAGTATTTCCAAGAGCCTGATAGATACTGCCGACAAAGCACTATACATCGCCAAAGCTAATGGAAAGAATAGGACAGTTATTTCAAATTAGTCTTACACCTCAAGCTACTGACTCCAGGCGATTATCTTGACGGTTCATCTTAGCGCCTGCCTGAGACATGACTGACATGCGGCAAGCGCGATTAATCCTTGGTCATCGGGCATTAACACCGGCGTTGGGGAGGATCTGCAGCACTTGAAGCCCTGGGCATTGATCATGCGTTCAGCGAATAGATCGGTTCGGCCTGGGCATCTCCAGGCGCACACTAGCGGTGCTGCGGTTGAATGCCGCCAGACGAGCCTTGGTGGCCTGCTCGGCAGCGGACTTGTTCGGGTAGATGTGGCGATCGGTGTGCACCGGCGGCAGGCCGTCCGGGGAGTCCTCGTTGCCCAGGTCGACGACCCGCAGCTTTCCGCTCTTCTTGTCCTGGTGCTTGGTCTGCACCGCCTTGTGGGTGCTCTTGTCACCGAGGCGAAACTGATAGCGGCTCACGTCGCGGCGGGTGCCAGAGATGGGACGACGCCAGATCAAAAGCCTTGGCTGAGGCTATCGAACAAGGCGACCAGGGCCTGACTAAGAAAATCGCAGGATTTCAGTTCCGTGATATCCGCCCGAAGGCGGCATCCGAAATTCTCGACCTGGACGATGCGAGCCAGCTTCTCGGACACTGAAACAGGAGACCACAAAGAAGATTTACGTTCGAGTTGGCGCCATCGCCACCCCTACGAAATAGGAAAGTTTTGGTACGCCAGCACTTTCATACAGGCAATAAAAAACCCCGTAGACGTTAATCTACGGGGTTTCAAGGGTGGAGGCCGAGGTCGGAATCGAACCGGCGTAGGCGGATTTGCAATCCAGGTAAAACTTCATAATTTTCAGCTAGTTAATGATGAATCTGTTCCGCAAGTGCCATCTCCTAGAAAGGCTGCAACCAACGGCCTATATGGGTCATCATTTTGATTGCGGAACTGATTTTACTGACACCCTTAGCGGTTCAGAGCCCAGTGACAGTCGCAGCCCTCAAGGATCCTCTACCCTTTCCTCCTGGACCCTGCAAGCTCAGTCGATCCGATGACGGATTGGTCACATCTTCATCATCCCCGACCTTACTCTACTGAGCTCTAAGCGTCTCATCGACAACTAGTACCAATTTGTACCAGTACTGTTTATCTCTGGCGCCACCTCTGGGTCAACCTAGATTCTGCTTTGGCGCACACTCGTATTGCCGTAACCCATGCAATCAGCTATGGTCGCGCAATATCACAACGCCATCATGAAATGGACCTTCGTATGAAAGAAGAACAAAACATCGAAATTGAAGTCCCGGCAGACGAACGTGACGACTTCTATAGCGACGACGACTTATTTGAAATTTCTTCGTGGGGCGCTGACTTAAGTTTCAGGGAGCTAATTGCCCGATATGATGACGACGAACTAGTAAAGCCTGAGCTTCAACGAAACTATGTTTGGGATAAAGCTGAAGCCTCTCGCTTTATAGACTCGATCTTGCTTGGACTCCCCGTTCCAAGTATTTTTCTCGCTAAAACTCTCGATGAAAAATTACTAATCATAGACGGCTACCAGCGCCTAATGACGGTCAGAGACTTCGTCAAAGGTATCTTCAGCACAGACGGCAGCATTTTCAAGCTATCACGAAGCGAAAAGATCCATGACCGTTGGAAAGGCAAGGCTTTCCTAGAACTCACGCCAGAAGAACAGAGAAAAATTCGCAACACTACAATCCATGCAATTGTATTTATGCAGAAACACCCTGTAGATGGTGACACAAGTTTATTCCAAGTATTCGAACGAATAAACTCAGGCGGTCGTTCACTGCTTCCACAGGAAATCCGAAACTGCGTATACCAAGGCCCGTTGAATTCACTTTTGTTTGAGCTCAACAAAGTCCCTGAATGGAGAGCACTCTGGGGAAATCCTGAGCCCGATTCGCGAATGAGAGACATGGAGTGCATCCTACGTTTCTTCGCGCTCTCACAGCTTGCAACTGAGAGCCCGAAAACTTCGCCTTCCAGAGTATCCTTGAAAAAATATCTCAACCAATTCATGGGACAAAATAATCAAGAATCACTGTGCACAGAGTTCAAGGAGCGCTTTATATCTGCCGTGCACTTTACATATGAACACATTGGCACCAATGCGTTCCACAACATATCGCCCTCCAATCCAGATCGTGACGTAACAGCGTTCAGCGCTACAATTTTCGACTCTGTACTTATTGCCATCGATGTGGGTATTCATAACGGCATAGCAGAGAATTATATTGAAGGGATTGCTGATCGCAGACGCAACCTACTCAAATCAAACGACTACCAGAAATCAGTTTCACAAGAAACGATGCGCAGCGAAACCATCCGAAAACGTGTTATCTGGATGTACCAAGCCTTATTGCGGATTTCGGAGCACCGTGACCGGCCGTTTCGGTTGATCGTGACCGGTCATTTCGCTAACGCGTGACCGCTCATTTCGGTAGCAACGTGACCGATTTTCCGCCTGTTCCGAAACAGGTGGTCACGGCTTACCGAAATCGCCGGTCACGACTTAGCGAAAGCCTTCCCCTTCGTTGCGCATGACCTGATGCGCCGCCATCCTCGACCGATTTCGGGAGAGGAAGATGGCGGCGCCGCGAGTAGCCATGCGAAACATCAAAGAATGTCTGCGCCTCAAGTTTGAGGCCGGCTTGTCCCACGAGAAGATTGCCCGTGCCTTGCAGCTGTCCAAGGGCGTGGTTAGCAAGTACATCGCGGCGGCGCGGGTGGCCGGGCTGGACTGGCCGGCGCTGGTGGCCATGGACGAGGCCGCGCTGGCGGCCGCCTTGTTTGCACCGACGTCGACGAACAAGCCGCGCGGTGAGCGAGTGCTGCCCGATGTGCTGAGCATCCACCGCGAGTTGCGACGCAAGGGCGTGACCTTGCAGCTGCTGTGGGAGGAATATCTCGCCGCGCATGCGGGCCAGCCGACCTACCGCTACACCCAGTTCGTCGAGCACTACCGGCGCTACGCCCAGACGCTCAAACGTTCGATGCGTCAGCTGCACCGTGCGGGCGAGAAGCTATTCATCGACTATGCCGGGCCGACGCTGCCGGTGGTCGACCCGGCCACCGGCGAAGTGCGCCGGGCGCACATCTTCGTCGCCGCCCTGGGCGCCTCGAATTACACCTATGCCTGCGCGACGCCAGGCGAAACCCAGGTGGACTGGCTGACCTCGCTGGGCCAGGCTCTGACCTACTTTGGCGGCGTGCCGGAAATGGTTGTGCCGGACAATCCGCGCGCCCTGGTCGCCCAGCCGGATCGCTACGAGCCGGGCCTGAACCGGGCCACGCTGGAGTGCGCGCGTCATTACCAGACGGTGATCCTGCCGGCACGGCCACGCAAGCCTCAGGACAAGGCCAAGGCCGAGGTGGCGGTGCAGGTGGTCGAGCGCTGGATCATGGCGCGGCTGCGCCATCGGCAGTTCTTCAGCCTGCATGCGCTTAACCAGGCCATCGCCGAGCTGCTGGAGGATCTGAATCGGCGCCCGTTCAAGCGGCTCGATGGCTGCCGGCGCGACTGGTTCGAGCGCCTGGATCGCCCGGCCTTGCGAGCGCTGCCGGTGCATCCCTACGAGGTCGCCACCTTCAAGCGCTGCAAGGTCAGCATCGACTACCACATCGAGGTCAATGGCAGCTTCTACAGCGTGCCCTCCGCCCTGGCCCGGCAGAACGTGGACGTGCGACTGACGGCACACACCCTGGAAGTGCTGCATGGCAACCGGCGGGTGGCCAGCCACCTGCTGCTGGGGCGACGCGGCGCTTACAGTACCCAGCGCGAGCACATGCCCGCGGCGCACCAGGCGCATCGCGAATGGACGCCACAACGCCTGCTCGACTGGGGCGCGCGGATCGGCCCCTACACGCGCCAACTGATCGATCACCAACTGACCCACAAGCCGCACCCGGAGATGGGCTACCGCGCCTGCCTCGGCCTGCTCTCGCTGGCCCGGCGCTATGGCAATGCACGCCTGGAAGCCGCTGCCGAACGTGCCGTACACCTGCGCGCCTTCACCGGGCGCAGCGTGCGCAACCTGCTCCAGCAAGGCCTGGATCAACAGCCGCTGCCCCAGCGTGCCGCCGAAACGACCTTACCCGGCGACCACGAGAACGTCCGTGGCGCCGACTACTACCAACCCCCGCAACAGGAGCTGTTCGATGATGCCGCAACACACCCTGAATCAACTGCACCAGCTACGCCTGGACGGCATGGCCCGCGCCCTGGAAGAGCAATGGACGCTGCCGGCCAGCCACAGCCTGAGCTTCGATGAACGCCTCGGCCTACTGCTCGACCGCGAACTGGCCTGGCGTGACAACCAGCGCCTGGTACGGCTGCGCAAGAAGGCCAAGCTCAAGTACGCCAACGCCTGCCTGGAAGATCTCGACCGCCGCACCGGACGCGCCCTGGACGAGCGTCTGATCGCCACCCTGGCCAGTGGCGACTGGATCCGCCAGCAGCACAACCTGCTGCTGACCGGCCCGACCGGTGCCGGCAAAACCTGGCTGGCCTGCGCCCTGGGCAACCAGGCCTGCCGCCAGGGCTATAGCACCCTGTACCTGCGCACCCCGCGCCTGCTGGAACAACTGCGCATCGCTCATGGCGACGGCAGCTTCGGCCGTACCCTGCAACAGCTGGCAAAGGTCGACGTCCTGGTGCTGGACGACTGGGCGCTAGCCCCGCTGGAGGAAGGAGCCCGGCATGACCTGCTGGAGGTGATCGACGACCGCGCTGGCAGCCGCTCCACCATCCTGACGAGCCAACTGCCCATCGAGCACTGGCACGGCTGGATCAACGACCCGACCCTGGCCGATGCCATCCTCGACCGCCTGGTGCACAACGCCTACCGACTGACGATGAAAGGCGAGTCGCTGCGCCGAAAAAAAGCCGAGGAACAAGCCGCATCGTGACCGATGCGATTACAATCCAGAACCCGCGCAACCGGGGTGGAAGCACCGGTCACGTATTAGCGAAACGCTCGGTCACGTTCACCGAAATCCGCACCTTATTTAATGGGGCGCAAAAATGAGAAACAGGGAAGTTGAAAGACAACTACAATCTTGCTCCCAAGAACTAGAAGGAATAAAACAATTCCTTACAGGCATGGGAGATGCGGCCACACCCACACCGTACATGAAACGATATGCAGTAATACGTGCATCTGGCACAATCGAAGTTGGCTTCAAACAAATAATCGCCGACAAGGTGGACGCAGACTGCGCCATCCAAGTAAAAAATTTCGTCAGAAAGAAAATCAGAGAAAACTCAGTAAACCCGAGGCTAGGGCAGATCCAAGCCATTCTTCAGGATTTCGACAATCGCTGGGGAAAAAAATTTGAGGAGCTTGTTGGCCTCGGCGACAAGCCCCGCTACTCCGGCGCCTTAAGCAAACTCGTAAACGCTCGCAACGAATTTGCGCATGGAGGGACACCAAATATTGATATAGCCTCAACCATTGAATATTTCAATAGTGGCGTCGAGGTGCTCAGAATTTTAGATCAAGTGGTTCATCATGAATTTGAAGAAGGCGAAGATGAACCGGTAATTGAAATACAAGATTAATTGCATACGCCGATTGTGCTCGGATATTAACGCAAAAAAGCCCTACAGCCCCGAGGAACAAGGGCTATAGGGCTTTTTTGACAAAGCTAGATAAATCGTCGCTTGGCATTAAATGGCATTGTTTGGCGTATAGATTGCTCCATTTTTGCCCCTGCCCCCCGTGAGAGCCTGTGTTCTGGAGTGCATGAGTCTCAGCAAGTGAGGCTCGGCTCTATCGCCGGTTGCGTAGCCAAGAGCCTGGGATTAACATCAACTCCCTTCCAAGGCGCAAGTCCGACAAACCTTATCAGGGTGCGTAAGGGCAGATCTTCATCTACTTCAGGCTGATCGCCTGATAGTTTTGAATCAGCCGGGAACTCAACTTCAATTCTGAATATTGGGTACCGGCCAATGTTAAAGCACCTTGCTGCCTGTTTAAGAATTTTAGCTATATCGCCTGAGCTTCGGCTTTTCTTACTCCCCGTGTCACTTTCCATCCCTGTACTGTCCATTGCCCTTCTGATATGGGTTTGCCACATCTCCTAGTTAAGATGTTGGCTCCCCTATCTTCTGTGCCTCAATCGGACAGTTGCCAAGACCGGACCAGAGCAAGCACGACGGCTTTGTGATCATCCCGGCCGACAGCAACCGGCCGGGATGTTGACGCATCCAGACCAGCCGCTTCTTTTTGAATAGGGACACGTTCTGAATCAATTTATCGGACTAAATTGACTCTACAAATTTGACGGACGATACCGCCCTGCTTAGCTGGAAGGCTCCGGCTTAATTTAAGCCAAACCCAGTTGGATTAATTCCGACTCAACGGAGCGCGAAAAATGCCTGATGACCTAACGAAAACTGGTAAAGCGGATCGGGACAAGGTGAACGTCAACCAATCGCATGAGCTGCGAGACTGGTCGAAAAAGTTAGGTGTGACGGAAGATCAGCTAAAAAAAGCAGTGAAAGAGGTTGGCGTTTACGCTGACGATGTGAAGAAACACCTCAAGAAGTAAGTTGTAAATGCCCCTGAAACTCAGGGGCATTTTTCGTTTCATTACCTGTCAAGCTTCACGGTCCTTGTGACTTCCTTAACGTAGCGTTGGCAGGCCACTAGGGCAATCAATCCTTGGTCGCCGTCTCCGGCGATGGCGACAATTCGTCGAGCAGCCGCTGGGTCAAGTTCGGCTCGCGCTCTTCCATGAACCACGCCGCAGGTGCCGGGGGTGGCTGGCACCCCAGCGCTACCACCCGAGGCGGCGGTGTTGAGTAGGACTGACAGCCGCAGGTCAGCAGTAGCAAGCCGATCACGCAGGCGAGCCTGGTTCGTTTGAGCATCGCGCAATTCCTTGTAGTGGGTTTCGTCATTCGCCTGCAGGCGGTCCTCCAGCGCCCGACGGGCATCCTGCTGAGTTTCCTGCCAGTTGATCACCTCCGTGGCGGCCTGCTCGCGGTCCCTGCTGTACGCATCGGCCTGGTCAGCCAGATCCTTGCCGTAGGCGTTGGCCTGCCACGTCCAGGCCAGCCAACCACCCAAGACGAACCCCAGCACTAGGGCCAGTACCGGCAACAGCCAACCCGGGGCCTTCATGGCAGCACCTTCAACGCACGCTGATATAGCGCCTCGCGATCCGCCAGGCCGTTGGTTCCGCCGTTGATGCGCTTGGTGATGGTGAGGAAGTCGCCTTTATCGGCCAGGGTGTTCAGCCCTGCCCGCTGCCAGAACCAACCCGCCGACAGCGCGGCATAGACCGGGGCTTCCAGCAGCTCCGGGGTGTTGAGTAGTCGAGCATCGCTGAACAGCGCTTCACTGCAGGCTTCGTAGTTCGCCCGGCCGGTGACCTGAATCAGCCCCCTACCCCGGTACTTCTGGCCGTCGCCATCCGCTTCGGGTGTATTGCCCAGGCGCTTGGCCAGGGTGCCAGTGTCGTACTTGCTCAGGTACTGATTGCTGCCCAGCTCGCGTACCCATTGCAACTGGCCGGACTCATGGCCGATCTGCGCGATGAACGCTGCCATCCGCAGCCGGGTGATAATTGCGTACTTGCTCATGGCAGCGTTGAGAGCAGGAACAAAAACGCCGGCTTTAGCGCCGGCGTTGGGGAGGATCTGCAGCAACTGCTGCGTGGTAATCGTCATGCCTGATATCTCCAGTGATTATGGGGTTCTAAAGCTGCACAACCTTGAGCGGCTTGGTTTCTTTCTTTTTCTTGCCCTTGGCTTTCGCCTTGCCCTTCTTGCCGCCGTTGCATTCCACCGTAGTGCTCCACCCGGACTGGGTGAACACCTGTTCGACCGAGTCCACCAGGTACTCGCCATCGAGGCCAACCTTGAAGCCCTGGGCATTGATCATGCGTTCAGCGAACAGATCGGTTCGGCCAGGCATATCCAGGCGCACACCGGCGGTGCTGCGGTTGAATGCCGCCAGACGCGCCTTGGCGGCCTGTTCGGCGGCGGACTTGTTCGGGTAGATGTGGCGGTCGGTGTGCACCGGCGGCAGGCCGTCCGGGGAATCCTCGTTGCCCAGGTCGACAACCCGCAGCTTTCCGCTCTTTTTGTCCTGGTGCTTGGTCTGTACCGCCTTGTGGGTGCTTTTGTCCCCCAGGCGGAACTGATAGCGGCTCACGTCGCGGCGAGTGATGGTGACGGTGCCAAGGGCCTTACCGCTAGCGCTCTGCCCGGCCTGTCGGGGCAGCACCAGCAGCTTGCCGTCGGCCACCTTGGCCGTGCAGTCGTACTGCTTGGCCAGGCGTGTGATGAAGTTGAAGTCGGATTCATTAAGCTGGTCGACCCGGGGCACCTTGGTGGTCACCGGGCACACCGGTTGCCAGCCATTGCGGGTCGCCACATCGCGCACGATCTGTTGCAGCGGGACGTTTTCCCAGCTCCCGCTGCGGGTGGTCTTGCCACTGCCGCGCATGTCGCTGGCCTTGCCCCTGATCTCGATAGAATCAGGCGGCCCCGTCACCACGACCTCGTCCACCATGTAGCGCCCAAGGCGGGTCAGTGACTGGCCGGCGCAGCCCATGAACACCTCGATGCTCGCGCCCCAGCTGGGCAGCGCCACAGCGCCGTCGCGGTCGTCGATGCGCAGCTCAAACTCGTCCGACTCCATGCCGGGCTTGTCCGAGGTGCGCAGGGTCAACAGCCGGTCATTGATCAGTGCGGTGATGTTCTTGCCGTCGGCAACGATTCGGAACATGGGGCTCATTTAAATACCTCAGAAACAAAAAAGCCCCGTTTATACGGGGCTCTGTCATATATTTTATGTCTTAAAAGGATTCGACAGGCTTTTGGGCTGCGGCTGTAACTTTCTTCGCGTCAAGATTGGGGAAGCTGAAGCTAATTATCAAACTAGAGTCGGCTCCCTCTCCTGCAAGCTCGACCTCAGCAATTCGAATATTGTCAGCGGATGCATCCAGAAGACTGGCAATGCTAGCGAATCTTTTATTCAAATCGACCCCTTCAATGAACGTGTAAACCAAGTTACCGCTATTGAATGCTGCCGACTCATAGTTGGTAAGTTTAAAGTTAAACTCCTCAGGGCTAGAGGCCTTAGAAGCCAGCTGGACTAAATCTAGTTCAGTCTGACCATTAGCAAGAGCGGCTAGAGTGAACGTTTTACTAAGAGAGCCTACTACAGTTGCGTAAAGACTCTGATCATAGGCACTATTCAACGACACCGTGATCAATTTTGAATTAGAAAAAACCAGTACTGCATCAAACTTATGCCCAAGAAAGTCCACATCATCTAGGCACAATGCCTTCCCGCCGATCTCTTCAGAGCAATCATAATAACCCTTTGACTTCGGATAAGCGGAAATAGGAGATTCATAGGCATACGACTTAAAAAGGTTATCACTAGCAGAAGCACTCAGCGCGCATCCCAGCATTCCCATACCAACTAAAAAACCTACAACTTTTTTCTTGTTCATCAGCCAAGTCCCTAGCATTGTAGAAATTACTATCCGAATGCTACCAAACTGCCACCTTTAATCCCATAACTTCACCACAGCATCAGGCACGCTAGGCAACTCCGGCAGCACGATCAGCACCCCAGCCCGGAACGGCTGGGGTTCGTCGGCCAGCCCCTGGTTGGCATCCAGCACCGCTTCGACACTACTGTTCAAGTGCCCGTAATACTGGTGACACAGGGTGTCCAGCAGATCCCCGTCCGACGTTCTGCATGTCGTCGCCATAGCTTACGAACTCCATCGAAAAGCCCTGCTTACGCGGGATGCCCCGGCCAGCAAATGGCTCTGCTCTTCCTCAAGGCTGGTCAGGCACCAGGTGCCCAGCACCTCGCCGTAGCCCGTGGTCAGGCTCAGCGGCTGCAGGCGCCGCCCGATGCTGCGCAGTTTCTGCAACTGACCCAGCCCCCCCTTGAACCTAGGAAATACCGCGCCCTTGTGGGTGATTTTGTCGTCGCCCTGCCCCACCGCCTGCTAAGCGATTCTGCGGGTTAGACGTTCCTGGCCATTGGGAGTTTGTTCTGACCGGTGCCCGACGCCCCATCGTTGGCCGGGTCTACGCCAGGATGAAATTAGCCGGAGTTAAACCCTCAGCAACTAATGCCGTGACTGAAGTCTGGTCGCTCAACCTTGCGAATGTGAGCTGACCCGTGCGCAAGAGAACCACAGCCAACCGCGACCTGCCGCCACGCATGGTGCGCCGTATCAGAAAGGGCAAGAGCGGCCAGATCTGGACGGCGTACTACTACGACGGCAGGGACGCCACCGGCAAACGCAAGGAGATCCCACTGGGCACCGACCTCGATCAGGCCAAGGTGGAATGGGCCAGGCTGGAACGCAGAGCACCACCCAAGCCCAACCACCTGATGAGCTACGTCTTCGATCGGTACGAAAAGGAGATCATCCCCGGCAAATCGATCCGCACCCAGTCGGACAACCGCAAGGAACTCAAACAGCTCAGGAGAGCCTTTGAAAACGCGCCCATCGAATCGATCACTCCCCAGGTTATCGCCCAATACCGCGACGCCAGAACCGCCAAGGTCCGGGCCAATCGAGAAATCGCCCTGCTCTCTCACGCATTCACCATTGCCCGAGAGTGGGGCCTGACCGACAAAGCCAACCCGTGCTTCGGCGTTCGCCGCAACAAGGAAAATCCCAGGGACTACTACGCCGGCGAGACCTTATGGAATGCGGTCTACGCCGAGGCGGTGCAGGAACTGAAGGACGCGATGGATCTGGCCTACTTGACCGGACAACGCCCCGCAGACGTGCTCAAGATCGCCGCCACCGACCTAAACAATGGATTCTTGCTGATAGGCCAGGGCAAGACCGAAAAACGCCTGCGCCTGCGCCTGGAGGACGAAGGCGTCCAGTCCGGCTTGAGCGCCTTTATCGAAGACCTACAAGAGCGCAGGGCCATCAACGGCATTAGGACATCAACGCTGATCACGAACGCTTCAGGGCTACGAATGAGCCAGCAGATGCTGCGCAACCGCTGGGACGATGCGCGGGAGAAGGCTGCCATCAAGGCTGCGGCCGATGGCGATCCGGCACTGGCGGTCAGCATTCGGCAGTTTCAGTTCAAGGACATACGGCCGAAGGCGGCTAGTGAGATTGAGCTGACGCATGCAAGCCGGTTGCTGGGGCATTCCACCGAGGAGATGACCAAGAAAGTCTATAGGCGAGTCGGGGAGATAGTGAAGCCGACCAAATAACAGTACGCAGCCAAAATCATCATTGGCCGTATACGGCCAAACGAAGACAATTGAAATCGAGTCTAGTATGGAATTAACTGAAGAACCTATCTTTTATGTGATTTAGTCAGAGAGCGACACTAATTATCTAAGAAGCGTTTGAGCAAAATCAGGTTTACTAGCACAAGTATTAACCAGCATACCCGGGTTAGCACCTTAAGTTTAGTTTCAGCTGAGCTAGAGGAAGTCGAAAGTTTTTGTCGAGACCCCTCAATTTTCAACTGTATCTCTTCTACCCCCACAACGATATCGTCATACTTTTTAGTGGAGCGCTGAAACTCTTCTGCAAGTAACTTGATATGAGCAATTACGTTATTATTTAAGGAGGTAATCATCCAGGTTGATATTACCAACCCCACAACTATGACGAGGTAATCCCATGCAGTGGTAGCAGGTTTTAAAATAGCGCCCGCCGCAACGATACTACCCGGTATAGCAAACGCCTTTGTCTGCTGAGACATGATTGCATCTTGGACCTTGCCCAAGAAATTAACACAATCATTTTCGATCTCAGTGAGAATTTTGTTAACAGAAAACTTGCTTACATAAACCTTATAACGCTCATTGTATTTTTTGTAAAAAATCGAAATGGACGCCATAACTACAGCAACATTACAGTCTTTTTTATCCTTTAAAAAATCTGTCAGCGCTTCTCGCATAACGTGACGTCTTTCTTCACAATGAACGTCCTCATCCGCCATCACCGCCGCATGCATTTTTTGAGCATGCTTAATCCCTTCTGCATCCACCTCTATGGCTATTAGCTCATCACACTCCATGAGATAAGACACTTCTAACTTTGTAAGAAAGGACTCTTTCGAACTATAGAATATGTATTTGAGGATTTGGCTTTCATCACCGTTGTTATGGCAAAGCGTCGCAAGGATTTCTCTAATTAAAAAATACAGGTCAATTAGCCGAGAAATTGAAACATACTGATTCTCATCCACACCTATAATGTGTATGTATTCAGGCTTTTTGCTACGCGTCCGTATCGTATGCCACATTGCCTCTGCATTGGCAAAGAAGGGCACGTAACCTTCGTTCCACGCTGAAGAGTCCAGCAGAAAAAGATCTCGCCCAATCAAGTCCAAACTTTCGGGACTCTGGCAACCATAGGTTTTGAGGAACTCATAGACGCTCTCTATATCAAGAGATCGAGTGTCAAATATGAGCTGATCACCATCAAGTGAGATTCGATCAAGCATTTTGGGATCCTGACGATGGATCATCAGCATTTATACTCTTCAGCCTGTTTGACACGTCGCTTGGAAGCTTTACCTTCAGGTACACAAAATTCTTGTCGACACTAAGATCAGCAGTGCTCTCACCAACAGCCACAGCATCTAGCTTCAAACGCCCCACGAATTCTCCGGAGGGTAGCTTAAGATCCACATAGCCCATTTTTTTTGCGGTAACACCAGAAGGTTGAAATTCTTCACTCACTTTAAAGCGTTCAGAGTTTTCTGAAATAAATTTTATGAGCCCATCGAGATGAGGTGAGTCCTCGTTCAGACATTTATTTATCACGCGCTGAATTTCTGAGAGATGCACTCTCTCACCAGCTTTATTTTCAATATAGCTAACTACTCGCGTATAAATTGTGCGTCGATCTGAAGAGGAAAGCGTATTTGCTTCTTCTGTGAAGTATGCGCCCAGCGCGTCTTTCAAATTATCAACACAGACCTTGCCTGGAATCGAATCGGAACAACCGAGCGCACTGTTAAAGAATTCGCTTTTTGAATTCCCTTTAATAAAATAAAGGTAGGAGTCACCTGTATTTTTCGGGAAGCCTTTTTTGAACTCTGTCAGATCCATACAGGCGGCCTGACGAAAATCTTGAAGGTTTAGGCTTTCCGTTCCTCTCGGATTGAGATTGTTGTCATCGTCAAAATCATACCCACCTCTTTTACCAAGCATGACAATTAAGAGATGGTCTACCTGCCGAAAATCTTTATAGTGCGAAAATACAACATAACCCTCATTGAGAGAGCGTCGAGCCGGGTCGTTTGCCTCATGGCACAGCCGCTCCATAACACCACTGACAAAGGCATTGAAATCGAGATTGTTAGCGTACTTAGAAAAGTTATCGGCAGCAGCGAGCATATTCGGATCTACATATCCGTAAATCCTCCCACTCTTAGAAAACTTTTTGCCAATGAGATTCACAAAATCAACACATACTGGGGATTTGAGATCCCAGTCGTTACCTTTATTACTATCGTAGAAAGTTAGGCCACCAAGCGTTTTTTTGAAAAATTTCGCAGCACACGCGTTCAACACAACGAGCGATCTAACTTCAGTATTTTTAACTTCAGTATCCGTATTGGAATGAGGCGTATTTTTTACTTGATCATCCATGCGATGTACGTCCGTAGTGACTATTAGTGCCAGACGTGCCTGACGTCAGCTGCGAGTGGTTGATGGTAGCACAGCGATAGCAAGGGGGCCTTGCATCACTGGAGTCCATTGAGTTTGGGATGGCGAATCACCCCTGATTTGATAGGCACCATTAAATAGCAGCTTTCGGCCGAACGCTGTCGCATTTTTAAGGGCCCAATCTGAATGCAACCATGAATTTAAAGCCAAGATAGCTCATAGCAACAGAGGCAAACCTCGCAGCCAGCATCAAGCATGAACTCGTACCCGATCTCGTGGAATCTCTCTTAGCTCAGTTCAAAAAACCGACCACTTGCGGAAGCGATCCTAAAATTTGCGGAAGCGATCACCCAAATCCCAGGCAATAAAAAACCCCGTAGACGTTAATCTACGGGGTTTTCAAGGGTGGAGGCCGAGGTCGGAATCGAACCGGCGTAGGCGGATTTGCAATCCGCTGCATAACCATTTTGCTACTCGGCCCCAAGTGTCCAGTACCGTAAAGCAACACTGAACACGTACAAACTGGAACGGCTTTCGAGATTAACCTCATCTCGCAACTCTTTGATTTTTAAAGAGTTTTTCCGTTTCCTCGCTGAGGAATGGTCGCAATTATGGACATGTTTTCCATTCCTGGCAACTCCTATTCGATATTTTTTCTGCCGGGCTGTTTCTGCAGGTTTCCGGGCAGTTGCAAATCCGTGTCGGAGTGGGCAATGGCGCTGGATGATTGCACACATGACGGCGGATTGCTCTCTCCTCTCTCCTCGCCCTGCCACCTACCCGATCGGGTTATGGCGCGTGTCCGGTCGCTCGCGGACAGTAGCGCCAACGGCTCGACCCGGGCTCCTTCCATCAGGTTCAAGGCGGAATTCCAGCATGCGCATAGCATTCACTGCGGTATTTGGCGTGGTTCTGGCGGTGGCGGCAGTCGGGGGGCAGGCCCAGGAGTCCGCGGGCAAGACCTTGCGTCTGTACAACTGGTCGGACTACATCGGTGAGCACACCCTCGCCGGCTTCGAGAAGGCCAGCGGGATCAAGGTGATCTACGACACCTTCGACTCCTACGAAACCGTGCAAGGCAAGCTGCTTCCGGGGCGCTCCGGCTATGACCTGGTGGTGCTCAATGCCGCGCTGGTGCCGCCCTTGATCAAGGCGCGGGTGTTCCAGCCGTTGAACAAGCAGTGGCTGCCCAGCTGGCAGAATCTCGACCCCCAGGTGCTCAAGAGCCTGGAGAACTACGACGCGGGCGTGGAGTATTCGGCGCCCTACACCTGGGGCAGCAATGGCGTGACCTACAACGTCGACAAGATCCGCGAGCGGATGCCGGATGCGCCCATCGGTTCCCTGGCGATGCTGTTCGATCCCAAGGTGGTGTCGCGCTTCGCCGATTGCGGGGTAACACTGCAGGACTCGCCCACCGATATCCTGCCGCTGGTCCTGGCCTGGCTGGGGCGCAATCCCAACAGCGCCGAGCCCGCCGATCTCAAGGCCGCGCAGGAGACCTTGATGGCCGTGCGCCCCTACATTCGCAAGTTCGACTCCACCAGCTACCTCAACGGCCTGGCCAATGGCGAGCTGTGCCTGAGCGCCACCTGGTCCGGCGACTACGCCACGGCCCAGGCCCGGGCCAATGAGGCCGGAGCACCGGTCAAGCTCGACTACTTCATTCCCAGGGAAGGTTCGCTGATCTGGTTCGACAACTTCTACATTCCTGCCGACGCCCCGAATGCGGCCAATGCCCACGCTTTTATCGAGTACCTGCTGCAGCCCCAGGTCATGGCCGAGGTCAGCGACTACATCCGCTATGCCAATGCCAATCTCCAGGCCACGCCGCTGCTCAGCGCCGAAGTGCGCGACAACCCGGCGATCTATCCCGATGCCCAGACCCGCGAGCGACTGTTCACCCAGACGATCCAGTCCCCCGCCAGTACCCGCCTGATCACCCGCACCTGGAACATGGTGAAGATCGGCAAGTGATCCAGCCGCTCGGATTCCACACGCTGTCCACGCAATGCTTTGACCCGAGGTAAAGCCCATGGCTATCCAATCCGCAACCTTCTTCCAGCAGTTCGACGAACCCAGGCTGGTGGCCGCCGACAAGGCGCATTACATGCACGGTTTCCACATGTTCGACGAACACCGCGAACAGGGTTCGTTGAACATCGCCGCCGGCGACGGCGCCTACATCTATGACACCGCCGGCAACCGTTACCTGGATGCAGTCGGCGGCATGTGGTGCACCAACATCGGCCTGGGGCGGGAGGAAATGGCCGAGGCCATCGCCGATCAGGTGCGGCAGCTGGCCTACTCCAATCCGTTCTGCGACATGGCCAACGTCAGCGCCATCGAACTTTGCGAAAAACTCGCCAGCCTGGCTCCCGGCGACCTGAATCACGTGTTCCTCACCACTGGCGGCTCCACCGCAGTGGACACCGCCTACCGCCTGGTGCAGTTCTATCAGAACAGTCGCGGCAAGCATGAGAAGAAGCACGTGATCTCGCGGCACAATGCCTACCACGGCTCGACCTTCCTCACCATGTCCATCGGCAACAAGGCCGCGGACCGCGCGCCAGAATTCGACTTCATGAGCGACCTGTTTCACCACATCTCTTGCCCCAACTACTACCGGGCGCCGGCCGGCATGAGCGAAGCCGATTTCCTCGAATTCCTGGTGGCGGAATTCGAAGACAAGATCCTCACCATCGGCCCGGACAAGGTAGCGGCGTTCTTCGCCGAACCCATCATGGGCTCCGGCGGGGTGATCATTCCGCCCGAGGGCTATCACCGGCGCATGTGGGAGATCTGTCAGCGCTACGACCTGCTGTATGTGGCCGACGAGGTGGTGACCTCATTCGGACGCCTGGGCACCTTCTTTGCCTCGCAGGAGGTGTTCGACATGCAGCCGGACATCATCACCACCGCCAAGGGCCTGACGTCGGGCTACCTGCCCCTGGGGGCCTGCATCTTTTCCGAGCGCATCTGGCAGGTGATCGGCGAGCCGGGCAAAGGGCGCTGCTTTACCCACGGTTTCACCTACAGCGGGCACCCGGTGAGCTGCGTCGCGGCACTGAAGAACATTGAGATCATCGAGCGGGAGAACCTGCTGGCCCATGTCGAGGATGTCGGGCGCTATATGGAGCAGCGCCTGCAGACCCTGGCCGAATTGCCCCTGGTGGGCAACGTGCGTTGCATGCGGCTGATGGCCTGTGTCGAATTCGTCGCGGACAAGCAGAACAAGGCACTGCTGCCGGAAGCCCTGAACATCGCCGAGCGCATTCACCTGCGGGCCCAGGCCAAGGGCTTGCTGGTGCGCCCGATCGGCCACCTCAACGTCATGTCGCCGCCGCTGATCATCAACCGCCAGCAGATCGACCAGATCGTCGACACCCTGCGCGAGTGCATTCTGGAGGCCGCCGCCGAGCTGCGCCGCGACGCTCAGTACCTGGAATGATGCGCCTGCAACCGGTGCCAGCGGCGCCCTGTCGCGGACTCTTACCCGGTCTGCGCCCGGCAGTTAAACTGCCGGGCATGAGCGCACCTGCCGATACCTCCACTGCCCTTTTGTCCCTCCAGGCCCTGCAGACCTGGCATGCCGGCCTGACCGAAGCGTTCCAGGCCGTGGACGATGATGCATTCCTGCCCCGCCTGGCAGCAGCGCTGAACGCCCTGACCCCGATCGAATCCATGATGATCAGCCTGGAGCGCAAAGGCCTGCCGCCGCAGTTGCTGCACGAACAAGGCATCGTCGGCGAATACCGCGACGAGATCATCAACCGCTACTTTTCCCGGGGCTACCTGCTGGATCCCTTTTGCCTGGCCGTGGAAAACGGCCTGGCCGAAGGCTTCTACCACCTCTCGGAAATCGCCCCAGACGACTTCTTCAGCAGCCAGTACTACAAGACCTACTACCTCAAGACCGGGGGCGCCGAGGACAGCTACTACATCGTCGACCTCGACCCCCAGAGCAAGATCTCCCTGTGCATGTTCCAAGGCCTGAGCGGCGCACGCTTCGCCAGCGCACCCCTGGCCTTGCTCAGGGCCGTGGAACCGCTGGTGCGCGAACTGTTGCGCCGTTTCGGCACCGCCGGCGGCCTGCAGCAACTGCTGCGCCAGGCCCCGGCCGATTGGCTGCCAACCCAGACACCGACCAACCTCAACCAGCAGATCGAAGCCGCCTTCATGAGTTTCGGCAATCCGCTGCTGACGGCCCGCGAACGGGAGATCGCCCACCTGATCCTGCGCGGCCATTCGGTGAAATCCACCGCCAAGGTGCTGCAGATCTCTCCGGAAACCGTGCGCATGCACCGCAAGAATCTCTACACCAAACTGGCCATCAACTCCCAGGCCGAGCTGTTTTCGCTGTTTATCGACTGGCTGACCCGGCCCCCCGCCACGGGCTGAAAAGCTGCGGGAGCGAATGCGCGGGCGATGCCCTACAACGAGAACGCCGTGTCCACTGGGTGAACACGGCGTTTTTCATGGCAGCGCGGGCAAGCTCACGCCTGCAGCCGGGGGGATGCCGTCAGCGCGCGGCCCAGGCGTTGAAGCGCTGTTCCAACTCCTCGCCATGGTCGACCCAGAAGGCCGCATCCACCGCACGCGCGCCTTTCAGGTTGGCCTCATAGGTCGGCAATTGCTGCTGCACCGTTTCAGGTAACAGAGGCAAGGCCTGGCGGTGCACCGGTCCGTAGGGAATGTTCTGCGAGAACACCTTCTGCGCCTGGGGCTGGCTGGCAAACAGGATGAAATCCTCGGCCAGGGCCTTGTTCGGCGACCCCTTGACCACCGCCCAGTACTCCGGGTCATACAGGCTCTGCGGCCAGAGAATGCTCAACTGCATGCCCTCCTTCTGGGCCATGGCAATGCGTCCGTTATAGGCCGCGCTCATCACCACATCGCCGGCCACCAGCCATTGGGGCGGCTGGGCCCCGGCTTCCCACCACTGGATAAAGGGCTTGATCTGATCCAGCTTGGCAAAGGCCCGGGTCACCCCCTGCGCAGTACCGAGCACCTGGTAGAGCTGCTCGGGGGCGACTCCGTCCGCCAGTAGAGCGATCTCCAGGGTGTACTTGGCGCTCTTGCGCAAGCCGCGCTTGCCGGGGAAATCCTTGAGGTTCCAGAAATCCGCCCAGGAGCCCGGGGCCTTGGCCAGTTTCTCCGGAGCGAAAGCCATGACCATCGACCAGACGTAGGTCGCCACACCGCACTCGCTCAGGGTGCCAGGGACGAACTGCGCCGGATCGCCGAAACGCGACAGGTCCAAAGGCTCGAACAGGCCCTCGTCACAACCGCGCAACAGTTCCGGGCTTTCCACTTCGACCACGTCCCAGCTGGTCTTGCCGACATCGACCATGGCCTTGATCTTCGACAATTCACCGTTGTACTCACCGGCCACCACTCGGCCCGCCCCGCTCTGGTTGAATGGCTGGAAATAGGCCTTCTCCTGGGCCTGTTTGGTGGCTCCGCCAAAGGAAATGACCGTGAGGTTCTGCACCTGGGCCGAAGCCCCGGCGCACAGCACAAGCCACGACAATGCAACGCCGAAACGCAAGGTGTTGGACATGAAACCCTTCCTCAAGAAAGCCGGCTCGCCCGCACGAACCTGCACAGCAGAAGCCTGGAAGCGACCGTATTCACGGGCGGTACAGCACCGGGCACGACGAGTCTTGGTCAGCGGTACACGGACTGGCGCAGCCTGGGTTGCGCAGCCGGATGGCTACCGTTGCGGGCTCTTCGGCCCCGTTCGCTTGATCTGTTTGCGACCGGTCCAGGGTCGCCGGACGCGGTCTTGCTCGAATGGCGGTTCATCGCTTGCTCCCTGTTGTTTTTGTAGGAAGAACAAATCGATCGGCAGTGCATCGCCACAACGCACCGGGCAGTCGGGCAGGCGTATGCAGGGGTTCATTGTTTGCCTAACCCGGCGCATTGCGAAACGAGGTTTTTCTGAGGCACAGGCAAGGGAAAAGCTGCCTAGACGGCAGACTCGGCCCGAGATCGACGAAGGGAGTACGCGCACTGAACGGCGTGCCTGGACGGACAAGCAAGTCCGCCGGAGCAACGACACAAACCCCGCCAGGGCATCACCCGGGCGGGGCGTTTTAACCACTCACGGACAAAGGAAGGCGCTGCTCAATCCAGCACCACCAGCAACCCCGAGATCACCCCGATGCCCATCACCGCCGAGAGCAGCATGCTGCTGGACACCTCGGTCTCGTAGGTCTTGTAGCGCGAGGCCAGGATAAAGACGTTCACCGCCACCGGCAGCGCCGCCATGATCACCGCGATCTTGACCAGAAAATCGCCGAGGCCAAAACCATAGCGGGCGGAGACGAACACCAACACCGGCAACAGCACCACCTTCAACAGCGCCAAGGCCAGAGAGTCGCCCTTGATCAGGTTCTGCCTGCGATGCACGGCAAAGGCCGCGCCCAGGGCCACCAGCGCCAGGGGGCCGGTGGCGTTGGTCATCTGCGTGGCGAAGATCTGCAGCGGGCTGGGCAACTGCCACTGCAAGGCAATGCACAGCGCCGCCAGCGCCACCGCCAGAATCAGCGGGTTGCTGATGATCGACTTGCCGGTGGTCAGCAGCACACGGACCAGATCCGGCTTGTCCTGCGCCTCGCGCGGTTCGGTGAGCTCCATGATCAACGCGCCTCCGGCCAGGATCACCAGGTTGTCGGCCATGGTGATCATCAGCGTGGGCAGCGCCGCTTCATCGCCAAACGCCATGACCATCAAGGGCAACCCCATGTACCCCACCACCCCGGAGATGGACGTCAGCCCGCGCAGGCCGGCCACCCGCGCGTTGCCGCCCCAGATCAGCCGACCACCCACGGCGGCGATCATGAAGGTCACCAGACAGGCCAGGTAATAGGCGCCGAGCAAGGCCCAATCCAGCTCGCCATGCTCCCGGGTGCCAAGGGTCTTGATGAAGATGAAGCACGGCAGGAACAACCAGAACACCACCCCCACCAGGCCCTTGACTGTTTCCGTGCCGATCACCTCCAGCCGCACTATCCAGTAGCCGGCAAAAATCATCGCAAACAGCGGCATCACCACCGTGAAGACCTTATCCATGGGCCGATTGCTCCTGACGGAGCTGGCGCTCGGCATAGCGGGCCAGATGCATCGGGCTGTAGGTACAGGAACGATAGAACTCCATCACCCCGTCCAGCGCGTGCTGATAACGGACTTCGATATCCGCCATCGAGGCGCGCATTTCCTCTTTCAGGCTTTCGACGATAGGCCAAAGCTCCTCATCCGCAATCTCGGCAACAGGGGTACTTAGCGATGAATAATCGGCCAGGGCCTGGCGGAGGGTCTGTGGATGCAGGCCTACATAATTGACGAAGTAAGCGTTCTCATCCTGAGTTTCCAGAAAGTCCGGAATATTCAAGACACCGTAATTGGAAAGTGTTTCAAACTTGCCACTTACCGGACGATAGATACCAGGCAACTGCAGGAACTTTTCCTCACAATAACGAGCGGCTTCGATCAACTTGTCCAGTTCCAACGGGTGCGCGCCCAACTTTATATTGTTGTCCCGACACAACTTCACGACTTGTTCCAGCGGGGCGATTCCGGAGCGGTTGCCAAATCCGGCCAAGGCCCCTTCAACCATCTGAAAGCCGCATTGGATCGCCTGCATGGTATTGGCCAGGGCCAGCCCGTTGTCGTTATGGGCGTGCAGGCAGAACACCAGGCGCGGGTAATCCGCCACCAGCTTCGAGCACAACCAGCGGGTCACATGGGGCTGCAGCGAGCCCACGGAGTCGTTGATGCGAATGATCTCCACACCCAGGTTGACGGCCCAGTCGATCTGCCGGCAGATCTCGGCATAGCGCTGCTCGCACACCCCGTTGCGGAAGTTGTTGAGCACACTGGCCTTGAACTTGACGGCGCCGATGTCGCGAAACGCCTGGATTGCACGCTCGAACTCACGATCGTTCTGCCTGTAGGTGATCATGCCGAAGCTGAAGACGGTGTCGGCAATCCATTCCCGTCGATGAGCCCGGGCCTTGAAATAAGCCAAGGCGGTTTCCCAGCAGTTCAACAGGACGATGAACGTGGCCTGGGTATCGGCCGGCAATTCGCCGGCTTGCCGTGCCCGGTGCAACCGGTCCCAGACCAGCGGCTCCTCCGGTCCGCAGCCCACCACGAAATCCCGCAGGCCGGCCTCGACCATGGACTTGAGGATGGATAACTTGGCGTCCACCGTAATGGGAAAGGCAGTGCGTTCAATACCCTCGCGAAGTGTTTCATCCACCAGATAGGGGACGGAAAAATCACGGTAGCGAATTCCATTTTCGAGTTTCATCGTCCTGCTCCTTTTTATTGGTTTTTTACGCAGCCACACCGTGTTGCCTGGCACACAAGACCCATGACAACCGCCACACCATATAACAGCGAGTAAACACACGACCTAAGAAATACCTTAAAAAACACCACAGGCAAGATTCACCAAAAACCGCTAAAAACCGAAACATTTGCCCGACAAATATCCCTGTTTGAATAAACAGCCGCCCGGACTTGCTAGCGCCGCACCTCGCTCCCCACGAACGGTTGCGCGCCCCTTTGAGCGAAAGGCACGCCGGCCTCGGCATTCCCTGTCGAATACCTCAGGAAGCGCTAGAATCCGCGCTACCTTTCCCCGGCGACGAGAGCCGTTCATGAGCTTCGATTTCGATACCCTGCACCCCCGCCATGGCACCGGCAGCACCAAATGGAGCCGCTACCCCGAGGATGTCCTGCCGATGTGGGTGGCCGACATGGATTTCGCCGTGGCCGACGGCATCCTCCAGGCCTTGCGCCAGCGCCTGGAACACCCGCTGCTGGGCTACAGCGTGGCCAGCGACGAATTGCGCGATGCGGTGGTCGCCGACCTCTGGGACAAGTACGCCTGGCGCGTGCAGCCCGACGAGCTGATTTTCCTTCCCGGGGTCGAGCCCGGCTTCAACATGGCCCTGCACGCCTTCGTCAAACCCGGGCAATCGGTGGTGGTGCAAACCCCCAACTATCGCCCGCTGCGCCTGGCCCCTGGCAACTGGGGCCTGGACAAGGTCGAAGTGCCGTTCCAGCTCAACGCCGAGGGCACCTACGACACCCCGATGAATGCGCTGCGCCAGGCCCTGCAAGGCGCCGGCGCGATGCTCCTGAGCAACCCGCACAACCCGCTGGGCAAGGTCTTCCCCCGGGAAGAGCTGCAGGCGGTGGCCAACGCCTGCCTGGAACAAGGGGCGCTGATCATTTCCGACGAGATCCATGCCGAACTGTGCTTCGACGGCCGCCGGCACATCCCCACCGCGTCCCTGAGCCCGGAAATCGCCCGCCGCACCATCACCCTGATGTCGGCCAGCAAGGCCTACAACATCGCCGGGATGAAGACCTGCTTCGCCATCGTCCAGGACCCGGCCACCCGCCTGGCCTTCAACAGCGCCCGCGCCGGCATGGTGGACAGCGTCAGCCCCCTGGGCCTGGAAGCGACCCTGGCCGCCCTGACCCACGGTGGCCCCTGGCTGCAGGCGCTGCTCGGCTACCTGCAAGGCAACCGCGACTACCTGCTGCACGCGGTGCAGACCCGCCTGCCGGGCATCCGCATGCACGCCCCCCAGGGCACTTTTCTGGCCTGGCTCGATTGCAGCGCCCTGGGCCTTGCCGACCCCTACGCCTTCTTCCTCAAGGAAGCCAAGGTCGGCCTCAGCGCCGGGCTGGAGTTCGGCGACGACTGCGGGCAGTTCGTGCGCCTGAACTTCGGCTGCCCGCGGGCTTTGCTCGAAGAAGGCATCCAGCGCCTGCAAGACAGCCTGCAACGGCGCTGATCGCCGCCCCCATCCCCCCCGCCACCGCAGCCGCCAGGTTCCCGACCCTGGCGCTGCGCCCTCCTGGCCCGGCCTCGCAGCCACGCCCCCGCCCTGACGCGGATGGTGCGCTGACTCGCGCTCAACGGATCCATAAAACCGCCCCAATGGATCCATAATTCTCTTAAACCTCCAAAATAGCCGATTATCGAACACTAAATCCGCGCTTTTGTTTGACACCTCCAGAGCACGAGCCATTTAATGGATCCATTAAATAAAAACAACAAACGCCTGGAGAGACGTCATGTACCCCAAGAATGCCTGGTACGTTGCCTGCACCCCCGATGAACTACAGGGCAAGCCCCTGGGCCGGCAGATCTGCGGCGAACGAATGGTGTTCTATCGCGCCCACGAAGGCCGGGTAGCCGCCGTCGAGGACTTCTGCCCCCATCGCGGCGCCCCGCTGTCGCTGGGTTATGTCGAGAACGGCAACCTGGTGTGCGGCTACCACGGCCTGGTGATGGGTTGCGACGGCAAGACCGTGGAAATGCCCGGCCAGCGGGTACGCGGCTTTCCCTGCAACAAGACCTTCGCCGCGGTCGAGCGCTACGGTTTCATCTGGGTCTGGCCCGGCGATCAGGCCCTGGCCGACCCGGCGCTGATCCATCATCTGGAATGGGCCGACAACCAAGAGTGGGCCTACGGCGGCGGGCTGTTCCACATCCAGTGCGACTACCGGCTGATGATCGATAACCTGATGGACCTGACCCACGAAACCTACGTCCACGCCTCCAGCATCGGCCAGAAGGAAATCGACGAGGCACCGCCGCAGACCACGGTGGACGGCGATCAAGTGGTCACCGCCCGGCACATGCACAACGTCATGCCGCCGCCGTTCTGGCGCATGGCCCTGCGCGGCAACCAACTGGCCGACGACGTGCCGGTGGACCGCTGGCAGATCTGCCGCTTCACCCCGCCCAGCCATGTGCTGATCGAAGTCGGCGTGGCCCACGCCGGCCACGGTGGCTACGACGCCCCCGCGGCCTTCAAGGCATCGAGCATCGTGGTGGATTTCATCACCCCCGAAAGCGACACCTCGATCTGGTACTTCTGGGGCATGGCGCGCAACTTCAACCCCCAGGACCAGGCCCTCACCGCCAGCATCCGCGAAGGCCAGGGCAAGATCTTCAGCGAAGACCTGGAGATGCTCGAACGCCAGCAGCAGAACCTGCTCGCCCAACCCCAGCGCAGCCTGCTCAAGTTGAATATCGACGCCGGCGGCGTGCAGTCGCGGCGCGTGCTGGAACGCCTGATCGCCCAGGAGCGCGAGCCCCGGGAAGCGTTGATCGCCGCAAGCCGTTAACCCCCCCGAACCCGACAGCCAGCCGGCCCGAACGCGGCCGCTGGCGAGGACCGATGATGATCGACGTACTGGTGGTCGCGCGCCACAGCGAAGCCCTGGACATCTGCAGCTTCGAACTGGCCGCGGCCGACGCAAGCCCCCTGCCCGCCTTCAGTGCCGGCGCCCATATCGACGTGCACCTGGCCAACGGCCTGGTGCGCCAATATTCACTGTGCAATCACCCCGAGGAACGCCACCGCTACCTGATCGGCGTGCTCAAGGATCCTGCCTCGCGAGGCGGCTCAAGCAGCCTGCACCAAGAGCTGGAAGTGGGCGCGCGCCTACGCATCAGCGAGCCGCGCAACCTGTTCGCCCTGGCCCCCGGCGCGCGGCGCAGCCTGCTGTTCGCCGGCGGCATCGGCATCACCCCGATCCTCAGCATGGCCGAGCAGCTGGCCCACAACGGCGCGGATTTCCAGTTGCACTACTGCGCCCGTTCGGCCGAGCGCGCAGCCTTTGTCCCGCGCCTGCAGCAATCGCCGTTCGCCGAGCGGGTCAGCCTGCATTTCGACCAACAGCCCGAAACGGCCCTGGATATCGCACACGCCCTGGCCGCGCCAGCGGATGATCTGCACCTGTATGTCTGCGGCCCCGGCGGCTTCATGCAGCACGTGCTGGACAGCGCCCGAGCCCTGGGCTGGAAGGAACAATGCCTGCACCGCGAGTACTTCAGCGCCGCGCCCGTGGACCACGGCAGCGATGGCAGCTTCGCGGTCAAACTGGCCAGCAGCGGCCAGGTATTCCAGGTGCCGGCCGATCGCAGCGTGATCCAGGTGCTGCAGGACCAGGGCATCGAGGTCGCGATTTCCTGCGAACAAGGGATCTGCGGCACCTGCCTGACCCGGGTGCTGGAAGGGGTGCCGGAGCACCGCGACCTGTTCCTCACCGAGGAAGAACAGGCGTGCAACGATCAGTTCACGCCCTGCTGCTCCCGGGCCAAGACCCCGTTGCTGGTGCTCGACCTCTAGCGCCACTCACGGCGCGGGCAGGATCAGCTTCATGCGCTCATCGGCCACTGCCGAGCCGAAGATCTCGGCGTAGCGCAAGGTGGCGTTGGCATGCTCGCGCATCAGCGCTTCAGCCCGCGCGCCCTGGCCGTTGACCAGGGCGTCGAACACCGAATGATGCTGCATGTGGGCGTAGTTGAAGCGCCGGTATTCCCGGGCCATGTCCTGGCGGTCCACCGCCAGGGCGGTGACCGAGGCGAACGGCAGATGGTCGTTGCGCGCCAGGGCATCGGCGATCGCCGGGTTGCCGCTGCCTGCCACGATCACCTGGTGAAAACGCATGTTGAGGTCGTGATAGACCTCAAGGTCTTCTTCGTTGACATAGCCCTTGTCGAACAGCGCATCGCCCTCGACCAGGCAACGTTCGAGCATCGCCCGACCCTCGGCCGACAGCCCGCGTTCGGCGGTCTGGCGCGCCGCCAGGCCTTCCAGCACCCCGCGCACCTCCACCGCCCCGGCAATGTCCTGGGCGCTGACCGAACGCACCTGAAAACCGCGACCGCCGAAACGCACCAGCAGGCCTTCCTGCTCCAGGGTGCGAAAGGCCATGCGCACCGGCATGCGCGACACCCCGAAGCGTTCGGCGGTCGGCACTTCCATCAAGCGCTCGCCTGCCGCCAGCTCGCCCGAGGCGATCATCTTGCGCAGCGCGATCAGCACCGTTTGACCGGGTTTGCTCATCCGGGCAGCTTCCTGAAAAAAGGTGGGCGGCCATAGTAACGCAAGGCCTGCCACAACACGCCCCCCGACAACACTTGCAGCCGCTGCCGAACCCGCGAAGCTGCGCCAAGGTCGGCAGGACCTTGCCTGACGATCTCCCGCCGAACTTCTCGCGCCCTTGGAATCGCCGCGCCTGCTGCGTCGGAATGCCGCCCAAGCCGTTCGCCGCCTGCGGCAGCGGCTACAGGCTCGTCACAGCGACAGCGGGTAGCTGACGATCAGCCGGGTCTGGTCGAAGTCGCGGTTGAAGCTGCGCCGGGTGGTGGCGTTGTTCAGCCGCAGGCTGAGGTTCTTCAGGCTGCCGCTCTGCAGCGTGTAGCCGATCTCGCTATCGCGCTCCCACTCATGGCCATCCTTGCCGACCTTGGTGGTGGCGTTGTCGCCACGCCCGTAACGCACCATGGCCAGCAGTCCGGGAACCCCGGCAGCGGCAAAATCATAGTCGTAGCGCAGCTGCCAGGAACGCTCGCCGGCGTTGCTGAAGTTACCGTTGAACATATCGTTGCCCAGGGTCCGGCCGCTGCTGCCGTAGACCGACATCCAGGGGCTGTCGCCGCTGACCTTCTGCAACCCCAGGTACAGCGTGTGCCCGGCCCGCGCGGCGGAAAACAGAGCATAGGCGGTGTGGCTGTCGACCCGGCCGATGCGCGCGCTGCCATCGTCGCGGTCGATGAAGTAGCCCAGGTTGCCCCCCAGCACCCAGTCGCCCAGCGGCTGCTTGTGCTGCAGGTTGAAATAGCTCTGGCGGTAGATGTCCTGCAGTTGCGCATGCCAGAGCCCGAGCAGAGTGCGTTGCTGGTTGAAGCGGTAGTCGGCGCCCACGTAGTTGAAGCCATCGGACTTCACCCCCGGCGCGGCCCAGGCCGCAAGGTCCTGCATGTCCGACGAGTTGCGCAGGCTCACGGCCCGGTACTGCCCGGCCTGCAGGCCCAGGCCGTCGATCTCGCGGGACACCAGCATGGCCCCGCGAAATGTCTGCGGCAGCAGGCGGCCATCGTCATAACGCAGCAGCGGCAAATCCGGCAGCAGTTCGCCGAGCTTGAATTCGGTGGCGGAAATCCGCGCCTTCAACGCCACCCCGGCCCGGCCGAAATTGTCCGCCGCGCGACCGTCGTCATGCACCGGCAGCAACTCCGAACCGCTGACCTGGCGGCTGCTGTCGAGCTTGAGGCCGAACAGGCCGATGGCATCCAGGCCAACACCCACAGTGCCCGGGGTGTAGCCGGAACTGAACTTGAGGATGAAGCCCTGGGCCCACTCCTCGATTTGCCCCTTGGGCCCGTCGTGGTCGCGAAAATCCCGGTTGAAGTAATAGTTACGCAGCAGCAGGTCGGTCCTGCTGCCCTCGAAGAAACCGCTGTCGTCGCCAGCCCAGGAGGGGGCACACAGGGCCACGGACACACAAGCCCCAACCAGGGAGCGGCAGAGCATCGGATGACGACTGTTCATTATTATTGTTCTCCGTTTTTCATGGACGCAGCCGTGCCCCGACAGGCCGGAGACGGCCCGTCCATTCTCGGCTGCGTAAAAACCCGGCCAGGGCGGCCGGGGGGCTCAGGTCAGCCCGTCAGAAGGGATACTGACGCGGCCGGTGTTGCACGCTGATCCAGTGGTCGCGGGTGAACTCGTCGATCGCCCAGTCGCCGTTGAAGCGCCCCAGCCCGGAGTTCTTCTCGCCGCCGAAAGGCGCGTTGGCCTCATCGTTCACCGGCACATCGTTGATGTGGGTCATGCCCGCGCGCACCTGGCGGGCGAAGTTCACTCCGCGCTCCAGGCTGCCAGTGAACACCGCGCTGGACAGGCCGAACTCGCTGGCATTGGCCAGCTCCAGGGCGTGGGCTTCGTCCCGGGCGCGCAGCAGCCCCACCAGCGGGCCGAAGATTTCATGGCGTGCCAGGTCCATGTCGGCCCGCACCTCGCCGTAGACATGGGGCGCCAGCAGATTGCCGTTCACCCCGCCCTCGTACAGCGGCTCGGCGCCCTGCTCGCGGGCCAGGGCGATCTTGTCCTGCAGGCCCTGCAACTGACGGGTGTTGATCACCGGGCCGATCACCGTATCCAACGCTTGCGGATCGCCCACCTTGAGCTGCTTGACCCGGGCCACGAAGCGCTGGGCAAAGGCCTCGTAGAGGCGCTCGTCGACGATGATCCGGTTGATCGCCATGCAGATCTGCCCCTGGTGCAGGAACTTGCCAAACACCGCGGCATTCACCGCCTGCTCCAGGTCGACATCGTCGAGCACCACGAACGGGCTGTTGCCCCCCAGCTCCAGGGCCACGTGCTTGAGATGCTCGCCACCACTGGCGATACGGCCGATACCGCGCCCCACCGGGGTCGAGCCGGTGAAGGTGATCAACGCCGGCACCGGGTGCTCGACAAAGGCATCGCCGATCTCGCTGCCGGCCCCCACCACCACGCTGAACAGCCCCGCGGGCAACCCCGCTTCCTCGAAGATCCTGGCCAGCAACAGGCCGCCGCACACCGGGGTATCGCTGGCCGGCTTGACCACCACCGCGTTGCCCAGGGCCAGGGCCGGGGCGATGGAACGCTGGGTCAGGTGCAGCGGAAAGTTCCACGGGCTGATCACCCCCACCACCCCCAGGGCACTGCGGTAGACCCGGCTTTCCTTGCCCGGCACATCGGACTCGACAATCCGCCCGTGAACCCGCGCCGGGAACGACGCCGACTCCAGGGTAATGGCCCGCGCCGCGCCCCACTCGGCCAGGGCCTTGATCCGCGTGCTGCCGGATTCGCGGATGATCCAGTCGACGATTTCCTCCTGGCGCCGATCGAAAATCGCCACCGCCCGGTGCAGCACCGCCGCCCGCTGCGACGGCCCCAGGGCCGCCCACTCCGGCTGCACCTGGGCGGCCTTGGCATAAGCCGCATCCAGGTCGCTGCGGTTGGCCTGGGCCACTTCCAGCAACAGCGCGCCATCGAACGGATTGGTCACCGCCAGGGTCTTGCCGGCGGCTCCGGCACGCCACTGCCCGGCGATGGGTTGCAGATGCAGGTCGCGATAGACCGCGTTGGTTTCACTCATGAACAATCTCCTCATGGAACAGCATTCATAAACCGATACATCCCCCGCAAAACCGCCGGCGCCGGCTCGTGTAGGAGCTGGCTCGCCAGCGAAGACGCCCGCCAGAACAACACCAACCCCAACGCCCTCTTCGCCGGCAAGCCGGCTCCTACACGGCAGCGCGTTGTTCGATCAGCCGCAGCAGGCCAAGCAGGGTTTCGGTATGGGGCACCGCCACCCCCGCCTCCCGCGCCCGGGCCACGACCTGGCCATTGATCGCGCCGATCTCCGTGGGCCGTCCGGCCAGCACGTCCTGCAGCATCGAGGGCTTGTGGCCGCGATGGTTGTCCATGGCAAAGGCCACGCTGTCCAGGCAGCGCTGGGCATCCAGCACTATCCCCTGGGAGCCAGCCACAGCCACCACCTCCATGACGATGGCCCGGGCCAGCGCCACGCCTTCCGGCGCCGCGCCCAACTGACCCACGGTGCAGCCGGTGGCCGCGCACAGGCTGTTCAGCGCCGCGTTGAAGGCGACCTTCTTCCAGATCGAGGTCCAGACCTCGGGGTCTACCGCGCAGTTGAGCCCGGCCGCGTCCAGCACCGCCGCCACTTCAGCGCTGGCCTGGCGCTCGGCCTCGTCGAGGGCCAGCACCCGGACCATGCCCTGGCCATGGGAATGGACCTGCCCCGGGCCGAGCAGATCGGCCGGCCAGTTGGTCATGCCGATCAACACCTGCTGCGGGGCCACATGCCGCGACAGGGCCTCGGCGTTGCCCAGGCCGTTCTGCAGGGTCAGCACCCGGGTGTGCCCGGCGATATGCCCGGCCACGCTGCGCAAGGCGCTGTCGGTGTGCAGGGTCTTGGTGAACACCAGCAACAGCTCCGGGTGCCCGCTGGCCTGTTCCGGGCGACAGGCGTTCAGCCCCCTGATGCGCCGCTCACCGTGGTCGGTGGCCAGCAACAGGCCGTCGCGCTGGATGGCCGCCAGATGCGCGTCATTGATGTCCAGCAGCGTCACCTGCTGCCCGCTTTCCGCCAGCAGGCCGCCAAACAGCGAACCCATGGCGCCCGCGCCGAGAATGGTGATGTTCATCGAACCTCCTGATTGACTGGCCGTTTCAAGGACTGCGTTGCTGCCTGGCCCGGCAGGCGCCGGGGGATGTGCCGGCGCACGATCAGCAGCGCGAGCAAGGCCATGAGCATCACCGAGCCCAGTAGCGTCAGGTAGCCCACGGCGCCGCCGCGGGTGATCACCAGGGCGCCGGCGAAAGCACTGAGAATTGCCCCCAGGCGCCCGAAGGCCAGGGCCGAAGCGGTGCCGGTGGCGCGCACGCCGGTGGGGTAGATGAAGGCGCACAGCGCGTACATGGTGGACTGCACCGCATTGACGAACAGGCCGTGCACGCCGAAGCCGAAGATCAGCAAACCGGTGTGCTGATGGATATCCACCCCCTGCAACGCAAAGGCGCTGGCCGCGCCGCCGGCACAGCAGATCAGCAACGGCCAGAACGAGCCCCAACGGGTGATGGCCAGCGCACAGACCAGCGCGCCGATGACCCCGCCGAGGTTGTAGGCGGTCAACCCGGACCCGGCCACCGCCAGCTCCAGGCCCTCGGCCAGGAGCATGGTCGGCAGCCAGCTGAAGGCGCTGTAGACCGCGGTCAGGCACATGAAGAAGGCCACCCAGAGGGCCAGGGTGTCGCGACCGTAGCCCCGGGCGAACAAGGCGCGGAAACCGCCCTGCTTCTCGCTCTGCTGCTCCAGGGCATCGCTGTAGCTCACCCCTGGGGCCATGGGCCGTCCCATGCGCCCCAGCAAGGCGTTCAACTCGACCCAGCGCTGCGGTCGACGCGCCAGAAAACGCGGCGACTCCGGCAACGTCGCCAGCAACACCAGCCCCAGCACCATGGGCAGGCTGCCACCGATGAAGAACAGGGTGCGCCAGCCATACAGCGGCAACACCTGGGACGCGAACAACCCCGCCAGCATTCCGCCCAGGGGCACGCAGACAATGGTCGCGGTCACCGCCAGGGTGCGCCGCCGCGCCGGGGTGAATTCAGCGGTCACCGTGGTCGCGCTGGGCAGCGCGCCACCGATGCCCAGCCCGGCGATAAAGCGCAGCACCGCCACCGCCAGCGCATTGGGCGCCAGGCCAATGGCGCAGGTGGCCGCGCCGAACACGAACACGCTGGCGATGACCGCCATGCGCCGGCCGAAACGGTCGGCGAACAGCCCGGCACAAGCGCTGCCGATGCCCATGCCGATGAGCCCGGCCGCCACCGCCGGGGCGAACGCCTCGCGGGTGATGCCCCACTCCTTGATCATCAGCGGAATGGCGAACCCGATCAGTTGGCCGTCAAAGCCGTCCATGACGATGGACAGCGCGGCCAGGAGCACCACCAGCTTCTGCATGCCGGTGAAGGGGCCATGGTCGAGCAAGGTGCCGATATCGGCGTGGTTGGAAGTCGAACGCGCCGGTTGGGGCGCATGATCGATCGCTGCTGTAACCGAAGTCGTGTTCATAGCCACCTCTTTTTATTCTTCTGGTGAGTCCGCAGGTTGCGGTTGGCAAGGCCTTGTCGCCAGGCCCGGCGACAAGGCGGTCTTCAGGGTTCGATGGTCAGGGTCGGCACCTCAATCAGTACCGGGCGCTGGCCCGCCAGGGCCATGCCCAGGGCCTCGGCAAATTCCTCGCGGGTGTTGGCCTGCACCGAGTGCACGCCATAGCCGCGGCCGATGGCACAGAAGTCCAGGCCGGGCACGTCCAGTCCCGGCGCGTCATCGACCTGCAGGACCTCGGCGAACCAGCGCAAGGCGCCGTAAGTGCCGTTCTTGAGAATGATGAATACCACCGGGATCTGGTACTGGGCGGCGGTCCACAACGCGGTGATGCCGTAGTTGGCCGAGCCGTCGCCGATGATCCCGATCACCCGCCGCTCGGGCCGGGCCAGTTGCACCCCCACCGCCGCCGGCAGGCCGAAGCCCAGGCCGCCAGCCGCCGGGAAGTAGTAGCTGCCGGGCTCGCGCATCTCCACCCGCTGCCAGAAGGCGCCGACGGTGGAGGTGGATTCCTTGACATAGATCGCGTCCTTGGGCGCCAGCTCGTTGATCACATCGAACACGGTTTCCGGGCGCAGCAGGCCGCCGCTTTCCTCCTCCGGCGCCGGTGCCGGCAAGGCCGCCGGCTGTGGCCGGTCGCACTCCGGCAGCGCCCCGACCAGGGCCTGCAAGGTTTCGGCGATGTCCCCCACCAGCGCATCGCCCATCGGCGCGCGCGCCGCTTCGCCAGGGTCGCAAGTGATGTGCAGCAGCTCGGTACCCTCGGGCAGGTAGTCCCCCGGGGCGAACTGGTGATAACGGAACACCGGGGCACCCACCACCAGGATCAGATCATGCTCCGCCAGGCAGCGGCTGATGCCGGCAATGGCCGCCGGCAGCACCCCGCGAAAGCTCGGGTGGCGGGTCGGGAACGGGCAACGGGAGGCGGACGGCGCGACCCAGGCCGGCATGCCGAGTCTTTCCGCCAGTTGCACCGCCAGATGGTTGCTCTGGCTGCCATCCACATCCGGCCCCAGCACCAGCACCGGGTTGCGCGCCGCCACCAGACGCTGCGCCAGATCGCGCAATTGCGCCGCCGTGGGCAACCCGGCGCTGGCCACCCGGCGCCGGGCCAGATGCTCGACCCCGGCCGGCGCCGGACGGGCCCAATCGTCATAGGGAATCGACAGGTACACCGGGCCCTTGGGCGCCTGGCTGGCCATGTGGATGGCCTGGCTCAAGGCTCGGGGCACATCCTCGGCGCAAGCCGGTTCATGGCTCCACTTGACCAGCGGCTTGGGCAACTGCGGCGCATCGACGTTGGCCAGCATGGCCTCGACGCCGATCATCGAGCGCACCTGCTGGCCGGCGGTGATCACCAGCGGGCTGTGGGAGTACCAGGCATTGGTCAAAGCGCCCATGCCGTTGCCGGTGCCGGCCGCCGCATGCAGGTTGACGAAGGCCGGCTGGCCGCTGGCCAGGGCGAAGCCGTCGGCCATGCCGACCACCGCGCCTTCATGCAGGCCGAGGATGTAGCGGAAGTCTTCGGGAAAGCACTTGAGAAAGGGCAGTTCGTTGGAACCCGGGTTGCCAAACACCGTGGTCAGGCCGTGTTGCCGGAGGATGTCATAGGAAGCGCTATGGACGGTTTTCATAAGGACCTTGGCCGCTGCTTTTTAGAATTTGGGGTACTCTTGCAGCCGCACCGAAATTGATCAAATCGATACTATTTCTATCTAAAATAAGATCCATCTATATCCATGAGGCACCATGAGCCACATCGATCTGAACCTGATCCGCACCTTCGTCACCCTCTACGAAGCCCGCAGCGTGACCCTGGCCGCCGAGCGCCTGTTCGTCACCCAGCCCTCGGTCAGCTACGCCCTGGCGCGGCTGCGGGAGCTGTTCGACGACGGTCTGTTCAGCCGCAGCCGCGACGGCATCCAGCCCAGCCAACTGGCCGATGAGCTGTACCCGCCGCTGCGCGAATCCCTGACGCGGATCGAAAACACCGTACACAGCACCCGGCGCTTCGACCCGGCGACCACCGAGCGGCGCTTTCGCATCGCCCTCTCGGATCTCGGCGAAATGGGCTTTCTGCCGCTGATCCTGGCGCGCCTGAACCAGCAGGCACCGGAGGCCGAAGTCGAAGTCCTGCCGCTGCAGGTGGATCAGGCCGGCGAATGGCTCGGCAGCGCCAAGGTCGACGCGCTGATCTGCCGCAAGCCCCTGACCGGCACCCGCAGCCAGGTACTGATCCGCGAGCGCTACGTGTGCCTGCTCAGCGACCGCCACCCGCGCATCGGCCAGCACCTGAGCCTGGAACAGTTCCTCGCCGAGCGGCACATCGCCGTGACCCGCACCAGCGGCCACGGCAACGTCGAGGACGTGCTCAAGCAGATGAACGCCAAGCGCCGCATCAGCCTGCAGGTGCCGCACTTCTCGGTGCTGCCCAAGGTCCTGCCCGGCACCGACCTGCTGGCGGTGCTGCCGGCGCAGATCGCCCGCCTGTTCACCCTCGAAGGCGGCCTGCGGCAATTGGAACTGCCGTTCCCCGTGGGGGAGTTCGAGGTGTCCCTGCACTGGCACCCCAACAGCGACAGCTCCGCCGCCCTGACCTGGTTCCGCCAGACCGTGGCCGCGGCGATCATCGACGGCCAGTCTTGAAGCGGCGCCCGCAGGCGCCTCCAGCTCCGCGGCCCTAGGCCAGGGCCGCCTGCCTCTGCGGCGCCGGGCGCAGCAACAACAGGCAAGCCGCCGCCAGCACGAACACCACGGCAAACACCCCGTACAGGTGCAGCGGCTGCCAGCCGGCATCCAGCAGCACCCCGGCCACCGTGGGCGAGACAATCGCGCCAATGCGCCCGATGCCAATTCCCCAACCGACCCCGGTCGCCCGCACCGAAGCGTCGTAGACCGCCGGCGACAAGGCGTAGAGCCCGGCCACGCAGCCGTTGGCGAACAGCCCGATCAGTAGCCCCAGGCCCAGGGCCGCGGCAATCGACGAGGCACTGCCGACAAACAGCACCAGGAGCCCGGCGGTGAGCAGCATGAACAGCGACAGCACCCGGGTCAGCGGCCAGCGCGAAGACAAGCCGCCGATCAGCGCCGCGCCGAAGATCCCGCCGACACTCAGCAGCACCCCGCCGGTGATCCCCTGCTGCGCCGAAAGCCCGGCGGCCACCAGCAGTTTCGGGGTCCAGCTCATGACGAAGTAGAAGCCGAACATCACCAGGAAAAACAGCAGCCAGATCAGCAGCGTGGTGCGCCGCATCGGCCCGGCAAACAGCTGGCCGAAGCCGCTGCCGGCGCCCTCCTCGCGCAGCGCCGCGGCGGGCAACCGCGCCAGCGGCGGGTGGCCCAGGCGCCGGGCCAGGCGATTGACCCGCAACAGCGCATCGGCCGGGCGCCGGGCCAGGAGAAAGTCCAGGGATTCAGGGAGCCAGAGCAGCACCAGGGGGATCACCAGCAAGGTGACGATGCCACCAAACACAAACACCGAGCGCCAGCCCCAATGGCTCAGCAGCCACACCGCCAGCAAACCGCCCAGGGTCGCCCCCAGGGCATAGCCGGTGGATTGCAGGCTCACCGCCAGCCCGCGCCAGCGGCGGCTGGCGTATTCGGCGGCGATCACGTTGCTGCTGGCCAGGATGCCACCGATGCCCAGCCCGGTGAGGCCGCGCAACAGCGCCAGTTGCAACGGGCTGTGGCTGATGGCCGAAAGCAGCATGCCGACACCGGACAGCAACAGGCAGCCCAGAATCAGTGGCCGGCGACCGAAGCGGTCGGCCCAGGGCGCGATAAACAGCGAACCGCCGGCCATGCCGAACAACCCGGCACTGAGCAGCAGGCCGATCTGCGCACCGTTGAGTTGCCACTCGGCGGACACCGAGGCGGCGGTGAAGGCCATCACCAGCACATCGAAGCCGTCGATCATGTTGAGGACGATGCAGATGCCGATCGCCAGGCACTGGAAGGCGCCCATCGGCCCCTGTTCGAGCCGTTGCTTGAGATCGTGGTTCATGGGCGCACCTGCCATTCGGCTACAAGCCGAAGCGCAACAGCCAGCGAACCTGTGCACGCAGAAAGCCAGCGCGCGCCAGCCAGGCGGCTGCACGCCGTCGATAAGACATTCATGACGAAACCCTTTTTGTTGTTTTTATTACGGACGGTCAGGAGGGCTCCTGCCATCGCCAGGCCGCCAATAAAACGCCTAATGGATCCAATAACAAGAGAGAAACGGGTTGAAATGGCTGAGCAAAGGGCCCCAGGCCCACCATGCTCGGGGTTAATTTCCATAGGGATCAAATGCTTAGGTGCCCGACAAGGCATCGGGATTAGCGGGCGATTATCGACCAGCACCGTTCAGGCACGCGCTGAGCCCCACTACCAGGCTCATTGCCAAGCAAGCCTGTGGCGAGGGAGCCTGCTCCCGTTCGATGGTGCAGCCAGCGCAAAGACTGCTGGCGCGCCGGGCCTGAAAACGCTCGGAGGCCGCAGATGGGGGGCGCTGCGCACCCCAGCGGGAGCAAGCTCCCTCGCCACAATATTGGATCCAATAGCCTGCATCACCTCAGATAAAGGCCAACTCCGCCCGGGCGCTGCGTACCGCCGTCATTCGCTGTTCGACCTGGGGCAACAGGTAGCTGAAAAAGAACTTCGCCGTCGCAAGCTTGGCCCCCCGCAGCGGGTCGCTCTCGGGCAGCCTGCGCGACACCCGGGCCGCCCGGGCCCAGGCCAGCGCCAACAGGCTCAGGCCACACAAGGCGAGAAAATCCCCCGCCGCGCGATACGGGTACTCGGCATCCTCCAGCGCCCACTGTTGCACCTCGGCCACCAATGCCTGCAACGCCTCGGCCAGCTCCGCCAACGGCCGGGCAAAGCCCGCGCATTCGGCTACGGCGGCGCCCTGCCCGGCCTCATCGCGCAGTTGCTCAAGCAACAGCGCGAAGCCCTGCCCGCCATCCCCCAGCACCTTGCGCAACAGCAGGTCGTTGGCCTGAATCTCGTTGCTGCCTTCGTAGATCATGGCGATGCGACTGTCGCGCAGGGTCTGCTCGATGGCGAACTCGGCGACGTAGCCGTAGCCGCCGAAGACCTGCAAGGCGTTGCTGGCCTGGCGAAAGCCCTGCTCGGTAAAGAACGCCTTGATGATCGGCGTCAGCAATTGCGCCAGCTGATCGGCCTGGTGCCGGACCCGCGGTTCGGGGTGATGCTCGGCCTGATCCAGCAGATGCGCGGCCCAGTAGCCGATGGCCCGCAAGCCTTCGCTGGTGGCGCGCAATTCCAGCAGCACACGGCGCATGGCCGGGTGGTAGCGAATCGGGTCGGCGGCCTGGGCGGCGACACCGGCGGGCCGCAATGGCGCGCGCATCTGCTGGCGCTCGCCGGCGTAGTCCCGGGCGTTCTGCCAGGCCGCTTCGACATGCCCCAGGCCTTGCAGGCCAACGTGCAGGCGCGCCGAATTCATCATCACGAACATCGCCGCCAGACCGCGATTGGCCTCACCCACCAACCAGCCCTGGGCCGCCTCGAACACCAGGGCACAGGTGGCGCTGCCCTTGATGCCCATCTTGTGCTCGATGCCGTCGCAGCGCACGCCGTTGTCCTGGCCCCGCTCCAGGCGCTTGGGCACCAGGAACAGCGAGATCCCCCGGCTGCCCTCGGGCGCGTCCGGCAACCGGGCCAGCACCAGGTGCAGGATGTTGGCGGTGAGGTCGTGCTCGCCACCGGAGATGAACAACTTGCTGCCGCTCAGGCGATAGCTGCCATCGGCTTGCGGCTCGGCCCGACAGCGCAGCAGGCCGACATCACTGCCGGCCTGGGGCTCGGTCAGGCACATGGTGGGCAGGCTTGCGCCGCTGATGATCCCAGGCAAGTAGCGCTCCTGGAGCCAGGGCGCGCCATGGGTCTTGAGGCACAGGTAGGCGCCGTGGGCGATGCCGGTGTACATGGCCCAGGCATGGTTGCTGGCGTAGAGCATCTCTTGCAGCGCCGCGTCCAGCAACTGCGGCAGGCCCTGGCCACCCAGGGCCTCGGCACAGGCCAGGGCCGGCCAGCCGCCCTCGACATAGGCCCGATAAGCCTGGGCAAAACCCTGCGGGGTGCTGACCTGCCCGTCCACCCACTGGCAGCCCTGGCGGTCGCCACTGGCGTTCAGCGGGGCCAGCACGCCCTGGCTGAAACGCGCGGCCTCCTCCAGCACCTGCAGCGCCAGGGGCAGGTCCAGCGCCGCGAACGCCGGGTTCCGGCGCCACGCTTCGGGCGCCTCCAGCCAGTGTTCAAGGACAAATTGCATATCGCGCAGCGGCGCCTGGTAGCTCCACATGGGGACACCTCATCGGATGGAAAAAAAGGCCCGCCGGGGAGCGGCGGGCGCTGGAACTCAGGCGCGCCAGGCCGGGTTTTCGATCAGCAGCGCCATGCCCTGGCCGCCCCCCACGCAGGCGGCGGCGATGCCGTAGCGCAGGTTGTGCTCGCGCAGTTGCCGGGCCAGGGTCAGCACCAGGCGCAGGCCGCTGGCGGCCAACGGGTGGCCCAGGGCCAGGGAGCCGCCCCGGGCATTCAGCCGATCACTGTCCAGTTCCAGCTCGCGAGCCACAGCCAGCACCTGGGCCGCCTGGGCTTCGTTGATTTCAATGCGGTCGATCTGCCCAAGGCTCAGCCCGCTGCGCTGCAGGAGCAGGCGGATCGCCGGGGCCGGGCCAATGCCCATGCACTCCGGCGCCACCCCGACCACGGCGCTGGCCCGCAACAGCGCCAGGGGCCTGTCCTTGCACGCCGACGCCCGCCCGACCAGGGCCGCCGCCGCGCCATCAACCACCGCGCAGCTGTTGCCGGCGGTCTGCACCCCGCCCTCGTGGATCGGCCGCAGTCGCGCCAGGGCAAACCGCTCGCTGGGGCGCGGATGGCTGTCCTGGCTGACCGTCTCGACACCCCGCGGCAGGCGAATGCCGCGCGCTTGGTAGCCGTCGAGCTCGAAGGTCTGCTGGCTCACGGCGACGATTTCCGCCGCGAACCAACCTGCCTCCTGGGCGGCCAGGGCCCGCTGGTGGCTGGCACGGGCGTATTCATCCACGGCTTCGCGGGTCAGGCCATAACGCCGCGCCAAATGGTCGGCGGTGGCGATCATGTCCAGCCCCGGCGCCGGGTCGTACAGCGCCTCCCATAAAAAGTCCTTGAACTGCACCGCCGCCCCCAGGCGAAAGCCGCCGCGATGGGTGTAGGCGGCAATCGGGTTGCGCGACATCGATTCACTGGCCACGCACAACGCCAGTTGCACCTCGCCGCGCAGTTGCTCAGCCGCCTGACGCAGCAGCTCGAAACCGGTGGCGCAGATGCGCTGCACCCCCAGGGCCGGCACCGCCTGCCCGACGCCGCTGTACAGGCCGATGTGCCGGGGCAGCAGGTAGGCGTCGAAACTGGCCTGGGCCATGGACCCGGCCAGCACGCTGTCCACCGCCCGGGCATCGATGCCGGCGCGCAGCAGAACCTCGCGCCCGACCTTGATCCCCAGATCGATCGGCGAGATCTCGGCCAGATCCCCGCCAAGGTCGACCCAGGGCGTGCGCAACGCCTCCAGGATCGCCACATCGGCAAACTCGCTGTACTGCCCGACGCCACTCATGGCTTGGGCCCGGCGCGCAGGATCGACGGCTCGCGGCCGCGATACAGGTTCTCGACCTGTTCGGCGCGCCACTGCAACACCGCGCGCTGGTTGATCGAGCCCTTGTCGGTGATTTCCCCGCGGTCGATGGACGCTGGCTCCACTTGCAGGGCGATCCACTCCAGGCGGCTGGCATTGCCGCTGGCCTCGCGGTTCAGGCGCTGCAACCAGTCGCCGAACCACTGGCGCACCGGCGCGCTGGCCAGCACCTGGGCATCGCTGGCCTCGGCGGGCAAGCCAGAAAGCCGTCGGCATTCATACAGGCGCGGGAACACCAGGGCCCCCAGGCACTCACGGTCCGGCGCGGCCACCACCAGATCCTGGACATAGGGCGAACCTTCCAGCACCGCGCGATTGCGCAGCGGGCCGACGCTGACAAACACCCCGGACGACAACTTGAAATCCTCGGCGATGCGCCCGTCGAACATCAGCCCCAGTTGCGGGTCCTGGGGGTCGGCGAGCTTGAGCGCATCCCCCGAGCAGTAGTAGCCCTGGGCGTCGAACACCTCGGCGGTCTGCTGCGCCGCGCGCCAGTAGCCGGGCATGATGTGCGGCCCGCGAAAACGCCCTTCGAGCTTGCCGGCCACCGGCACCAGGCGCACTTCGCAACCCGGCGCCGGCAGGCCGATGTAACCGGCCATCGACAGCGGCCCGGTGGTGAAGGTGCAGGACGGCGCGGCCTCGGTCATGCCCAGCCCGGCCATCATGCGGATGCGTTCGCCGCAGTGCTGCTCGGCCACCCGGTCCAGGCGATCCCAGACACTTTGCGAAAGCCCGGCAGCGGCGAAGAAGAACAGGCTCATGCGCTTGAAGAAGCACTCGCGCAACTCGGCATCCTGCTCCAGGGCGTTGACCAACTCCTCCCAGCCCTTGGGCACGGTCAGGTAGGCGGTGGGCGAGATCTCCTTGAGGTTGCGCAAGGTTTCAGCGAAGCCCTGAGCCGTGGGCTTGCCCTCGTCGAGGTAAAAACTGCCGCCGTTGTAGAGCACGATGCCGACGTTATGGCTGCCGCCGAAGGTGTGGTTCCACGGCAGCCAGTCCACCAGCACTGGCGGCTGTTCACCGAACACCGGAAAGGTCTGCAACAGCATCTGCTGGTTGGCGCAGAGCATGCGCTGGGTGGTGATCACCGCCTTGGGCAGCTTGGTCGAACCCGAGGTGAAGAGAAACTTGGCGATGCTGTCCGGGCCGGTGGCGGCAAAGGCGGCATCGGCCTCGGCGCCAGCGGGCTCGGCCAGCAGGCTGGCAAAGCTCGCCAGGCGCCGCCCCGGCACCTGGCCACGCACGCAGATCAGCGGCGTCTCGGGCGGCAGCACCGCGTCGATGGCGCGCTGGTAAGGGCCGGCGTCGCTGACAAACACCAGCCCCGGCTGCAGCAGATCGCAGACGTGACGCAGCTTGGCAAAGTCCTGGGACAGCAGCGAATAAGCCGGCGACACCGGGCAATAGGGAATCCCGGCGTACATCGCACCCAGGGCCAGTTGCAGGTGTTCGATGTCATTGCCCGAGAGCAGCACCAGCGGCTTGTCGGCCGACAACCCGTAGCCGAGCAGGCCCTGGGCGATGGCGCGCACGCTGTCGAGCATTTGCCCATAGCTGACCCGGCGCCAGTCGCCGCCGGCCTCGCGGGCGGCAATGAAAGTCTGCTCGGGACGCACCCGGGCCCAGTGCACCAGGCGATCGAGCAGGCGCTCGGGCAAGGGCGCCAGGGGTTCCAGGGAGCGCATGTGCAACACCCCCTGCTCCTCGCTGACGGCCACCGCTGGCCGGCCAATCGACACCTGGCGATAACGCGGCGGCTCGGCCACGGATGAAAGTGGCGCTCTGAATTCGGAACTCACGTACATGTCCTCCATCAAGGCACGCCGGCGCCGCGCCCCCAGGACGACAGCGGGCAAGCGTGACAGCCGGTGGCTGCGGCCTTGTTATTGTTGTGCCTGGCCCGTGGCGACGGATCAGATCGGGTAGTGCCGCGGGCCGTGCTGCAAGGTGACCCAGCGCAATTGGGTGAAGTGCTCGATCGAGGCCTTGCCGCCAAAACTGCCGTAGCCGCTGGACTTGACGCCGCCAAACGGCATCTGCGCTTCGTCGTGCACGGTGGGCCCGTTGATATGGCAGATACCCGACTCGACCCGTTGCGCCAGGGCCAGGGCGCGCCCGGTGTCGCGGCTGAAAATCGCCGCCGACAGGCCGAACTCGGAATCGTTGGCCAGACGCAACAGCTCTTCATCGCCGCGGCCACGCAGCAGCACCGCCACCGGACCGAAGGACTCCTCGCGGTACAGGCGCATCGACTCGGTGACGCCGTCGAGCAGGGTCGGCTGCAGGATGCTGCCGTCCAGTTGCCCGCCGACCACCAGTCGCGCGCCCTGCTCCAGGGCATCGTCGATCAGCGCCCGGATCCGCGTGCCGGCGCTGGCATCCACCAGCGAGCCGAGCACCGAATCCGCAGCCGTCGGATCGCCGGCCCGCAGGCTCGCGACCTTGGCCGCCAGCTTGGCGACGAAGGCATCGGCGACCTTGGCATCGACGATCAGGCGCTCGGTGGACATGCAGATCTGTCCCTGGTTGAAGTAGGCGCCAAACGCCGCGGCCTCGACCGCCGCATCCAGGTCGGCGTCGTCCAGCACCAGCAGCGGCGCCTTGCCGCCCAGCTCCAGCAGGGCCGGCTTGAGGTGGCGCGCCGCGAGCTGGCCGACAATCCGCCCGACATGGGTCGAACCGGTGAAGTTGACCCGGCGCACCGCCGGGTTGGCGATCAGCCGCTCGACAATCGCCGCGGCATCGGCCGGGGCATTGCTGATGACGTTGACCACGCCATCGCCCAGGCCGGCATCCTGCAGCACCTGGCCGATCAGCCGGTGCACCGCCGGGCTCAGCTCGGAGGCCTTGAGCACCACCGTGTTGCCGCAAGCCAGGGGCATAGCGATGGCCCGGGTGGCGAGGATCACCGGGGCGTTCCACGGGGCGATACCGAGCACCACGCCGCAGGGTTGGCGCAAGGCCATGGCGAAACTGCCGGGCACATCCGAGGGAATGACTTCGCCGTTGATCTGGGTGGTCATCGACGCCGCTTCGCGCAGCATGTTGGCCGCCAGGCGCACGTTGAAGCCGTACCAGTTGGCCATGGCCCCGGTCTCGCCGGCGGCGGCGATGAATTCGTCGCTGCGTGCCTGCAATTGCTCGGCGGCCCTGAGCAGGCGGCTGCGACGTTCGTTGGGGGCCAGGGCCGCCCAGGCGGGGAATGCGGCCTGGGCCGCGGCCACGGCGGCGTCGGCATCGTCCAGGGTCGCGGCGGCCACGCGCGATACCACCGCGCCAGTCACCGGGTTGCAGCGATCAAAGGTTCGACCGTCGCCGGCGGGGCGCGACTGGCCACCGATCAGCAGGGGCACGTCCAGCATGGTGATTCCTCTTGTTGTCTTTGTCGGGAATGCAGCACAGCGGTGTAGCAGTAATGCCAGGGCCTGGCGAACAGCGGGATGGGCCCGCCGTTCGCCCACCGGGCTCAGCGTTTATACGCCTGCAGGCCGGGCTTGATGCTCTTGTCGTCGAGGAACTGCTTCATGCCCTGCTCGCGGCCGCCTTCGGTGTCCAGCAGGCGCGACTGATCGAGCTTGGCGTACAGGTAGTCTTCGTTCTGCTCCCAGGTCAGCTCGCGGCAGCGCTTGAAGCCATGCTTGGCGGCGCGCAGCACCACCGGGTTTTTCTCCAGCAGGTTGCGCGCCAGCTCGAGGGTGACTTCACGCAATTGCGCCAGGGGCACGCTTTCGTTGACCAGGCCCATCTCGGCGGCTTTCTGCCCGCCAAAGGTCTTGCCGGTCATGATGTAGTACAGCGACTGGCGATGACCCACGGTGTCGGCCATGGCCTTGCTCACCAGGTTGCCCGGCGGGATGCCCCAGTTGATTTCCGAGAGGCCGAAGGTCGCTTCGTCGGCGCAGATCGCCAGGTCACAGGCCACCAGCGGGCTGAAGCCACCGCCGAAGCACCAGCCGTTGACCATGGCAATGGTCGGCTTGGCGTACATGCGCAGCAGCTTCCATTGCCACTGGGAGGCCTCGCGGCGGATCTTTTCCTGAAGGATCTCCGGGCCGGCGTCCACCTCGCGAAAGTACTCCTTGAGGTCCATGCCGGCGGTCCAGGCTTCACCGGCGCCGGTCAGCACCAGCACGCCGGCGGCCGGGTCCTGCTCCAGGGTTTCCAGCACGTCGATCATTTCCCGGTTCAGGGTCGGGCTCATGGCGTTGCGTTTTTCCGGGCGATTGAGGGTGACCCAGGCAATGCCCTCTTCGATTTCGACCTTGACCGTGGTCCAGCGACCTTCGTAGTTGCTCATGGCGATGCTCTCTTGTTCTGGCTTGAAGATGGATCGAAATTAAACCGCAAAATTAGTTATGTCAATTAACTATTAATTTTATTAGCCATTTCCTCAGCCCTGGAAAATTCCTTCAACAACGCCTGCCAACACAGGCAAACGTAGCCATCAGCGGCCGATCTCGGCAAACTGGATAGCCTTGTTAACCGACCCAGGATGTTTTCGTCATGGCCAAGCCCGCTCCCCTCGCCGACCCGCGCGAGGCCCCACCCGCCAACGCCGAGGTCCAGGCGCCGCTGGATTCGGCACTCGACGAACTGATTGGCTACGCCATGCGTCGCGCCCAGCTCAAGCTGTTCCAGAACCTGATCGGCCGGCTCTCGACCCACGACCTGCGCCCCGCGCAGTTCTCGGCCCTGGCGATCATCGACAGCAACCCGGGGCTGATGCAGGCCGACCTGGCTCGCGCCCTGGCCATCGAGCCACCGCAAGTGGTGCCCCTGCTCAATAAACTGGAAAGCCGCGCGCTGGCGGTACGGGTGCGCTGCAAGCCGGACAAGCGCTCCTACGGAATCTTTCTGAGCAAGACCGGCGAAACCCTGCTCAAGGAGCTCAAGCAGATCGCCGCGCAAAGCGACGTCGACGCCACCTCGGCCTTGAGCACCGAGGAACGCGAAGAGCTGCTGCGCCTGCTGAAAAAGGTTTACCAGGACTGAAGCCAAGGTGCCGGCACAGGGCCGGCACGCTGACGCAGCAAGGGGCTTGCGGGCTTACCAGATCGGCAAGGTGTAGAGCACCAGGAAGCGGGTCTGGTTTTCATCGCGAAACGCCGCGCCCGCCGGGAAGTCATTGCGGTAGATCGACTTGCGCGCCACCAGCCCGAGGTTCTTCAGCGGGCCACTCTGCAGCACGTAGCCCAACTCCATCTGAAACTCGCGCTCCTTGCGGTCCTGGGCATTGAAGGCCGCCAGCTCGATGTTGTCACCGCGCACGTAACGCAGCCGGCCCTTGAGCCCGGGCAGGCCGGAGGCGGCGAAGTCATAGTCGTAGATGGCTTGCCAGGTGCGCTCCTTGGCATTGAGAAAGTCCGAACTCATGGTCAGCTCGCTCATGCCCATCAACTCGGTGCCGGAGATGTAGGGCGTGGCCGTGGCGCCGCTGGAATGCATGTAGCCCAGGCTCAGCCGGTGCCCGCCGAACTTGTAGCCCAGCAGCGCCGAGAGGTTGCGGTTGTCGACCCGGCCGGCCTTGGCACTGCCGTCTTCACGACTGAAAAAACTGCGCAGGTCGCTGCTCAGCACGCCATCGCCCAGGGGCAGGTTATGCAGCAGGGCCAAGGTGTCTTGCTGGTAGAGATCAGCCACTTCGGCGTGGTAGGCGCGCAGGCTCAAGTCCTTGTTGACCTGGTAATCGCCCCCCAGGTAGGCCAGGTGCGAGGTGCTGGCCGTGGCATTGAAACGCCGGTTGGGCGAGGCAATGGTCATGGCCTGGTAGTCGGTGGAGTCGCGCTTGTTGATGCGATCGATATAGCCGGTGTTGAGGGTCAGGCCGTCGATGTCTTTGGAGCTCAAGGTGGTGCCGCGAAAGGTCTGCGGCAACAGGCGCGACGGGCTGGCAAAGGCGAACGGCAGGAAGATCGAGACATCGCCGGTCTTCACCGTGGTCTGGGCAAAGCGCAGTTTGGCGGTGGGCGCCAGCCGCGAGTATTCATCGGCGGCGCGCTTGTCGCGGGCAGAAACCGGCAGCAGTTCGGTGCCGCTGCGGTCCGGCGAGGAATCGAGCTTGACCCCCAGCAGCCCGCGCACATCCAGGCCAAAGCCGACAGTGCCCTCGGTGAACCCCGACTCCACGTTCATGATGAAACCCTGGGCCCATTCCCGCGCGGCGGTCTTCGCCCCATCGTCCTTGTAGTCGCGATCCAGGTAGTAATTGCGCAGGGTCAGGGTGCCGTGACTGTCGTCGATAAAACCCGCCGCCCAGAGTGGAGCGGGCAACAGGCTCAGGCCCAGCGAGGCCAGGAGCAGCCTCCGATGCAGACTGGGCACACAGGAAGCTGACGCCGACGCAACGGCGTTGGTGGGGAGGTTTGGCATGTCCGATGTCCATTTTTTGTTGTTGTTTTAGGTGTCGAACGCGGGCCTGGCAGCCAACGTCGCGAGCAGAGAATGGAAACAGCTCAAGCCTTACGTCAACCGTAAATGACCGATAATCGAACATTAATAATATTATCTATTTTTACTTAGAATCCTGATTGATGGTTTAACTATCTGTTTTAAATGAACTTATTTGCATTTATCGGCAAAAATAAAGGCTCTATTCATTTTTTAGTTAGCTTTGTTATCTTAATCACCAGCCAGCAACGCCGGCGCATTCAGCGCCAGCGTGCGGCTGGCCACCACAACAAAAACAACAATGAGGTTTGCCCATGGACAGTCCATCGCGTCGTTCGACGCTGACCATTGCTTTGTGCTTTATCGTCGCGTTGATCGAGGGCTTCGACCTGCAGGCGGCCGGCACCGCCGCCGCCGGGTTGCGCCAGAGTTTTGCCCTGGACCCGAAGATGATGGGCTGGGTGTTCAGCGCCGGGATCATCGGCCTGCTACCCGGGGCCTTCTTCGGCGGCTGGGTCGCCGACCGTATCGGACGCAAGAAGATCCTGGTCGGCGCGGTGCTGCTGTTCGGCCTGTTTTCGCTGTGCACGGCCTACGTCGAAAGTTATTCGAGCCTGCTGCTGGTGCGCTTCATGACCGGCCTGGGCCTGGGCGCGGCGCTGCCCAACCTGATCGCCCTGTGCGCCGAAGCGGTGAGCGAACAGCGCCGGGGCACGGCGATCAGCGTCATGTATTGCGGCGTGCCCCTGGGTGGCGCGCTGGCGGCGGTAGTGGCGATGTTCTCCAGCGAACACTGGCAGACCACCTTCATCATCGGCGGCCTGGCGCCGCTGCTGGTGGTGCCGCTGATGGCCTGGCTGCTGCCGGAATCCAGCGCCTTTCGTCAACACACCGCGAGCGTCGGCAGCCGCCGCGCCTCGACCGCCCAGGCGCTGTTCGGCGAGGGGCGCGCACGCACCACCCTGGCCTTGTGGCTGAGCTACTTCTTCACCCTGACCGTGATGTACATGCTGCTCAACTGGCTGCCGTCGCTGCTGCTCGAACAGGGCTTCAGCAAACCCCAGGCGGGCCTGGTGCAGATGCTGTTCAACATTGGCGGCGCTCTTGGCTCGCTGCTCGGCGGCCTGCTGCTGGACCGCTGCAACGGCCTCAAGGTGGTGCTGTTCGTCTATGCCGGGTTGCTGGCGGCGCTGGCCGGGGTCGGGCTGTCGGTGGGCATTGCGCCCATGGCCATGGCCGGGTTTGCCGCCGGGCTGTTCGTAATGGCTGCCCAGCTGGTGCTCTACGCGTTGGCGCCGCCCTCCTACCCGACCGCGGTGCGTGCCACCGGCGTCGGTGCTGCCGTGGCCATCGGCCGCCTGGGCTCGGTGGCCGGGCCCCTGGCCGCCGGGCAGATCCTCGCTGCCGGCGCCGGCACCGCCGGGGTCCTGCTGGCCACCTCCCCGGGCCTGGTCATCGCGGCGCTGTCGATCCTCAGCGTCGTCGCTCGCGCCGACGCTACTGCCCAACTCAAACCGGTGCATTGAGCCGAGGCGGCCATGCGGGCCAACGCCACACCTGGGCTGCGGCGACCCCCGGTCCAACCCGGGTGTCGCCGCGATCAACGCCTCAGAACGTCAGGCAGATTTTCCCCAGGTGCGCGCCCGAGGCTTCATGAGCGAAGGCCTTGGCGATATCCGCCAGGGGGAAGGTGCTGTCGATGATCGGCTTGATGCCGGTGGCTTCCAGGCCGCGGACCATATCGATCTGCTGCTGGCGACTGCCGACGATCAAGCCCTGCAGGCGCTGCTGTTTGGCCATCAGCGCCGCCGTCGGCACCGGCCCGGCCCAACCGGTGAGCACGCCGATCAGGGCGATATGCCCGCCGATACGGCAAGCGGTGATGGACTGCGGCAAGGTGCCCGGGCCGCCGACTTCCACCACGTGATCGACGCCGCGACCGCCGGTGAGCTTGAGCACCTCGTTGCCCCATTCAGGCTGAGTGCGGTAGTTGATGGTGTGGTCGGCCCCCAGTTCGCGCACCCTGGCCAGCTTGGCGTCCGAGGACGAGGTGGCAATCACCGTCGCGCCCATGGCCTTGGCCAGTTGCAGGGCGAAGATCGACACCCCGCCGGTGCCCAGCACCAGCACGGTTTCCCCGGCCTTGAGCGCGCCATCCACCACCAGCGCGCGCCAGGCGGTCAGGCCGGCGGTGGTCAGGGTCGCGGCTTCGGCATGGCTGTAGCCCTTGGGCGTATGGGTGAACCAGTGGCTGGGCTGGATCACCACTTCACGGGCGTAACCGTCGACGCCATCGCCCGGGGTGGTGCTGAAATCGGCAATCGCCGGACCGCCGTCGTGCCAATGGGGGAAGAAACAGGACACCACCGCGTCGCCGACCTTGAACTCGCTGGCGCCCTCGCCCACCGCTTCCACCACCCCGGCGCCGTCGGCCATGGGAATCCGCCCATCGGCGGTGGGCAACGCGCCGGTGACCACGGCGTAATCGTGGAAGTTCAGCGAACAGGCATGCAGGCGCACGCGGATCTGCCCGGCACCGGGTTGCCCGGGATCGGCCAGTTCCACGGTTTTCAGGTTGTCCAGGGATGCCGGCAGGCTGAGCTTGATGGCTTGCATGGGGGGTGTCTCCACAGATCGGTAATCTTCGGGGGGCTAACCCTACCACCAATGCCGGCGATCTGTAGCCGCTGCCGAAGGCTGCGAACGACTGCAAACGGCTGCGCAGGCTTTCAGTGGCGCCACAGGCTCGACTCGAAACCGCCAAGCAAAGCCCTGCGGACCTTTGCGCAGTTTCGCGGGCTCAGCAGCGGCTACAGCGCTCAGCGGATTGTGTCGCGTTCCGCCCGCCTCGCTCGGACAAAACACTGCTCGGTCACCGCCGCGCCCCACTGCTCGCCCACCTGCTCCTGCACCAGCACAAACCCCTGCTCCTCATACAATGCCCGCGCCGCGTCCAGGCCCTTGAAGGTCCACAAGAGAGTGGCGGCAAAGCCCCACTGGTCGCAGAACGCCAGGGCCTCCACCAGCAACCGCCGGCCCAGACCTTGGCCGCGCGCGGCAGCGTCGAGGATGAAGCACCGCAGGATCGCCTCGTCGCCCTCGCCTTCCCCATCAATGGCGATGGACCCGACGATCCGCTCGCCCCGCAATGCCACCCAGACCTCATTGCGCGGGTTGTGCAAACGTCCCATCAACTCGGCCATGTCCCGCGCCACCAGGCTCTCGAACGGCTGACCGAAACCTGCCAGGTCCGCGTAGTAACGGGCATGCATTTCGGCAATGCGGCCAATCACCCCGGGGCGGTAGCCGCGAGCGATGGACCAGCCCTCGGGCGCCTCGGGCACCTCGCCCAGGCGCGCCGCACGTAATGCTCGGGCGTAGTCGGCGATGCCCGTCGAGGCACGACGCTGCTGGTCCGCACTCAGGTGCCCCAGGGCCGCGGCCACCTGGGCCTGGGCGAAACGCTCGATACCGGCCAGGGTCCGGCGTCCCTGGGCGCTGAGTTGCAGGCGCTTGGAGCGGGCATCCCGGGCGTCGGCCTGTTCGCTGATCTCGCCCGCCTCCACCAGCTTGCGCACCAGCCGGCTGACGCTGGATTTCTCCAGCCCCAGCAGTGTCACCAGATCACCGCCGGTCACGGCATGGCCCTGGCCGATCTCCAGCAGGGCGTGCACCGCCGAGGGCGGGTAGTCGGTGGCGGCCAGGGTGGCCTGCATGAAGCCCAGCTCGCGGACCATCTGCCGCGAGGCCTGGCGCAGTTGCTGGATGAGCTCGGAGGATTCGACAGGCATGGCGCAGCACCTCGGCACGGATCGTTTTAGTTGTAGCGTACAACCATATAGCCGATCAACCGCCTGTTTCAAGCACTTCCTGCGCCCTGGCCGGCGAAATACTGGCTAACCCATTGCGCCGACCGCAGCGCCGAAAGGGCTACAGCCGTGCCGGGACATCTGTTAAAACGCCCTATCGTTTGTCCTGCGGTGAAGCCCTCCATGTCCCCAAGCCTGTTCCAGCGCCTGCACCGTCGCTGGTTTCCCCTGCTGTGCCTGGCCGCACTGATCGTCGGCCTGCCGGTGAGCTGCGCGGTGCTCCAACACCAGGAACGCCAGCTGGTGTTTCGCATCGAGCCCGGCACCGCCGGCTGGTATCGCGGCCTGCCCGGCACGGTGCAGGAACTGGAACTCAAGCCGCAAAGCTTCAAGGCCGGGCAGAACATCCACGCCTGGTGGTGGCCGGCCACCCGCGCCGACGCCCCGGCGATCCTCTACCTGCACGGGGTGCGCTGGAACCTCACCGGCCAGCTGTTTCGCATCGAGCAACTGCACGCCCTGGGCTACTCGGTGCTGGCCATCGACTACCGGGGGTTCGGCCAGAGCCACGGCGACCTGCCCTCGGAAAGCAGCGTGTATGAAGACGCGCGCATCGCCTGGGAGCGGCTCAAGCTGCTGCAGCCCGACGCCGGCAAGCGCCTGATCTACGGCCATTCCCTTGGCGGTGCGGTGGCCATCGACCTGGCCGCCGAACTGGGACGCACGGCCGCCCGCGACAACGCACCGATTGCCGCCCGCGGACTGATCGTCGAATCCACCTTCACCACCCTGGCCGATGCCGCCCAGGCGGTGACCAAGACCTCGCTGCCGGTGCGCTGGGTGCTGTCGCAGAAGTTCGATTCCCTCGACAAGATCCGCGACATCGGCATGCCGCTGCTGGTGGTGCATGGCCTGAAAGACGACTACGTACCACCGCGCCTGAGCAAGGAACTGTTCAAGGTTGCGCTGGAGCCGAAAAAACTGCTGCTGGTGCCCGGCGGCACCCACAACAACAGCATGAGCCTGGCAGGCAAGGACTACGGCCAGGCCATCAACGCCCTGCTGCGGGCCAAGCCCGGCCAGCACATCGCCGGCCCGACCACCACCTCCGCCGACAAGCCAGCCCCCACAGCAAAACACCCACCTCCCACGTAGGAGCTGGCTTGCCAGCGAAGAGGCCCGCAAAATCGCCTTCGCCGGCCAGCCAGCCCCCACAGCAAAACACCCCACCTCCCACGTAGGAGCTGGCTTGCCAGCGAAGCGGCCCGCAAAATCGCCTTCGCCGACCAGCCAGCCCCCACAGCAAAACACCCCACCTCCCACGTGGGAGCTGGCTTGCCAGCGAAGCGGCCCGCAAAATCGCCTTCGCCGGCCAGCCAGCCCCCACAGCAAAACACCCCATCTCCCACGTAGGAGCTGGCTTGCCAGCGAAGCGGTCCGCAAAGCCGGCTACAGGGAGAGGCCGCGCTTCTCGTAGGTGCTGGCCGCTACCGGGTGCAGGGCCTCGCCGATGGTGCGCAGCTTCAGGCAGGTTTCCTGGTACTCGCTCGCAGGGTCCGACTCGCCGACGATGCCGCAGCCGGCAAACAGGTGCGCCCGGTTGCCGCGAATCAGCGCCGAGCGCAAGGCCACGGCAAACTCGCCATCACCCTCGGCGTTCAGCCAGCCCACCGGCGCGGCGTACCAGCCACGGTCCAGTTGCTCGTGCTCGCGGATGTAACCCAGGGCCGCGCCTCGCGGCAGGCCGCCCACCGCCGGGGTCGGGTGCAGGGCGTCCACCACTTGCAACAGCTCGACCTGGGGCCGCAAGCGCCCCAGTACCGGGGTCAGCAGGTGCTGGACGTGAGCCAGGCGATGCAGCTGCGGCTGCGGCGCAATTTCCAGCATGGCGCAGTAGGGTTGCAGGGATTCACGCAGGGTCTGCACCACCAGGGCGTGTTCGTGGCGATCCTTGGCGCTGTCCAGCAGGGCCTGGCCCAGTTCCGCATCCTGCTGTTCATGCTGGCCGCGGGCGCAAGTGCCGGCCAGGGCCACGGTGCTCAAGGTGCCCCGGGCCACCCGCACCAGGCGCTCGGGGCTGGCGCCCAGAAAGCAGCTGTCGCCACGGCTGAAGGCGAACAGGAAAGCCTGGGGATAGGCCGCGCCGAGGTTTTCCAGCAACGGACCGCAGGGAATGTTGCGGCTCGCCTGCAGACAGACTTCCCGGGCCAGCACCACTTTGTTCAACTCGCCACCCTGGATTCGCGCAATCGCCTGGGCCACGCAGTCCTGCCAGCGTTCGGCGGCCTGGGGGTCGGCCTCGGCCTCGATCCCGGCGGGCAGTTGCGCCGCCGGGGCGTGCTGATAGCGCGCCAGCAGCAGGCTCCATTCCGCCTCCAGGGCCGCGGCGCACTGGGCGACATCGGCGCCGGGCTCGACCCACAGGCTGAACAGCCAGTGCTGCTGCTCGCCTTCGCACAGCAGCAGCAGGCGCGGCAGCACCAGGGAGGTGCTGGCAAACGACTGCCACTGGGCGCTGCGTGGCACCTGGGGGTCAAAGGCGAACCCGCCACACAGGTAGGCCTGGCGCGGCCCCACTTGATGGGCTCGCTCCAGCAATTGACGCCAGGCCCGGGTGCTGGCGCCAAAGCGCTCCGCCGACGGCGGGCTGATTTCCTCGGTGCAGCCAAACCCAGCCAGGGCCAGGGCGCCCTGGTCGCTGGACCAGAACAGGCTCTGGCCGAACACCTGGCGGTTGGCGGCGAACAGTCGCAGCGGCTGCAGGCGTTCAGCGGCCAGGCTGAACACCACCAGCACCGCCCGGCCCTCCCGCCGGGCCCGGGCTTGACCTTGCTGCAGGGCCCGGGTCAACCCGGACAGGCACGACTCATTCATCGCCGGCTCCCTGCTCAAGCCCGTGCTGCAAGCGCCAGTGGCGCACTTGCTGGGCAATATTCCAGTGAATGATCTGGGCAAACAGCGGCACCACGAACATCGGGTCCAGGCCCGCCTGTTCGGCCCATTGCCGGCGTTGCGGGAGCATCGCCGCGACCCGCTCCGGGGCGGCGATGCTGTCCTCGGTCGGCTTGAACTGGGCCGCCGCCTTGACGTAGGCCAGGCGCTGGCCGAGGGCCTGGATGATCTGCCGGTCCATGGCATCGATACCGCAGCGGACATCGTCCAGGCCGCTGCACTGCTCGGGGGTCTTCATATGAAGGTCTACCAAAGAAAGATTCATGGGGTCGAAGGCCAGCACTGCCACGGCTGCTCGCCGAGGCCCGCCAGCAGCCGGGTCAGGTGCCGCAGCACTTCGGCCTGCTGCTGGCGCAGGTAGAAGTGCCCGCCGGGAAACGTCTGAAAGTCAGTGACCTGGGCACTGACCTCGGCCCAGGCATAGGCTTCGTCCGCGTCGACTTCGCTGTCCTGGCTCCCCAGGCACACGCTCAGGGGCAGGTCCAGGGCGCGACCGACAGTGCCGCGATAGCACTCGATCAGCCGGTAGTCGTTGCGCAAGGCCGGCAGGTACAGCTCGCGCAGGGTCGGGTCGTCCAGCAGTGACGGTGCACCGTCCGACAGACGCCGCACATCCGCCAGCAACGCCTCGTCCGAGCCCAGGTGAAGCTCGCTGTGGCGCTGGCGATGGGGCGCCGGGTGCGCGGACACGATCAGCCGCTGCGGCGCCGAACCCTGCTGCTGCAGGCGCGCGGCCACCTCGTAGGCCAGGGCCGCGCCCAGGCTGTGGCCGAACAGCACCAGCGGCCGCTCCACCAGGTCCGACAGGGCCCGGGTGATGTTGCCGGCCATCCACTCCAGGCTGCCGGGCCAGGTTTCACTCAGGCGCTCCTCGCGCCCCGGGTACTGCACGGCGATCAGCTCGATATCCGTCGGCAACAGATTGCGCCAGTCATTGAAGAAGCTCGCGCTGCCCCCGGCATGGGGCAGGCACACCAGCCGGCAACGCGGCGGTTGTGGCTGCGGATAACGCCGCAGCCAGGCACTGGGAGCCTTTCTCACAAAACGCCCTCCTCTGCTTCGGCCAGGGCCACGCCGGTGAAGTCGGGCAACTGCACCCGAGTCTCCGGCAGCCAGCGCTGCAGCTGTTGCAGGCAGGCGGCCGCATCCAGCACCTGAGCGGCGTAATGCAGCCCCTCGGGCAATTGCGCCCAGTGCAGGGCGCAGAACGCCGCGACGCTGCCGGTCAGGCGCGAACCGTCCGCCGCCCGCAGCCAGGCGCAGGCATGCTGCTCGCGCCCGTCCCGTACACCGTCGATCTCCACCGCCAGCAGCTGATAGGGCTGGCGCCCGGCCACATCCAGGGCGCTGGCCTGGACCAGCGCGGCAACGTTCTGCGCCGCGTCCCGCGCCTCTGGCGCCAGGCCCTGGATCCGCTGCAAGGCCGCCGCCAGCTGCCCGCCCTCGAACAGGTTGAACCCCTGCCCGTGGCCTATCTGCAGGTCGCTGAACAGTCGCAGTTGCTCGCTGCTCAAGTAGGCATAGGCCGGCACTCCGCTCACCGGCAGCCAGGGCCGCTCCAGGTGCTGCGGGGTACTGGCACTGCTGCGCACCCGCTGCCCTTGGCTAAAGGCGCACTGGGCCTGGCCGAAGCCATTGCCCAGGCTCAGCAGAAAGTCCTCGGCGGCGGTGGCCGACAAGCGCCCCAGCCCACCGGCATAGCAGCGCATGGCATCGACCCGCTGGAAAGACTGCGCCAGCAACCGCGGAAACAGCCCCGACAGCCCCGGCAGCATGCCCGCCGACAGCAGCACCCGGCGCCCCGCCGGCAACTGCCCCGACAACCGCTCATGCACGGGATCGTCGCCGCCCACATCCAGGTAGTCGGCACCCGCGGCCAACGCGGCCCGGGCCACCCGATCGAGGATCCGGTAGCTGGGCCCGGCGCAGTTGATCACCAGCGCACAACCGACGCAGAAATCCGCCAGGCTCTGCGCGTCCCACAGGTCGAGGACGCGCACCTCGGCGCGCGCCCCCAACTGCCGGTTCAACAGCTCGGCCTGCTGCCGATCGCGGCCACCCAGGCGCAAGGCGACCCGGGGTGCCAGCAGCTGCGCCACTTGCCGGCCGACGCTGCCATAGGCCCCGATCAGGCCAATCACCGCCCCCTTCATGCCGCCACCTCGGCAACCGCCGCGAACGCCTGGGCCACGGCTTGCACCTGGGGCTGCTGCATGCAGCTGAAATGATCCCCGGGCACATCCACCACCCGCAGTTCACCCAGGCACAGGGCCTGCCAATAGGCGCTCATGTCGCGGTGCATGCCGGGCAGCACCTGCACCTCGCCGCTCTGGCGAATGAACAGCAGGTCGCCCGGGTACGGCGTGGCCTCGTGCAGGGCCACCGCCGCCAGACTGTGGCGCAGCACCTGCAACTGCTCGCCCAGCCAGTGCAGGTCGCTCAGTGGCGAGCCGGCGTGGCGCATGGCCTCGGCAATCGCCTGCAGGCGCTGCTCCGGGGTCTTCTGTGCCAGGCGCCGCAGGCCGGCCAGGGCCGGGGCGCACTGGGCATCCTCGCTCAGGGCCAGCAGCGAACCCTGGGGCACCCGCCCCGGGGTCTGCGCCAGCACCCGGGCGATGCTGCGCTCCATGGCCTGTTCATCCTCGGGGTAACCCAGGGCCAGCGGGTCGGCCTGCATCACCCGGGCGAACACGTACTCGGCCAACAGGTCGTCCTCGATCATGAACGGCACCCGGTAGCTGCTGATCACGCTCAGTTGCAGCACCTGGATCGAACGCGCCGCCAAGCACGCCGCCAGCTCCGTGGCCAGCAGTCCGCCCAGGCAATAGCCGACGATGTTCACCTGACGCCGGCCTTCGGCCTGCAGGGTGTCGGCATAGCGCTCGGCCAACTGGCGAATCGCCGTGGCCGGTTCCAGGGCCAGATAGCCCGCTACATCGTTGAGCACCAGCCCTTCCACCGGCACGTTTTCTCCCAGGGCGGCGAACAAGGCGCGGTACGGCGCCAGGGTGCCACTGCCGTCATGGACGAAGATCTGCGTCGGGCCCTGGGCCTTGTCGCTGATGCGCACCAGTGGCGAATCGCCTGCCACGCCCTGGCCGCGCAGGTAGTCGGCCAGGGCCGCCACCGTCGGCTGGTTGATCAGCTGGCGCAGCAGGTCGCTCCAGGGCAATGGCCGGGCCTGGGGCAAGACTTCCCGCAAACGCCCCACCACCTGCGCCACCAGCAGCGAGTCGCCGCCCAGCTCGAAGAAGCCCTGGTCACGGCCCACCACCGGCACCCGCAACAGGCTCTGCCAGACCTCGGCGATGCTGCGCTCCAGCGCGTCCAGCGGCGCCGCCCCGCTGCTCACCTGCTGCTCGGGGCCGGCCACGCCGATCCGCGCCAGGGCCTGGCGATCGACCTTGCCGTTGGCGCTCAGGGGCATTTCGTCAAGCACCAGCCAGTCCGCCGGGATCATGTAGTCCGGCAGGCGCTGGGCCAGGTGGGCCCGCAGCGCCTCGGGCTCCAGGGTCTGGCGCTGGCTCTTGAAGCGGGTGATGAACAGGTGCTGGCCGATCTGCGACATGGCGTCGTCGGCCTCGGGCAGGCACAGCGGGCGCTCGCCCCCGGCCTCCAGCAGCAACTGCTGCCACTGCTCGCGACAGATGAAGGTGGTGTCCTGCTCGGCGCGAAAATCCTCGAAAGCGCTCAGGCCTTCCTTGAACTCCATGGACGCCATGATCTGGTAGGTGTCGCGGGTGGCCTCGATGAAGATCAGCCAGCCACCCGGGGCCAGCATCTGCCGCAGCCGCGCCAGCACCCGGCCGGCGTGCCGCGAGTTGTGCAGCACGTTGGCGCAGAGGATCACATCCAGGGAATTGGCGGCCACGCCCTGGGCCCAGTGGTCCTGGTTGAGGTCGAACAGGCCGTAGCTGACCCAGGGGTAGGCGGCGAAATGCTCCCGCGCCTCATTCAGGAAGAACTGCGACAGGTCGGTGAACTGGTAGTCCACCGCCAGGCCGTCCAGCGCCGGGATCAGGTCGGCGCTGGTGCCGCCGACCCCGGCGCCGATTTCCAGCAGGCGCAGGCGCCGGCCCGCCGGCTGCTGGCGCACGATCTCCTGCACCGCGGCGCACACCGCCTGGTTCAGGTACTGGCTGATCAGGTTCTTGCGGTAGGCGCCCTCGGCGGTGTCGGTCCGGCCTTCGGGGAACAGCAGGTGCAGCGGGTCGAGCCGGTCGCTCATCAGTGCCGGCAATTGCTCCTGGCTTTCGCGCAGGTAGCGCAGGACCTCGGCGCCCCAGCCCACGGACGGCTCCAGGGCATCGATGCGCTGCCATTGCTGGCGGTACTCCTCGGCCGACACCTGCAGGTCCGAATAGCGCCCGGTGTGCAGGTCCCGGTGCACCAGGCCCTCCCTGGCCAGGGCTTGCAGCCAGCGACGGATCAAGCGCTGATTGCGTGGCGCCACCTCACAGACCGCGACAATTTCTTCCAGGGCATGGCTCTGCCCCGGGGCCTCGAACAACCCCGGACGCTGCAGGGCCAGGCCCATGGACAGCAGCGCGGCGCGCTCGACGCAGGCCGACATTTCAGTGACCAGGGCATCGCTCAAGTCGCCACGCACCGCCTGGGCCGCCGCCCGGGTCCGCGCCTGCAAGGGCTCCGGCCAGGCCAGCGGCATGTCCCGCAGGCTGGCCGTCAGGCAGGCTTGCAGGCGCCGGTCGAAGGCGCCCTCGCCCGCGGCCACCACCACCGCCGACTCCACATGGGGATGGCTGAGCAAGGCGCTTTCCACTTCCGCCAGTTCAATGCGGTGGCCGCGCACCTTGACCTGGAAATCCTCGCGGCCGAGGAACTCGATCAGGCCATCTTCCAGGTAGCGCCCCAGGTCGCCGGTGCGGTACAGGCGCTCGCCGCTGCGCGGATGCTCGACAAAGCGCTCGGCGTTTTTTTCGGCATCCCCCAGGTAGCCCAGGGCCAGGCCGCTGCCGGCGATGTACAGCTCGCCGGCGACCCCTTGCGGGCGGTCGCGGCCCTGCTCGTCGAGGATCATGAAGCGCTGGTTGGCCAGCGGCCGGCCGTAGGGAATGCTGCGCCACTGCGGGTCGACCTGGTTGATCGGGTAATGGATCGACCAGATCGCCGCCTCGGTGGCGCCCCCCAGGCTGATCAGGCGCAGCCGAGGCAGCAACTGGGCGGTTTCCGCCGGCAGGTTCAGGGGGATCCAGTCCCCCGACAGCAACGCCAGCCGCAGGGTCGCCGGGGCCATGGACGGCAGCGCCTGCAGGTAATGGGTGAGCATCTGCAACTGCGCCGGCACCGAGCTCCACAGGGTCACCCCGTGCTCCCGGGCGCACTCGGCCCAGTGCGAAGGGTCGGCGCGGCGTTGCGGGTCCGGCAGCACCAGGGCGCCGCCCACCGCCAGCAGGCCGAAGATGTCGTACACCGACAGGTCGAAGCCCAGGCTGGCCAGGGCCAGCACCCGGTCCTCGGCGTCGATGGCAAAGCGCTGGTTGATGTCGACCACGGTATTGAGCGCCGCCTGATGGCTGATCATCACCCCCTTGGGCACCCCGGTGGAGCCGGAGGTGTAGATCACGTAGGCCAGTTGCTGCGGGTCGATGGCCACGGTGGGCACGGGCCGCTGCGGCAGCCGCGGGCCCTGGTCGACCTGGATCACCTGGGTCACCCGCGCCGGCCAGCACAGCTCATCGCTCAACCAGGACTGGCTGAGCACCCGGCCGACCTCGGCGTTGTCCAGGATCAGCTGGCGCCGGGCCTCGGGCTGGTTGGTGTCCAGCGGCAGGTAGGCGGCCCCGGCACGCAAAATGCCAAGCACCGCGATCACCTGTTCCAGGCCCTTGTGCATGCACACCGCAACCCGCTCCCCGGGCTGGCAGCCGGCATCGAGCAGGGCCTCGGCCACGGCTTCGGCGCGCCCGGCCAGTTCGCCGTAGCTGATCTGCGCGGCGCCCTGGATCAGCGCCACCCGCTGCGGCGCCGCGGCCGCCTGGCGCCAGAACGGCTCGTGCAGCAGCCCCTCGGGCAACGGCGCGGCGCTCTGGTTCACCAGCTCGCGTTGCAGGCGCTGCGCCGCCGGCAGCTCCAGGCAGTCGTCCAGGGTCCAGGCCGAGGGTTCCCGGGCCAGGCGCTTGAGCAAGCGTTCGAAGGTGTCGAACAGCGCATCCAGCAGGGTGTCGCTGAACACCCCTTCGCGGATGTCCCAATTGATCGCCAGGCCGTCGTCCCGCTCGCTGACCTGGCAATCGATCAGCACCTGGGGCGTCTGGCTGATGCCGAACACCAGCTCGGCACCGGGCATGAAGGCCCCGCCGCCGCTCTCGCCACCTGCGCCCAGGGTGCTGGTGAAGGCATAGGGCATCAGCGCCGCCTCCTGGCCCTTGCGCCGCGCCAGCTCACGCAGCACTTCGATGCCCGAACACAGGCGATGGTCCATGTCCTGCCACAGGCGCTCCTGCAACTGCTGGCTGCGCTGGCCGAAGCTGCCGCCTTGCAGGGTCTGCACTTCCAGCAGCTCCACCGAGCTGAAGTCGCCCACCAGGCGGTCCACCTGGGGGTGCAGCGACAGGCGATTGAGCAGGGTCAGGCTCAGGCAGAAATGCCCGCGCCGGCTCCAGCGCCCGAGGGTTTCGGCGTAGGCCGAGAGGATCGCCGCCGACACCCCGACCCCGGCCGCCGCCGCGTTCAGGCGCAGGGCGTTGCAGTCGCGGGCCTGCAGGCTCATGGCCCGGCGCAGAAAGCGCGGCCCGCTGGGCGCGCCCAGCGTGGGCAGTTCCGGCGCCCCCGGCAGGCTGTCGACCCGCGCCCACCAGTAGTCGCGGTCGCGCTGGTAGCGCGCTTGCTCACGCAGGCGCCGCTCCCCCAGCACATAGTCGCGAAAGCTGATCTGCGCCGGTGCCGGCAAGGGCTCGCCACGGTACAGCTGCTGCAGTTCGGCCAGCAGCATGCGCACGCTCTGGTAGTCGCACACCAGCAGGTCCACCGACAGGTGCAGGCGCGAGGTGTCGCGGCCCTGGCTCACGCACAGCTCGATCAGCGGCCATTGCTGCGGCGTGGCGAGGCGCAGTTCCATGCGTTCGCGCAGGGCCTGCAAGGCGCTGCCATCGTCCTCGCGCAGGTCGTGGCAGGCGATGGCGTAATACGGCACCTGGGGCAGGATGCGCTGGTAGCCCTCTTCCAGCACCACCGCCCGCAGCATCTCGTGGCGGGCGATCAACTGGTTCCAGGCCTGCTCCAGGCGCCGCGGGTCGAGGTCGTGCTGGGCGAACTCCAGGTAGCCGTGGCAAGCCACGCCGCCATAGCTGAAGGCACTGGTGCGGCCCAGCAGGTAGGCGGCCTGCACGTCGGTCAGCGGAAAGGGTTCTTCACGGGCCGAATGATCGGCCTCCAGGGTCGGCAACTGCGCCGCCTGCAGCTGTTGCAGCAACCCTTCCTTGTGCTCGCGCAGCTGTTGCAGGCGTGCCTCGTCCATGACCCCGGCCGGGGCCCGATAACGCAGGCGGCCCTGTTCTTCCCAGAGCTCCACGCCCAGTTGTTGCAGATCCTGTTGCAGTTGCTGCAGCGTCATAACACGCCCTCCACCATTGCGTTCTGATTGACGGGCCGCTGTGCCTGGCGCGAGGCGAGCAACTGCCCCTGCAGGGCCACGGTGGCCGCGTTGAAAAAATCCTTGAGCGACAGTTCCAGCTGGAACTGCCGGGCGATGCGTTCGATCAGGCGGGCCGCCAGCAGGCTGTTGCCGCCCAGGGCAAAAAAGCCCTGGTGGCGACCGACCTGGGGCACGTGCAGCAACTCCTGCCACAGCGCGGCCACGGCCTCTTCCCACGCCCCTTGGGGCGCTTCGGCGCTGTGCGGCTGGATGCCCCGACGCTGCTCCTGCAGCAGCCACAACAGCGCCGCGCGATCGACCTTGCCGTTGGCGCTCAGAGGCAGCGCGGACAGGCTCAGCCAAGTGTCCGGAAGCATGTGCTCGGGCAGCCATTGCCCCAGCCACTGGCGCAGGGCCTGGGATTCGGGCAGCGGCTCCCGGGCCAGCAGTACCGCCGCCAGCTGCGGTTCGCTGCCGGGCAGTACCAGGCTCAGCGCGCGGTCGATGGCCGGATGGCGCTCCAGGGCCAGGTCGATTTCCGCCAGCTCGATGCGAAAGCCGCGGACCTTGACCTGATGGTCCAGGCGCCCGAGAAACTCCAGGCTGCCGTCGGCCCAGTAGCGGCCCTGGTCGCCGGTGCGGTACCAGCGCCCGCCGTCATGCTCGACAAAGCGCTGGGCGCTGAGGGTCGGCAGGCCGCGATAACCGGCGGCCACCCCGGCGCCGCCGATCCACAGCTCGCCAGGTACCCAGTCCGGGCAGTCCCGGCCCTGGCTGTCCACCACCCGGAAGCACTGGTTGTCCAGGGGCCGGCCGTAGGGGATCGAGCGCCAATGGGCGGGCACCGCCGCCACCTCCTGATAGTTGGACCAGATCGCCGCCTCGGTGGCGCCACCCAGGGCCACGAACGGCACGTGGCGCCCCGCCGCCTGTTCCAGGCGCCGCGGCAGGTCGAGGCCGACCCAGTCGCCGGACACCATGGCCAGGCGCAGTGCCCCGAGCCCGCCGCCATCGCGCACTTGCAGGGTTAGCATCTCCAGCAGCGCCGGCACCGAGTTCCACAGGCTCACTTGCTGTTCGCGGATCAGCCGCAGCCATTCCCGGGGCTCCTTGCGCAGGTTGTCCGCCGGCAGAACCAGGGCGCCGCCGACACTCAACGGGCCGAACAGGTCGTACACCGACAGGTCGAAATCCAGGGCCGAGAGCCCCAGCACCCGGTCCTCGGCGCTGACCTGGTAACGCCGGTTGATCGCGGCGACGGTGTTCATCGCCGCCTGATGAGACAGCTCGACGCCCTTGGGCTCGCCGGTGGTGCCCGAGGTGAAGATCACATAGGCCAGGGCATCCGCCGCTACCTGTCGGGGCTGCTCCAGCGCTGGTGCGACAAGCGCCTGGGCCAGGGTCACCACCCGCAGCTCGGCCAGCCAGATGCCGCCCTCGCGGTGGGCCTGATCGGTGATCACCACCCGCGCGCCGGCGCGCTGATAGATCATGTCGCGGCGTGCCGGCGGCTGCTCGATGCCCACCGGCACATAGACCGCCCCGGCGGCGAGAATCCCCAGCACCGCGATCACCTGTTCGCGGCCCTTGGGCAGGGTGATCGCCACCGCGTCACCGGGCTGCACGCCCCACTGCACCAGCGCCCCGGCCAGTTGCAGGGCCTGCCGCGCCAGCTCGGCGTAGCCCAGGCGGCCCTGGTCGTCGATCAGCGCCAACGCCTCGGGGTGCTGGCGCGCCTGTTGGAAAAACCCTTGGTGCAGGCACTGCGCGGGCGTGGCGTGTGCAGTGGCATTGACCTTCTGGCGCCGTTGCTGCTGCGCCGCCGGCAGTGGCAAGGGCGCCGGCTGCTGCCAGTCGTTGGCGCACAGCCACAACAGCAAGGCGCGGTAGGCGTCGAACATCTGCTCCAGCAGGCCTTCGGGGAACAGCCCCTGCACCGCGTCCCAGTTCAGCAGCAAGCCATCGGCCAGCGGGTAGCTCTGGTGGTCGAGCCAGACCTGGGGCGTCTGCGACAGGGCCCAGCCGGGTTCACCCAGTTGCTCGCGGCAGGTGGCGTCGACAAAGGCCGGGCCCAGGTTGCAGGCGAACACCACCGGCGCGCCCTGGCCGCCACCCTGGCTCAGCCGCGCACGCTCGCGCAGCACCTCGACCCCGGGCCAGGCGCTGTGGGCGATGTCGCGGTGCAGCTGGGCCTGCAGCGCCAACGCCTGCTGGCTGAAGGACGCGGGCTGGCGCAGGTCGACTTCCAGCAGCACCAGGTTGGAGAAATCCGCCAGCAGATGGGGCACGCAGGGGTGCAGTTCCTGGCGGTCGAACAGCGGCACGTTGAGCAGGAAGTGCTGGCTGGCGCTCCAGCGCCCCAGCACCTGGGCATAGGCGCAGGCGAGCACGCTGGCCAGGGTCAGGCCCTGTTGCCGGGCACGCCGTTCCAGGGCCTGCAACTGCTCGTGGTTCAGGCGCATCGCCAGCCGGCGAAAACGCGGCGTGCCGAGCTGCTGCGGCTCCTGGGCCAGGGGCAACTGCGGGCCGTCCGGCAGATCCTCCAGGCGCTCCAGCCAATAGTCCCGGGCCGCCGCCACCTGCGGCGCACGCAGCGCCTGCTCGGCCCGCAGGTAGTCGGCGAAGTTCCACTCCAGGGCCGGCAGGCGCTGCTCCTGGCCGGCGTGGATCAGCGCCAGGTCGCGCAGCAGGATGCCGATGCTGAGCACGTCGGCCACCAGCAGATCGATATTCAGGTGCAGGCGGCTGCGGCCTTCGGGCAGCAGGCTCAGTTGCACGTCGAACACCTGCCCGCGACTGACGTCCAGGCGTCGGTGCGAGAGGCTTTCACGGATCTGCTCCAGGGCCTCGGCGGCGCCGACGCAGGACGCCTGGCGCAGGTCGTGCACGGTCAGCCCGGGCCAGGGGCTCTGGGGCAGGATGCGCTGGCAGCTGTCGCTGATGAAACAGGCGCGCAGCATCGGATGGCGCTGGCACAGGCGCTGCAATGCTTGCTCCAGGCGCTGCGGCTCAAGGCCGTGGCCATCCAGTTCCTGGTACAGGTGGCAACCGATGCCGCCCAGGGGCAGGCCCGGCTCGCGGCCGAACCAGTAGGCCTGTTGCAGCGGGGTCAGGGCAAAATCGCCGCTGGCGGGAGCGCTGGCCACGGCCTGCAGGCGCGGCGCCGCGAGGCCGCGGCGGGCCTCGATCAGCGCCCACCAGGCGGCCAGGGTCGGCTGCTGGATCAGCTCGGCGAAGCTCAGGGTCACGCCTTCGCTGGCCAGCAGTGCCGGCAGGCGCATGATGCTCACCGAGTCGAGGCCCTGCTCGATCAGCGACGCATCCGCTTCAAGGTCGCCGGGCTCGTAGCCGAGCAAGCGGGCGATGCCTGCGCAGAGTCCTTGGGGTGAATGACTCAGGCCGGCGGGCGCTGGATGGGCGCGTGCCAGTGCTGGGTTATCAGTCATGGTGGACGGTCCTTTGGGGTACGGAAGAAGGTGTGCGCAAGCGCCAGCGATTGATCGCCTCGCGCTCGTGAAACAACTGGCGATAACGGCCGGGAGCCGCCATCAGTTGGCTGTGGCTGCCGTGCTGGGCCAGACGGCCCTGGTCCAGTACCAGGATCTGCCCGGCGCACGGAGCCAGGGTCGGTTTGTGGGTCGCCAGCAGCACCGTGTGCTTGCGCGCCAGCTGCCGCAGGCTCTGGTTGACCCGGGCCTCGCTGATGGCGTCCAGGGCGGCGGTGGGCTCATCCAGCAGGATCAGCGTGGCGTCCTTGAGCATGACCCGGGCCAGGGCCAGGCACTGGCGTTCGCCGCCGGAAAGGCTCACCCCGCCCTCGCCGACCCGGGTCTGCCAGCCTTGGGGCAGGCGCTGGGCCAGCCGGTCGAGGCCGGTGGCGCGGGCCGCGTCCAGCAGTTGCGCTTCGCTGGCCTCGGGGCGGCCCAGGCGCAGGTTGTCCAGCAGGCTGGCGGCCAGCGGCGGGCAGTCCTGGAACATCAGGGCGATGTCCCGATCACGCTGACTGGCCGACAGCTGACGCAGATCGACACCGCCCAGCAGGATCGCGCCGTGGCTGACATCGCAAAAACGCGCCAGCAACCGCAGCAGGCTCGACTTGCCGGAACCGGATGGCCCCACCAGCAGGTTCAGCGAACCCGGCTCCAGCGTGAAGCTGATGTCTTGCAGGATCGCCCGCCCCTGGCGCTCCAGGCCCAGCTGGCGAACCTCCAGGCGCCGATCGGCCGGCACCTGGGGCCAGGCCGGTTCCGGCAGCGGCGCCAGGTCCAGCAACTGGCGCAGACTGTCCAGGCCATGGCGGGTCTGGCGCAGGCTGGTGCCCAGGTTGACCAGGGCGCCCATGGGCTCCACCAGGCAGGTGGCAAGCACCGCCAGGGCCAGGTATTGCACGGCGCCGAGGCTGCCGCCGAGCACCGCGTAGAGCCCGCACAACAGCACCGCGGTGTAGCCGGCCTGAAGCGCCAGCACCAGCCCCAGGGCCGCCGGAAAGGTTCGCCAGTGCGCCCGGCGCTGGGCCTGGCGCTGTTGCTGCAACGCCGCGCCGAGCAGGCTGAAACCTTCGCCGTTGCGCCCGCTGGCCCGCAACAGCGGCTGCTGGCGCAGGTATTCCAGGACCCGCGCCGCGGCTTCGCCGGCCGCCGCTTCGCTGTGCTGCTCGGCCTGCCCGCCCCAGCGCACGCCCCAGTGATAGAACAGCACCAGCAAGGGCAGGCAGGCCAGGGCCGCCAGGGCCATGGACAGGTCGTAGCACCACAGCGCCACGAGCAGGGCCAGGGGCGTCAGCAGGGCATTGGCCATGGGCTGCAGCAAGTGCGCCGGTGCGCTCATGATCTGCGCCACGGTATGGGTCACCAGGCGGTTGAACTCGGCGCCGCGGCGCTCGACAAACCACTCCAGGGGCAGGCGCGCCAGATGCCGGCCGATGCGCAGGTTCAACGAACGCGCCGCCGCGGCTCCGGCCCGGTAGCCCGCCAGTTGCGCCCGGCGGCGCAGCCACAGGCAGAGCCCGGCGAATCCGCCAAAGGCTGCGGCCCAGAGCCAGGGCGTCCGCGCCGTGGCGGCCTCCAGGGCGCTGGCCAGCGCCATGGGCAATAACCCCAGGGCCAGGCCCTGGGCCAGGGCACTGGCGGCCATGGCCAGCAAGGCCCGACGCAACAGCGCGGCTTCTTGCGGCTGCAGGCTGCGTAACAGCGCGGCGATCATGGGCGACTCCCGTTCAGCGCGGCGGCGTCCAACTGCTCCGCGGCCCAGAGCCCGGCATACACCCCCTGCCGCTCCAGCAGGGCCTGATGCTGGCCGCACTCCACCAGGCGCCCGCCCTGCAGCACGGCAATCTGCTCGGCGTCCTGAATGCTGCTCAGGCGGTGGGCGACCACCAGCACCGTGCGCCCCTGGGCCAGGCGCGACAGGGCCTGCTGGATCGCCGCTTCCGATTGCGGATCGCTGGCGGCGGTGGCCTCGTCGAGCACCAGGATCGGCGCGCGGCTGAGCATGGCCCGGGCGATGCCCAGGCGCTGGATTTCACCGCCGGAGAGCGCCAGCCCCTCCTCCAACTGGCTGTGATAGCCCTGGGGCAAGGCGCAGATGCGATCGTGGATCTGCGCCGCCCGGGCCGCGGCTTCGACCTCCGCCAGACTGGCTCCGGGCCTGCTCAGGCGCAGGTTGTCGAGGACGCTGGCACGCAGCAGGCGCACCTCCTGGAAGACAAAGGCCACCTGGCGATACAGGGTCGCGCTGTCCATCTCTCGCAGGTCGACACCACCGATGCGGATCGCCCCGGCGCTGACATCGGCAAAGCGCGCGAGCAAGGTGGCCAGGGTCGATTTGCCGGCCCCGGAATCCCCCACCAGGGCGGTCAGGGTGCCCGGCTGCAGGCACAGATCGATGCCGTGCAACACCTGGCTGCCGTCGGGGTAGCTGAAGTCCACGCTTTCGAAGTTCACCACTGCCCCGTCGGGCTCCCGCGAGCAGGCCGGCTGCGCCAGCACCGGCGTGCCCAACAGCGCACTGATGCGCTGCGCCGCCGCCCGGCCCTGGACCAGGGAATCGGCGCCATGCCCCAGGGCCGCCACCGGCGCCGCCAGGGCCGGCCCCAGCAAGGCAAACGGCAGCAACTGCAGCGGCTGCAAGACCCCGACGGCCACCAGCGGAACTCCAGCCAGCAGTACCAGGGCCAACACCAGCAGCGGCGAGAGCAGCACCTCGACACTGGCGCCCAGGCCCGCCCAGCGCTCGACCCAGCTGGAGAAGAACGCGGCGAAATCCTCCACCGCCTTGAAGAACTCGTCCTGGACCCGCTGCACCCGGCCAAAGGACTTGACCATGGCAATGCTCTGCACGAAGTTCAGGGTCGCCGTCGACAGCGCGCCCATGGCGCCGCCCAGGCGCTGGCGCTCGGCGCGGTAGGCCGGGGTGCCCATCACCCGCAGGCGCCACAGCGCGATCAACGGCGGCGCCAGCACCACCAGGGTCATGGGCAGGCTCACCGTCAGCAGGTAGATCAGGCTGGCCAGGGGCACCACCAGGGCCGCCACCAGATTGTTGGGCAGGTGCGCCACCAGTTGATGCAGGGCACCGACGTCCTCCAGCAGCACCCGCTCGGCGGTGTGCCGCTGGCCCTCCAGCCAGGCCAGGGGCACCCGCGCCAGATGGGCGGCAATGCGCTGGCGCAAATGGCGCTGCAGATCACTGTCGGCCAGATGGGTGATCTGCAACCCCGCCGCCAGCCCTAGCAGGCGCAGGAGCAGCGCCCCGGCCCCGGCCAGCAGCCAGAAGCCCGCGCGCTCAAGGTCCAGCTCGCCGGCCAGCAGCAGCGGCGCCAGTTCGGCAACGGCGATCAGCGGCAGCAGGCCCACCAGCGCCGCCAGCACCTGCAGCAGCATCGCCGCCAGCAGGCGCCCGCGCACCGGGCGCAGCAGTGCGGTCAGTCCTGGGTGTTCAGCCACGGCCATCGGTGGCCTCCAGGGCCTGGGCCCGGTTGCCGAAATACTGGGCCTGGATCGCCTCGCGCAGGTGCTTGCGGCTGACCTTGCCGACCCCGGTCTGGGGAAACGCCGGGATGAATTCGAAGCGGTCCGGCAGCTTGAACGCCGCCAGCCCCTGGGCCCGCAGATGGCGCAGCAGTTGCGGGGCCCGGGGCGCGGCGCCACGGGGGATGACGAAGGCGCAGGTGCGCTCGCCGAGGAAAGCATCGGGCATCGCCACCAGGGCCACGTCGGCCACCGCCGGGTGGCTGAGCAGCAGGTTCTCCACTTCTTCGGCGGCGATCTTTTCACCGCCGCGGTTGATCAGGTCCTTGTCCCGCCCTTCCACCATCAGGTAGCCGTCGGCGGTGAGTTGCACCCGGTCGCCGGTGCGGTAGAAGCCGTCGGCGGTGAAGGCCTGGGCGTTGTGCTCGGGGTAACGGTAATAACCGCGAATGGTGTAGGGGCCACGGGTCAGCAACTGCCCCACCTGCCCCACCGGCACCGGCTGCTCGTGCTCGTCCACCACGCGGATTTCGTCCGCCGGCGACAGCGGCCGACCTTGGGTGTGCAGCACCCGCTGCGGCGGGTCCTCAGGGTCGGTGTAGCAGATCAGCCCTTCGGCCATGCCGAACACCTGCTGCAAGCGGCAACCCAGCACCGGCTCGACGCGCCGTGCCGCTTCGAAGCTGAGCTTGGCCCCGCCCACTTGCAGCAGTTGCAATGACGCCAGCCCGTGCCCGCGAGCCTGGGCTGCCTCCAGCCAGACCAGGGCCAGGGGCGGCACCAGCGCGGTGTGGGTCACGGCTTCGCGCTCGATCAGCTCGAAGCAGACTTGCGGGCTCGGCGAGGGGCTGAGCACCACCCGCCCGCCCACCGCCAAGGTGCCGATGAAGCCCGGGCAGCACATGGGAAAGTTGTGCGCCATGGGCAGCGCCACCAGGTACACGCTGGCCTCGGACAGGCCGCAGCGCTCGGCGCTGGCCCGCAGGTTGTAGAGGTATTCGTGGTGCCGACGCGGGATCAGCTTGGGAATCCCGGTGGAACCGCCGGAGAGCTGGAAGCAGGCCACCGCGTCGGCACTGGGGGCCGGGAAAGCGCGCGGGGCGCTGGCGTCATACAGGCTGTACAGGGCGGTGAACTCCTCGGCCTCGCCGGCCACCAGCACCCATTCCAGTTGCGGGTTGCCCGCCTTGAGCTCGCGGGCCATGGCGCGAAAGTCGAAGCCGCCGTCGCGGTCGGCGCAGAAGTAGGCGCGGGCCTGGGCGAACTCGCAGAAACGGCCGATTTCCAGGTTCCGGTGGGCCGGCAGCGCGAAGATCGGCCGCACGCCCAAGCGATATAGGGCAAAGCAGACTTCAACAAAGGCCGTGCTGTTGGGCAGTTGCAGCACCACGTTGTCGCCGGCCCGCAGCCCCAGCCGGTACAGGCCGGCGGCCAGTTGGTCGACTCGCAGGTCCAGTTGTCGATAGCTCAGGCGCTGCGGGCCATCGGTCAGCGCCTCGCGCTCGCTGAAGGTCCGGGCCGCGCCTCGCAGCAGGTCGCCAAAGGTTTCATCGCGCCAGTAACCGGCCTCGCGGTAAGCCTGGGCGAAGGCCTCGGGCCAAGCGGGGCAATCTTGCGAATCGTCGAATGTGGACATGCTGTCTCCTGAGTTTTTTTCGGCAAAAGGCCGCCCCGGACCTGAAATTTCAGGCCCCTGGAATGAGGGGAAGATGAGCCGTCAGCGCGGCGGAAAATGCGGGCCGGGCGGCGCTCCTGCGGGGCGGCGGATGGCGGGGTCGTCCATGGTGAGGGGCCGTGCTTGCAAATGAGAGTGATTATTAACCGGTAATTTCCGGGGCCCGGCAATCGCCAGGACATTCGTTTGCGCGGCTTTTTCTTTTGATTGCGTACCAAGTCCCGGCAGTACGGGGCACAAAAGCTAAAGGATAATCATTCTTAATTACATGAAAGGAATTTCCTGATAGCGTATGGCCTCTTTTCCGGTCTACAGGGAGTTCGCCATGCTCAGCCCCCACGCTGCGCCGCAGCCTGTCCAAAGGGATTTCACCCTGCACTTGCCCAATCCGCAGCACCCCGGCACGGCGGCCGTGGTGCCGGAAATCACCCTGTCCACCGGCACGGTGCTGATGGACAGCCAGATGTGGATGCAGGAACCGCTGTGGCAGGGCCTGAAAATCATCCTGGTGCTCAGCGGCCAGCTCAACTGCCGGGTCGAAGGCCAGCCGGAAGTGGAGATTCGCGGCCCGACCCTGTGCGCGGTGGCCAACCAGGGCGAACACTGCGGCGACCACCTGTTCGCCCGCGGCGTGCCGGTGCGCTACACCACGGTGCAGCTGGACTTCCCGGCGATCCGCCAGGCGGGCCTTGAGCCCGAGCGCCTGCTGGACCCGCTCGGCGGCGGGCCGATGCTGTTCTGCCAGCCGGCCAGCAAGCCGCTGCTGGCCCTGGCCCAGCAGATCCTCACCTGCCCGCTGCAAGGCCCGACCCGCTCCTTTTACCTGGGAGGCAAGGCCCTGGAACTCACCGCCCTGGGGGTCGAGGGGATCCTCGCCCAGGCCGAGTCGCGGCCGCTGCAGGACAGCCCCGGTAGCGCGGCGGACATCGAACGCATCCATGCCGCCCGGGACCTGTTGCTGGGTTCCTTGCAGGCCTCGCCGTCGCTGTCCGAGCTGTCGCGCCAGGTGGGCCTGAATCCGCGCAAGCTCACCGCCGGTTTTCGCCAGGTGTTCGGCACCAGCGTCTACGCCTACCTACAGGAGCAGCGCCTGAGCGAGGCGTACCGCCTGCTGGCCAGCGGTGAAACCAATGTCTCCAGCGCGGCCTATCGGGTCGGCTACAGCCCGGCACATTTCTCCACCGCCTTTCGCAAGCGCTTCGGGGTGTCGCCCAAGTCCTTGCGCTGAAGTTGCCGTTGCCTGGAATGCCTGGAGCCTTGAACAACGCCCCAGCCTGGCGCTGTCGAACCGCGCGCCCGGTGCCCGGACGCCCTGCCCGCGCGGTGCCGCAAACGAAAGAAATGGTCGCTCAAGCCAAAGTTTTAGCCGGCAACCCAGGCGCACAAATGAGATACGTTTGCATTCTCATTTAATCCCCATCACGGAGTGAAGCATGGGTAGCCGCGTTGCGCACCAAAACACCCAAGGTTGGCCGGCCGCAGGTCCGGTCTTGCGTCCGGCGCTGCGCCGCAGCCCGCTGGCGTGCCTGATCCATGGCCTGGCCCTGGGCCTGTCGCTGACCCAGGCCGGCGCGGTGCTGGCCGCCGATGGCGAGGCCGATCAGGACCACAGCCTGACCCTGGACACCAGCGTGATCAGCGCCACCCAGATCGACTCCCCCACCGGCCAGCAAAGCGGCTACGTGGCCAGGCGTAGCCTCAGCGGGACCAAGACCGACGCCGCGCTGAGTGAAATTCCCCAGGCGATTTCCGTGGTCACCCGCGATCAGATGGATGCCCAGCAGGTGCAGTCGGTGAACGAGGCGCTGCGCTACACCGCCGGGGTCCAGGCCAACACCACCGCCGCCAGCCAGCGTTTCGACACGCTCTCGATCCGCGGTTTCGACGTCACCACCGGCATGCTCCGTGATGGCCTCAAGGGCAACACCGCCCAGGCCTGGCCCAAGGTCGAAGCCTATGGGCTGGAGCGCATCGACGTGCTCAAGGGCCCGGCCTCGGTGCTGTTCGGCCAGAACTCGCCGGGGGGCGTGGTCAACCAGATCAGCAAGCGCCCGCTGGAGCAGCCCTTCCATGAAGTGCAGATCCAGGGCGGCAGCTTCGACCGGGCCCAGGGCCAGTTCGACTTCAGCGGCCCGTTGGACGACGAGGGGCAGTTCCTCTACCGCCTGGTGGGGCTGGAGCGCGACAGCGGCACCCAGTTCGAGCACATCAAGGACGACAAGCAGTACTTCGCGCCCTCCTTCACCTGGAAGCCCAACGACGACACCCGCCTGACCCTGCTGGCCGACTACACCCAGGATGCGTTCGGCGCCCCCAGGGTGTTCCTGCCGGCCCGCGGCACCCTGCTCGGCAACCCCAATGGCAAGGTCAAGCACAACGTCTTCCTCGATGAACCGGGGCTGGACAACGACCGCACCCAGTACGCACTTGGCTACCTGCTGGAGCAGCGCCTGAATGACGTCTGGAGCCTCAACTCCAGCGCCCGCTACGGCCACGTCAACCTGCTGACCAATACCGCCAGCGGCATGTCCCTGGCCCCGGACCTGCGCACCCTGAACCGCGCCGCCTATCGCTTTCGCATCGTTGGCGACACCTACTCCCTGGACAACAACGCCCAGGCCCGCTGGAACCTGGGCAATACGCAGATGCTGTCGCTGCTCGGGGTCGACTACCGGCGCACCCGCGAGGACTACTACCTGCGCGGTGGCAGCGCCTCGCCCATCGACATCTACCACCCGGTGCATGGCGGCGTGTTCGACCCCAGCACGCCATTCACCAATACCGTGCAGCGCGCCGATCAGGTCGGGGTCTATGCCCAGCAGCAATTCACCTTCGACGAGCACTGGGTGCTCACCGTCGGCGGCCGCCAGGACCGCTCCAGCGCCCGTACCGACAATCGCCTGGAACAGACCGGGAGCAAGCAGAAAGACCAGAAGTTCACCTACCGCACCGGCCTGGTGTACCTGGCGGACAACGGCCTGGCGCCCTACATCAGCTACTCCACCTCGTTCGACCCGGTGCTGGGCACCAACTTCTATGGCACGCCGTACAAGCCCACCAGCGCCAAGCAGTCGGAGGTGGGGGTCAAGTACCAGCCACCGGGGATCGACAGCTACATCACCCTGTCGCTGTTCGACCTGACCCAGGAAAACGTCAAGACCACCGACCCCGCCAACCGTCTGAACACCCTGCAGACCGGCGAGGTGAACGTGCGCGGCATCGAACTGGAAGGCAAGGCCAGCCTGGCCCGGGGCCTGGACCTGCTGGCAACGCTGACCTACAACGACGCCGAGGTGAGCAAGAGCAACAACCCGCTGGAGAAGGGCAAGCGCCCCACCGACACCCCGGAAAAAATGGCCTCGCTGTGGGCCGACTACACCTTGCCCGAAGGCCCTTTGCGCGGCCTGGGCTTCGGCGCCGGGGTGCGCTACATCGGCGCCACCGAGGCCGACGCCGCCAACACCGTCAGCGTGCCCTCCTACACCCTGCTGGATGCGGCGGTGCACTACGACTTCGACCAGCTGATCCCGGCGGCCAAGGGCCTGCGCCTGGCGGTGAACGCCACCAACCTCACCGACAAGCGCTATTACGAAGGCTGCTCGCTGACCAGCTGCAGCGCCGGCTATGACCGCAGCGTCATCGCCAGCCTGCGCTATCGCTGGTAAGCCGCCGTGGCGCGCCTGCGTGACATCTGGCTCGGGCTGCATCGCTGGCTGGCCCTGAGCCTGGGCCTGTTGCTGGCACTGCTGGGGCTCAGTGGCTCGCTGCTGGAGCTCAAGGGGCCGATCCTGCGCTGGGAAGTCGGGGCGCCGATGCTGCAACTGGCCCCTGGCGCACACGGCGCCCTCCTTGAGCAGAGTGCCTGGATCAGCGCCGCCAGCAGCGCCTACCCGCAGTTGCAGAAGGTCTTCGGCGCGGCGCCGCCGCGCCAGGGCTTTCTCGAATCGGACAACGTGATCGTCTTCGGTGCCCTCAAGGAACGCCCCGGCACCGGCATCGCCATGATCGATCCCTACACCGGCGAGCCCCGGGGCTTCTTCGTCTTCGACGACCTGTGGCTGGCCAGGCTGGTGGCCCTGCACCGCAGCCTGCTGTTGCCCCAGGCGTCGGGCTCGACCCTGGTGCTGCTGTGTGGCCTGGTGCTGCTGGGCTCCCTGGGCAGCGGCCTGTACCTGTGGTGGCCGGGCCGGCGCAGTTGGTGGAAAGCCGCCAGCCTGCGCCCCGGCAGCCAGGGCACCCGGCGCCTGCGCGAGTGGCACAACCTGGCCGCCGCCTGGCTGTGCCTGCCGCTGCTGCTGATCGCCGGCAGCGGTGCCTGGCTGGCGCGTCCCGAGCTGTTCACCTGGCCCGGCGCCCAGCCGATGGCGCTCAAGCCGCTGTTCTCCGCCGCCCACGGGCACCTGCTGCTGGGGGCTCCCGGCGCCTGGCTGGGGTTTGCCTGCGGTCTTGCGTTACCCCTGCTGTACATCACCGGCCTGCTGCTGTGGTGGCGCAAGCGCGTCGCCCGCCGGGCCGTCCAATCGTTCAAGGAAACCTGACATGACACACCGTGATTTCTTGCGCCGCGCCCAGCGCGGGCTACTGCTGGGCCTGCTGCTCCTGGGCCTGCCATGGGCCGCCAGCGCCGCGACCCTCACCGATCTGGCCGGGCGCCAGGTCCAGGTGCCGGAGAAGGTCGAGCACATCCTCCTGGGTGAAGGGCGGATGATCTATTCCCTGTCGCTGCTCGAAGGCCAGAACCCCTTCGCCCGTCTCGCCGGTTGGCAGGGGGATTTTCGCGGCCTCGACGTGCAGGGCTACGAGGCCTATCGCAAGGTCTTCCCCCAGGCCGACCAGGTGCCGCTGGTGGGCGGCACCTCCGCCGAGACCTTCAGCGTCGAAAAGGCCCTGGCGGTGCACCCGGACCTGGCGATCATGGCCCTGAGCGGCGGCCACGGGCCGAGCCCCGACAGCGAGGCGGTGCAGCAGCTGGAAGCCGCCGGGGTGGCGGTGATCTTCGTCGACTTCAGCGACCATCCCCTGAGCAACACCGTGCCCAGCATGCGCCTGCTGGGCCAGGCCCTGGGCCGCGAGCAGCAGGCCGAGGCTTTCATCGCCTTCTACCAGCAGTCCCTGGCCCGGGTCAGCGACACCCTGGCCAAGGCCGGCAAGGTCCAGCAGCCGAAGATCTTCATCGACATGCTCGCCGGGCTGCAGGATTGCTGCGGCTCGCCGGGCACCGGCAACTTCGCCGAGATGATCAAGCTGGCCGGCGGACGCAACATCGCCGACGGGCGCATTCCCGGGCCGATTGGCGTGCTCAACGTCGAATACATCCTCTCCAGCGATCCGGATGTGTACGTCGCCACCGGGGTCTTCGCCGCCGGCCAGGGTGGCGTGACCCTGGGTTATTCCGCCACCCTGCAACAGGCGCGGGACAGCCTGCGCCAGGCCGCCCAGCGCCCGCCGCTGAACGAGCTGCGGGCGGTGCGCCAGGGCAACGTGCATGGCCTGTGGCACATCTTCTATGACTCGCCGGAGCACCTGGTCGCGGTCCAGGCCCTGGCCAAGTGGCTGCACCCGCAACTGTTCAAGGACCTGGACCCAGACCAGACCCGCCTTGAGCTGTACCAGCGCTTCATGCCGATTCCCGCCAGCGGCGTGTTCGCCACGAGCCTGCAACCATGACCCGGGCCGCCACCGAGGTGCAGGAGCGCATCGCCAGCGGGCATTACCGCAAACGCCATGGCCGCCGGGTGCTGCTGTTGTCCGCCCTGGCCCTGGCCTTGCTCCTGTCCCTGGCCCTGGACATCACCACCGGGCCCTCGGGCCTGAGCCTTTCGCGCCTGCTGCAGGTGCTCTGGGACCCGGGCTCGATGCCCCGGGTCGAGGCGGTGATCGTGTGGAACGTGCGCCTGCCCTACGCGCTGATGGCGGTGCTGGTGGGCGCCGCCCTGGCCCTGGCCGGCGCCGAGATGCAGACCGTGCTCGACAACCCGCTGGCCAGCCCCTTCACCCTCGGCGTGTCCGCCGCCGCGGCCTTCGGTGCGGCCCTGGCGATTGTCCTCGGCCTGGGCCTGCCCGGGGTGCCGGCGCAGTACCTGATCTCGGCCAACGCCTTTCTCTTCGCCCTGGCCTCGGTGGCCTTGCTGTACCTGCTGGCGCGCTGGCGCGGCTTCGGCGTCGAGAGCCTGGTGCTGTTCGGCATTGCCCTGGTGTTCGCCTTCAATGCCCTGGTGGCCCTGCTGCAGTTCGTCGCCACCCAGGACAGCCTGCAGCAACTGGTGTTCTGGACCCTGGGCAGCCTGGCCCGGGCCTCCTGGGAAAAACTCGCGTTGCTGGCCCTGGCCCTGGCGCTGTGCCTGCCGTTTTCCCTGCGCCAGAGCTGGGCCCTGACCGCCCTGACCCTGGGCGAGGAACGGGCCCGCAGCTTCGGCATCGACGTCGGCCGCCTGCGCCTGCTGGCGCTGCTGCGCATCAGCCTGCTGTCGGCGCTGGCGGTGTCCTTTGTCGGCACCATCGGTTTTATCGGCCTGATCGCCCCGCACATCGCCCGGCTGCTGGTGGGCGAGGACCACCGGCTGTTCCTGCCGGCCAGCGTGCTCAGCGGCGGGTTGATCCTGTCCATGGCCTCGATCGCCAGCAAGGCGCTGATTCCCGGGGTGCTGGTGCCGGTGGGTATCGTCACGGCCCTGGTGGGCATTCCCTTTTTCATGGCCATCGTCATGCGCAACCGCCGAGGTGTCCTGTGAGTCATACCGCCGCTTCCGCGTCCGGGCTGTGCACGCTCGGCCTGAACATGCATTACGGCAATCGCCAGGTGCTGCGTGACGTCGCCCTGCCGAGCTTGGCCTGCGGCAGCGTGACCGCGCTGATCGGCCCCAACGCGGCGGGCAAGTCGACCCTGCTGCGGGGCATCGCCGGGTTGCAGAACACCACCGGGCAGGTGCTGCTCGATGGCGTCGACCTGAACCGCCTGCCCCAGGTGGAACGGGCACAGCACATCGTCTACCTGCCCCAGAGCCTGCCGGAACGCACCCGCCTGTGCGCCTTCGAAGCGGTGCTCAGCGCCGCCATGGCCGGGCAGCGCGGCCGTGGGTTTGCCCCTGGCCGGCCCAGCGCCGCGGTGCTGCACGGGGTGGAGCAGGTGCTCCACGACCTGGACCTGAGCGCCCTGGCCGACCGCCCGATCGACGCCCTGTCCGGCGGCCAGCGCCAGTTGGTGGGGCTGGCCCAGGCCCTGGTGCGCCAGCCTCGGGTGCTGCTGCTGGACGAACCCACCAGCGCCCTGGACCTGTACCACCAGTGCCAGGTGGTGGACGCCATCACCCGCGCCACCCGCGAGCGCCAGTTGATCACCCTGGTGGTGGTGCACGACATCAACCTGGCCCTGGGTTTCAGCCAGCAGGTGGTGGTCCTGCACAACGGCGCCGTGGCCGCCGCCGGCCCGGCCCTGGAGGTGATCAACCAAGCGCTGCTGCGCGACGTCTATGGCGTCGACGGCCGCCTGGAACAGGTGCGCGGTCGACCGCTGGTGCTGGTCGACGGCCGCCTGCCCTTTCACTCAGCCCTGGGATAAACCATGACCAACCCTCAACACCTGCCCATCGACACCCTGGATACGCCCCAGGCCGCAGCGGCCTTCGACCTGCGTCCGCTACTGCTGGCCAACCTGACCTGCACCATGGCGATGATGGCCTTTGTCTCGCTGATCGGTCCCATCGCACGGGTTCTCGGCCTGGCCACCTGGCAGGCGGGCATAGCGGTGACCGTTTCCGGGGTGATCTGGATGCTCCTGGCCCGGCCCTGGGGCCGGGCCAGCGACCGCCTCGGCCGGCGGCGCATCCTGCTGCTGGGCACTGGTGGCTTCACCCTGGCCTTTGTCGCCCTGAGCCTGTTTATCGACCTGGCGCTGCACGCCCTGCCCTCGGCACTGCTGGCGTTTGCCGGGCTGCTGCTGGGACGGGGCCTGGTCGGGGTGTTCTATGCAGCGATCCCGGTGGGCGGCTACGCGCTGATCGCCGACAACATCGAACCCGAGCACCGGGCCCGGGCCATGGCCTCCCTGGGAGCGGCCAACGCCTGCGGCCTGGTACTGGGCCCGGCGATTGCCGCGCTGCTGGCGCGCCACAGCCTGAGCCTGCCGTTCTATGTGCTGGCCGTGCTGCCGCTGCTGGGCTTCACCTTGCTCAAGGCCCGGCTGCCGCGCCAGGAGCTGCACCTCAAGCAGCCGCCGAAATCGGTGCGCCTGAGCGACCCGCGCCTGCGTCGGCCGCTGCTGGTGGCGTTCATCGCCATGCTGTGCGTGGCCATGGCACAGATCAGCGTCGGCTTCTTCGCCCTCGATCGCCTGGGCATGGAGCCGGCGCGCGCGGCGCAGACCGCCGGCATCGCCCTGACCCTGGTTGGAGTGGCACTGATCGCCTCGCAACTGTTGGTACGCCAGCTGGAGTGGCCGCCGCTGCGGATGATCCGCGTCGGTGCCCTGGTGGCGGCCCTGGGTTTTGCCACGAGCATTGTCGCGGCCCAGGCCTGGGTACTGTGGCTGGGGTTCTTCGTTGCGGCGGCGGGCATGGGCTGGATCTTCCCCTCGTTCGCCGCCCTGGCCAGCAACGCGGTGGACGCCGCCGAGCAAGGCGCCACCGCCGGTTCCGTCGGCGCGGCCCAGGGCCTGGGGGTGGTGGTCGGGCCCCTGGCCGGGACCCTGATCTACGGGCTGGAACCGCGCCTGCCCTACCTGCTGGCGGCGCTGCTGCTGGTGCTGGTGGCCTGCTGGCCCGAAGCCCGACGCCGCTGACCCAGGCGGGCAAACGGCGCGCGTCGGGCAAATCGCCGGGGCGGCTGCGGCAGCGGGCTACGCGCTGGGGCGGGCCATGCGCCGCAGGGCCAGGCTGTACAGCAACAAGGCCAGGCTCGCCAAGGCACCGCCCGCCAGGCCGACATAGGCAAAACCCAGCTGCCCGCCCACCCAGCTGCCCAGCAGTGCGCCACCGCCGATGCCGATGTTGTAGATCCCGGAGAACATCGCCATCGCCACGTCGGTGGCATCCGGCGCCAGCACCAGCACCTTGGATTGCAGGGCCAGGCCGAAGCCCATGATCGCCATGCCCCAGACCACGCTCAGCGCCACCAGCGACCAGACCTGGCCATTGAGCGGCAACAACAGGCTCAGGCACAGCGCCAGCAGCACCACCGCGGTCAGCAAGAAGCCCTGGGGGCTGTGGCGATGCAGCACGCTGAACAGCAGCGAGCCGATGATGCCGGCGCCGCCGAACACCAGCAGCACCAGGGTTACCACCTCGCCGCCCAGGCCCGCCGCCACCTTGATGAAGGGCTCGATGTAGCTGTAGGCGGTGAACTGCGCCGTCACCACCAGCGCCGTCAGCACGTAGATCGCCACCAGCGCCGGGCGCTTGAACAGCAACGGCAGGCTGCGCAGGGAACCGGAGTTCTGGCTCGGCAACAGCGGCAAGGTGCGCATCAGCCACAGCACCAGCAAGCCGGCCATGGCCGCAATCACGCCAAAGGTGGTGCGCCAGCCCAGGGCTTCGCCGAGCAAGCGCCCCAGGGGAATCCCCAGGACCATGGCCAGCGAGGTGCCGGTGGCCAGCAGGCCCAGGGCCTGCACCTGCTTGCCCGCCGGCGCCAGGCGCACCGCCAGGGACGCGGTAATGGACCAGAACAGGGCATGGGCCAGGGCCACGCCGATGCGACTGAGCATCAGCAGGCCGAAGCTGTTGGCCAGGCTGGACAGCACATGGCTGACGATGAACAGGCCGAACAGCACCGTGAGCAGCTTGCGCCGCTCGACGTTGCGGGTCAGCAGCATCACCGGCAGCGAGGTCAGGGAGACGATCCAGGCGTAGATGGTCAGCATCAGCCCGACCCGCTCGGTGGGCAGGTCGAAGCTGGCGCCAATGGCGCTGAGCAGGCCCACCGGCACGAACTCGGTGGTGTTGAAGACAAAGGCCGCCAGCGCCAGCGCGATGACCGGCTGCCAGTTGCCTTGGGGTGTCGCCGGGGAATCGCTCATGGGGGGCGTCGTACTCTGTCGATGATGAAGCAGGTCCAGGACCCGATATAAGTGCACAACCCGGGCCAGCCTTACCGGGCCCCGGGTGGCGGAGCACAGTCCGTTGCCCGGCGCCTCAGTGCCCCTGGGCGCCGTCCGGCAAGACGTGCATGGCCAACGCCACGCCCTGCAACAGGCGCGCCGCACTGACGCCGTCGCGAGCCTGCACCGAAAGCCCGTGGAGCACCATGGCGTAATAGTCCCCCAAGGCGGTTGCATCGCTGTCGCGGGGTAACTCGCCGGCCTGCACCGCCGCTTCCAGGCGCTGGATGATGCTCGCGGTGCGCGCCCGGCGATGCTCGGCCAGCCATTCGCGCACGCTGTCGTTGTCGCTTGAGCAGTTCACCGCGGAGGCCACCACCATGCAGCCCCGAGGGCCCTCGGGCCGGGTGTAGAGCGCCACCGCGTCCTGCAGCATGCGCTCGATGGCGAGGTGGACGTCGGGTTCCTGCAGGGCCAGGTCGGCGAAGCCGCCTTCCTGGCTTTCATACAGCTCAATGGCCTCGCGAAACAGCGCCTCCTTGGAACCGAAGGCGGCATAGATGCGCGCCGAGGCAATGCCCAGGGCCGCCACCAGGTCGGCCATGGAGGTGGTTTCGAAACCACGGGTCCAGAACAGTTCCTGGGCCTGGCGCAGTGCCTGGTCACGATCGAATTCGCGGGGTCTTCCAGCCATGGGGGTCGGGTATCTCGTCAGGACAGGGAGGGTGTTCGGCGCGGGCCGAACAGCCGGTTGGCGCAGCGCGCCGGGACGAAATGATATTAGATTTGCCCCGGCCGCGGCCATTTTCCGTGCCCGCGGCCGTGCCTGCGCCGTGCCTCAGTCACGGCCCTCCTGCAGAAACGGCAGCAGCAGCGCGAGAAATTCCTCGGGTGCCTCTTCCATGATGAAGTGCCCGCAGTCCGGCACTATGGCGCCGCGCAGGTCGCTGGCGTGGCCTTGCAGGGTCAAGAGCGGCGCATCGTTGGTGGCGTGTTCGGCGCCGATCGCCAGCACCGGCATCGCTAGCGGGCGCTGGGCCCGCTGTTGGTTCTGGCGCACCGTCTCGGGAATCGCCCGGTAGTAGGCAAAACCCGCCCGCAGCCCGCCCGGCGCCGTATAGGCGTCGATGTAGACCTCGGCGGCCACCGCCTCGCGACGATGGGACCAGTGGTCGAAGATGTAGCTCAGGTAGGCCCGTTCGCGCCCGGCGATCAGTGCCTCGGGCAGATCCCGCAGCTGGTTGAACATGAAGTGCCAGAGAAAGATGTTCTGCTCCGGCGCGACGAAAATCGGCGGCGCCTCCGCCAACCCGGGGATCACCGCCTCGGTCAGCGCCAGACGCTCCACCGCCTGCGGCCGGTCGCTGGCCAGGGCGTAGGCGATCCACATGCCGACGTCATGGCCGACCACGCTGTAACGGGCAAAGCCCAGTTGCAGCATCACCTGGTGCAGCACCTCGGCCACGTGGCCGGTGTCGTAGCCCTGCTCCGGGCGATCGGACTGGCCGCTGCCCGGCGGGTCCACGGCGATCGCCTGGAACCCCTGGGCCGCCAGGGCCCGGATCACCCCGCGCCAGGCGTACCAGGTCTGAGGCCAGCCGGGAATCAGCAGCACCGGGCGACCGCTGCCGGCGCTGACGCAATGGATGCGCTGGCCATCGATGCGCACATAGCGATGGGTCAGGCCGTCGGTGTCGGCCTGGGTGTTGTCCGTCAAAGCATTCATGGGGTTTTCTCGCTGAGGGGGTCAGGCCATGCCGAGCATGGCGTTGATTTGTTGGCGGTCGATCCGTGCACCGGCGAAGTCGTCGAAGATCCGCTCGGTGACCTGGATCATGTGGCGGTTGATGAACTCCACGCCTTCCCGGGCGCCGTCTTCCTGGTCCTTGAGGCAGCACTCCCATTCCAGGGTCGCCCAGCCCGGGTAGTCGTATTGCGCCAGCTTGGAAAAGATCCCCTTGAAATCCACCTGGCCGTCGCCCAGGGAACGGAAGCGCCCGGCGCGCTCGACCCAGGAGCTGTAGCCGCCATAGATGCCCTGGCGCCCCGTGGGATTGAACTCGGCATCCTTGACGTGAAACATGCGGATGCGCTCGTGGTAGATGTCCAGGTAGCTCAGGTAGTCCAGCTGTTGCAGCACGAAGTGGCTGGGATCGAAGAGGATGTTGCAGCGTGGGTGCCGGTCCACCAGTTCATAGAAGCGCTCGAAACTGGTGCCGTCGTGCAGGTCCTCGCTGGGGTGGATTTCGTAGCACAGGTTGACCCCCTGCTCGTCGCACGCATCGAGGATCGGCCGCCAGCGCCGCGCCAGCTCGTCGAAGGCGGTTTCGATCAGGCCTTCGGGGCGCTGCGGAAAAGGAAACAGGTAAGGCCAGGCCAGGGAGCCGGAGAAGGTCCCCAGCTCACTCAGCCCCAGGCGCCGCGAAGCCTTGGCGGCAAGCTTCATCTGCGCGATCGCCCACTCGGTCCTGGCTTGCGGCCTGCCCCGCAGCGCCTCAGGGGCGAAGTTGTCGCACATCGCGTCGTAGGCCGGGTGCACCGCCACCAGCTGGCCGAAGATATGGCTGGTCAGCTCGCTGATCTGCAGGCCCTTCTGTGCCAGTTGGCCCTTGAGTTCATCGCAATAGTCCTGGCTCTCGGCCGCCGTGGCGACATCGAACAGACGCGCATCCCAGGCGGGAATCTGCAGCGCCTTGAAACCCAGGTCGGCGGCCCATTGGGCAATCGCCGGCAGGCTGTGAAAGGGCGCGCTGTCGGCAGCAAATTGCGCCAGGTGCAGGCTGGGGCCCTTGAGGGTTTTCATTGAATCGCTCCTATTCTTTGTTGGTCGACAAAGAATAGGGAGGCGCTGCTGCCGCGTCAATCATCGCGCTGCGGAAAATTCATTTCCGGCACATGGGAGAACCGCAGGAACGGGCTTTTGGCCAAGGCCTGGATCAGGCATGCAAGGGCTCGACAAGGCAAAAAAAAGCCCGCGATCAAGATCGCGGGCGCGCTTTGTTTCACCTGGCAATCACCGCCGGGCATGCACCTGGTCCCGGCTTCAGGCGCCGGGTTGCGGCACCGGGATCTGCCGCAACGGCTTCACCGACTTGAAGGAAAAACTCGAGTAGATCTCTTTCACCGCCGGCAGGGTCTGCAGCACTTCGCGGGCGAATTCGCCGAAGGACTCCAGGTCCCTGGCCAGCACTTCGAGGAGAAAGTCGTAGCGTCCGGAGACGTTGTGGCAGGCGATGATTTCCGGAATTTCCAGCAGCCGCTGTTCGAAGGCCCGGGCCGTTTCCCGGGAGTGGGATTCCATCATCACGCTGACAAAGGCGGTGACCCCATAGCCCAGTGCCTTGGGTGAAAGGATGGCCTGGTAGCCGCTGATCACCCCGCTTTCCTCCAGCAATCTGACCCGGCGCCAGCACGGCGACGTGGTCAGCGCCACGCTGTCCGCCAGCTCGGCGTTGGTCAGCCGGGCGTTGTCTTGCAGGGCGATCAGCAGGGCCTTGTCGATACGATCCAGAGCTTCGGGCATGTTTTGCCTCTATATCTTGTTTTTATGGTTATTTATTTCAATAAAGTGATTTTACAAGGGCAAGATTAGAATTTATTGCGCCGGATTTGAGCATAGCATTAGAGCAAATCCGGGAGCGTTCACCATGCACAATAAAAACAATGACCTTGGTTTTTCCACTCGCGCCATCCATCACGGCTACAACCCGCAGGAGCATCAAGGCGCGCTGATCCCGCCGATCTACCTGACGTCCACCTTCACCTTCGCCACCGCCGAATACGGCGCCGGCTGCTTTGCCGGTGAACAGCCCGGCTACTTCTACACCCGCATCGGCAACCCGACCCTGGCGCTGCTGGAGGCGCGCATGGCGGCCCTGGAAAACGGCGAAGCCGCGGTGGCCTTCGGCTCCGGCATGGGGGCGATTGCCGCGACCCTGTGGACCCTGTTGCGCCCCGGCGACGAAATCATCGTCGGCCAGACCCTGTACGGCTGCACCTTCGCCCTGTTGCACCATGGCCTCGCCGAGTTCGGGGTCAAGGTGCGCCATGTCGACCTGACCGACCTGGGCGAGCTGCGAGCGGCCATCGGCCCGAACACGCGGATGATCTATTTCGAGTCCCCGGCCAATCCCAACATGCAATTGGTGGACATTGCCGCGGTGGCGCAGATCACCCGCCAGTACCCGCACATCACCCTGGCGGTGGACAACACCTACTGCACCCCTTACCTGCAGCGGCCACTGGAACTGGGCGCCGACCTGGTGCTGCACTCGGCCACCAAATACCTCAGCGGCCACGGCGACATTACCGCCGGCATCGTCATCACCCGCCAGGCCCTGGCCGAGCGCATCCGCCTGCAAGGCCTGAAGGACCTGACCGGCGCGGTGCTTTCGCCCCAGGACGCCTTTCTTCTGATGCGCGGCCTCAAGACCCTGGCCCTGCGCATGGAGCGCCATTGCGCCAACGCCCAGGCCATCGCCAGGTTCCTCGAAGATCACCCGGCGGTGGCCACAGTGGCCTATCCCGGGCTGGCATCCTTCGCGCAACACGCCCTGGCCACGCAGCAGATGAAACTGCCCGGCGGCATGATCGCCTTCGAACTCAAGGGCGGCCTGGCCAGCGGCCAGCGCTTCATGAACGCCCTGGGCCTGTTCAGCCGCGCGGTCAGCCTGGGGGACGCCGAATCCCTGGCCCAGCATCCGGCGAGCATGACCCATTCCACCTACACCCCGCAGGAGCGCGCCGAACACGGGATCGCCGAAGGCCTGGTACGGTTGTCGGCGGGCCTGGAGGATATCGCCGACCTGCTGGCCGATATCGCCCAGGCCCTGGACGCCAGCGCCGAGCCCGGCATCAGCCGCCCGGTCCTGGAGGTCGTGACCGGCAAGGCCCTGCCTTGAGCAGGATCAACACGGCCGGCCCGCCAGCCCGCTACAACAGCCTGCCGCCCCTCGGCGGCGGGCCTGGCAACACCCGCAACACCCTTGAACCGTAACCCACAGGAGTGGAACACCCCATGAGTCGTATCAATAACAAAACCACCCAACTGCTCAGCGCCATGATCCTTGCCGGTTTCGCCTGCCATTCCCTGGCCGCCGACAGCATCCGGATCGGCATCGCCGGGGCCAAGACCGGCCCGGTGGCGCAATACGGTGACATGCAGTTCAGCGGCGCGCGCATGGCCATCGAGCAGATCAACGCCAAGGGCGGCGTCGACGGCAAGCAACTGGTGGCCGTGGAATACGACGATGCCTGCGACCCCAAGCAAGCCGTGGCCGTGGCCAACAAGGTGGTCAATGACGGCGTCAAGTTCGTGGTCGGGCACCTGTGCTCCAGCTCCACCCAGCCGGCATCGGACATCTACGAAGACGAAGGCATCGTGATGGTGACCCCGGCCGCCACCAGCCCCGAGCTGACCGCCCGGGGCTACAAGATGGTGTTCCGCACCATCGGCCTGGACAACGCCCAGGGCCCGGCGGCGGCGCGCTACATCGCCCAGCTCAAGCCGAGCAATGTCGCGGTGCTGCACGACAAGCAGCAATACGGCGAAGGCATCGCCAGCTCGGTCAAGGACATCCTGGGCAAGGAAGGCATCAAGGTGGCGATGTTCGAAGGCATCAACGTCGGCGAGCGCGACTACTCGTCGATCCTGGCCAAGCTCAAGCAGGCCAATGTGGATTTCGTCTACTTCGGCGGCTACCACCCGGAAATGGGCCTGCTGTTGCGCCAGGCCAAGGAAAAGGGCCTGACCGCGCGCTTCATGGGGCCTGAAGGCGTGGGCAACGACTCGATCTCGCAGATCGCCAAGGATGCCTCCGAAGGCATGCTGGTGACCCTGCCCAAGTCCTTCGACCAGGACCCGGCCAACAAGGCCCTGGTGGAAGCCTTCGAAGCCAAGAAGGAAAACCCCAGCGGCCCGTTCGTCCTGCCGTCCTACTCGGCCGTGGAAGTGATTGCCGGGGGCATCGCCGCGGCCAAGAGCGAAGACCCGGAGAAAGTCGCCGAGGCGATCCACAAGGGCACCTTCAAAACCCCGACCGGCGATCTGAGCTTCGATGAAAAAGGCGACCTCAAGGACTTCAAGTTCGTGGTCTATGAATGGCATTACGGCAAGCCCAAGAGCGTAGCGGCAGAAAACGCCGGGCTCTAAGCCGGGCGACGGGTGCCGCTCCACGTCAGGGCGCGGCACCCGACAGGGCTGTTCAAACGGCCAATAACTTCAACTAAAACATCATCTTAGATAAACAACCAACTCACGAACCCGCGCAATATCCGAGCAATTTACTTGGCAATAAACTTCCATACACGCGACAAGTAAGCATCGGCTCCGATGCGCACTTCAACGGTTATCTCCCCCTCCCCTTTCTGACTAGCCAAGCACTACTTTCGACATACATCGTTAGCTCCCTTAGTTTCTACAACGCCAACTAGCGCCCTCCCCAGAAGTCATCCTGAAAGCAACCAGTCCAGCTGCAGCCCACACCCTGCGGGGGATAGAACCACACAACCAGCTTCAGGCAGCGATATCCGGGAAGCCATTCCATCTAAAAATAATGTTCCGAAGGCTCAACTATGGGCTACTAGACAGCGCATTAAACAAGTTCCACCAAACAACTAGAAATAACGTTTGCACACTAAATTCACTTTTGTTTATTGTGCATCTACGCACTTGCTAGCCTTCCAGCAAGAAATGGATAACCGGCGTCAATATCTTGTTCAAGGAGAAAAGAACCATGGACCCCTTTCTCGGCGAAATTCGTCTGTTCCCCTGGGGCTGGGCACCTCAAGGCTGGCTTCCCTGCGAAGGGCAGATCCTGCCATTCAGCAGCAACGTGGCGCTGGCATCCCTGCTGGGCAAAACCTATGGTGGCAACGGCACCACAACCTTCGGCTTGCCGGACCTGCGTGGCCGCGTCGCCCTGGGACAGAATCTCCAGGCCATAACGATCCCGGTGATCATAGACGCCCATTTGCTGGGCACCAATGGCGGTACTGAAACAGTGTCCTTGCCCCCGACTTCTCTGGCCATGCACACCCATACCACCCATGTCTCGAATGCAGTCGGCACCTCAGGCCCCTCGAACTGCATCCCCGCCATCAGTTCGAAGACCAACGGCCAAGAGGCAAAACCGACTTATGTCCCGGCGGCATCCGGCCTGGTCGCCCTCAACAGCGCCACCGTGGCGCCGACCCTGGGCTTGCCCATGACGAACATACAGCCCTCCATCGTCGGGTGTTTCTGCATTGCCACGACGGGTACTTACCCACCGCGCCAATAACCGCTGTCTACAGACCCTCAAGCAAGGAAACTGACATGTCTGAAGCATTCGTCGGAGAAATTCGCATGTTTGCCGGCAACTACGCGCCCGAAGGCTGGACGTTTTGTAACGGCACACTCCTGCAGATCAACAACTTTGAAGCCCTCTATTCGTTACTGGGAACCCTCTACGGCGGTAATGGCGTCACCACATTCGGCCTGCCGGATTACCGCGGCCGCCTTCCCGTGGGCATGGGTAACGGCCCGGGCCTGACCCCAAGAGTGCTGACGAGCACCGTGGGCCAAGCCACCGTCACCATGACCCCGGAAAACACGCCAAGCCATACTCACGCCTTTATGGTGAGCACCCTTGATGCCACCTCGGCGAATCCGTCCCTACCGGCTGATCCCAATAAAATGACCTTCGGCAAGTTCGATACGGCCGGCATCATTACCGGCTTGTACAGCGCGGGAACCGGCACGTCCGCCACCCAGGTGCTGCATTCGGGCTTTCTCGATTCGGCACAAACCAACAATGCCTACGCAACCGCGCATGACAACCTGATGGGCTCATTGACGGTCAGCTACATCATTTGTCTGGTCGGCCTGTATCCGACTCGCAACCAGTAACGTTAATCACTCAATCTGGAACGACCGATCATGGACGCTTTTACCGGTGAAATCAGACTGTTCCCCTACAACTTTGCCCCACAAAACTGGGCCTATTGCGACGGCTCGCTCGTCACTGTCCAGCAGTATCCAGCGCTCTATTCGGTGATTGGCACGATTTATGGCGGCACAGCAGGGCAGAACTTCAGACTGCCCAATCTCAGCGGACGCGTTGCCATGGGTTCAGGCGGCACCCTCGGCACCAACGTCGGAACCATGTTGGGCGCCGACCGCATAGCGCTGACGGCCAATAACATCTGCTCCCACAGCCACCTGGTATTGGCCAAGGATGGCAGCGAAGCGGCAGCGGCCGTGGACACCCCCAACAACACCGCCTATCTGGCGCAGCCACGCAATATCCGCCTGTACAACAGTACCGTTCCGTCGGCGAACGACCCAAAGCTGGCCATGAGCACCATCGCGCCGACCGGAAACGCCGCACCGCCGCCAACGATGCGCAACACCATGCAACCCTTCCTGACACTGTGCTATTGCATCTGCCTCGATGGCGAATACCCGATCAGATCCTGATGACTTACTGCACCCACCGCCAACCGCCGACGAACCAGGTGGTCGTACTGCGCCAGCAGGACGACCACGACCGGCCTTTTCTGCAGGACCTGTACCTGTCGCGCCGCTGGGCCGAGGTCAGCGCGGTCCCGGGCTGGAACGACGCCCAACGCCGCGCCTTCCTGCTTGCCCAGGCCGAACTGCAACGTCAGCACTATGAAAAACACTACCCGGCAGCGAGTTTCCTGATCATCGAGCAGGCCGGCACATCCATCGGCCGCCTGTGCGTGGATCGCCAGGCCCATGATGTACGCATCGTCGATATTGCCCTGCTCCCCGCCTGGCACGGCCAGGGCATCGGTACGCAGTTGCTGCGCAGCCTGCTCGCCGAAGCGGATGCCGAGCGCCAGTCCTGCAGCCTGAGTGTCGAACAAGGCAACCCGGCCCGCAGGCTCTATGAACGACTGGGCTTCGAGCCCGGTGCCAACAGCGGCCTTTATACCCAGATGCAGCGGCCCGCCAGGCCGGTTGCCAAACACAACCTCGATAACCCTTGAGCGCCAAGCAAAACCAGCCCATTGGGCCGGCTGTAGCCGTGCTGTAACCGCTGGACCTTTATCAACAATCAAGCTGGATACGACCCACGCACCGGTCGCAAGGCAGGAAGCCCTCATGAGAACACCACTTACCGCGCTAGGTACCTGGGTACAACGCCCGCTGATTTCACTCTTCATGCTGCTGGTCATGCTGGCCCTGGCCAACCAGGCAATGGCCGCTGCGCCCGTGATCACCAGTCCGGCGACGGGTACGACCTTGCCCAGCGTGGCGGTAGGCCAGTCCATGAGCATCCCCATCAGTTCCACCGGCGGCGCCATGCCGCTGGACAAATGGGTGCAGTGCGATGCCAACGACCCAGACTACGACGGCGTGACACCCTGCCTGCCAGCGGGACTGATCCTCGACCCGTCGCCGGGCAGCTCGACCACCCTGCTCCACGGCGCGCCAACCACGGCCGGGACCTACACATTCAGCATCACCCTCAATGACGCCCTGAATCAGGGCGGTGTCGCCACCTATACCCTGGTGGTCACCAGCTCCGCGGCGCCGACCCTGACTTCCGCTGCGCCGAACACTGGCACCACTGCCGGCGCCACCTCCGTCACCCTGACCGGTACCAATCTGACCGGCGCCACCGCCGTGAGCTTTGGCGGAACGGCGGCCACCGGCTACACCGTCAACAACGCCACCACCATCACCGCCACCACCCCGGCCCACGCCGCCGGCGCGGTGAACGTGGTGGTCACCACGCCAGGGGGCACCGTGACCCTGAGCAACGGCTATACCTACACCGTACCGGCCCCGGTCGCCGGCCCGGTCAGCGCCACGGTCGCGGCCAACAGCAGCGCCAACCCGATCACCCTGGCCCTCAGTGGCGGCGCCGCCACCAGCGTCGCCGTGGCCAGCGCCGCCAGCCATGGCACCGCCACCGCCAGCGGCACCAGCATCACCTATACCCCAACCGCCGGGTTCTCCGGGTCCGACAGCTTCACCTACACCGCCACCAACGCTAGTGGCACCTCCAGCCCGGCCACGGTGACCATCACCGTCAGCGCGCCGAGCATCAGCCTGAGCCCCACGACCCTGAGCAACGGCACCGTCGGCACCGCCTATAACCAAACCGTCAGCGCCAGCGGCGGCACCGCGCCCTACACCTACGCCATCACCGCCGGTAGCCTGCCGGTCGGCCTGGCACTGAACACCAGCAGCGGTGCCATCATCGGTACACCGGGCGCCAGCGGCACCTTGAACCTGACCGTCACCGCCACCGACGCCAACAGCGCCACCGGGTCCCAGGCCTACACGCTCACCATCAACGCCCAGGCCCCGGTAGCCAATGCCGTCAGCGCCACGGTCGCGGCCAATAGCAGCGCCAACCCGATCACCCTGAACATCACCGGCGGCGCCGCGGTCAGCGTCGCCGTGGCCAGCGCCGCCAGCCATGGCACCGCCACCGCCAGCGGCACCAGCATCACCTATACCCCGACCGCCGGGTTCTCCGGGTCCGACAGCTTCACCTACACCGCCACCAACGCCAGCGGCACCTCCAGCCCGGCCACCGTGACCATTACCGTCAGCGCGCCGAGCATCAGCCTGAGCCCCACAACCCTGAGCAACGGCACCGTCGGCACCGCCTATAGCCAGACCGTCAGCGCCAGCGGCGGCACCGCGCCCTACACCTACGCCATCACCGCCGGTAGCCTGCCGGTCGGCCTGGCCCTGAACACCAGCAGCGGTGCCATCATCGGTACACCGGGCGCCAGCGGCACCTTGAACCTGACCGTCACCGCCACCGACGCCAACAGCGTCACCGGCTCCCAGGCCTACACGCTGACCATCAACGCCCAGGCCCCGGTAGCCAATGCCGTCAGCGCCACGGTCGCGGCCAACAGCAGCGCCAACCCGATCACCTTGAACATCACCGGCGGCGCCGCGGTCAGCGTCGCCGTGGCCAGCGCCGCCAGCCATGGCACCGCCACCGCCAGCGGCACCAGCATCACCTACACCCCGACCGCCGGGTTCTCCGGTTCCGACAGCTTCACCTACACCGCCACCAACGCCAGCGGCACCTCCAGCCCGGCCACCGTGACCATTACCGTCAGCGCGCCAAGCATCAGCCTGAGCCCCACGACCCTGAGCAACGGCACCGTCGGCACCGCCTATAGCCAGACCGTCAGCGCCAGCGGCGGCACCGCGCCCTACACCTACGCCATCACCGCCGGTAGCCTGCCGGTCGGCCTGGCCCTGAACACCAGCAGCGGTGCCATCATCGGTACACCGGGCGCCAGCGGCACCTTGAACCTGACCGTCACCGCCACCGACGCCAACAGCGCCACCGGCTCCCAGGCCTACACGCTGACCATCAACGCCCACGCCCCGGTAGCCAATGCCGTCAGCGCCACGGTCGCGGCCAACAGCAGCGCCAACCCGATCACCTTGAACATCACCGGCGGCGCCGCCACCAGCGTCACCGTAGCCAGCGCCGCCAGCCATGGCACCGCCACCGCCAGCGGCACCAGCATCACCTACACCCCGACCGCCGGGTTCTCCGGGGCCGACAGCTTCACCTACACCGCCACCAACGCCAGCGGCACCTCAAGCCCGGCCACCGTGACCATCACCGTCAGCGCGCCGACCCTGGTGCTGACCCCAGCGACCCTGGGCGCCGGCACGGCGGGCAGCGCCTACAGCGCGACCCTCAGCGTCGCCGGCGGCACGGCGCCGTACACCTACGCCATCTCCGCCGGTAGCCTGCCAGCGGGCCTGAGCCTGAACGTCGCCAGCGGCCTGATCAGTGGCACGCCGAGCACCGCCGGCACGAGCAACCTGACCGTCACCGCCACCGATGCCAACGGCGCCACCGGCGTGCGCAACTACTCGATCGCCATCTCCGCCGTGGCGATCACCGTGCCAGCGTCCAGCCAGATCCTGGCGGCGGGCCAGTCGGCCACCGTCGACCTGACCCAAGGCGCCACCGGTGGCCCGTTCACCCAGGCGATCCTGGGTTCGGTCACCCCGGCCTCCGCCGGGCGAGCGCGGATGATCGGCCCATTCTCGATGAGCTTCGTGCCCTCGGCCGCCTTCGCCGGCACCGCGGTGGTCAGCTTCAGCCTGCAGAACGGCGGCGGTGCCAGCGCCGCCAGCACCGTCAGCTTCATCATCCAGGAGCGTCCAGACCCGACCCAGGATGCCGAGGTCATCGGCCTGCTCAACGCCCAGACCCGTGCAGCAGAACGCTTTGCCAGCACTCAGATGGACAACTTCAACCGCCGTCTGGAGCAGTTGCACCAGATGAACTGCGACCGCAATTCGTTCAACGCCAGCTTGCGCAATGAAGGTCGTGACGTGCCCCTGGGCGAGATCGCCAAGGCCGTCCAGGACCAACTGGGGGCCTCAGCCCACCAGACCGAGCAGGAAAAACGTGAAGCGGCCGCCGCCCTCAAAGACAGCTGCAAACAGGATGCCCTGGCCTTCTGGAGCGACGGCTTCGTCAACGTCGGCTCGACCCACACCCGGGGCGCGCGGGACAGCAGCTTCACCACCCTGGGCCTGAGCGTCGGCGTCGACTATCGCCTGTCGCCCAGCGCCATTGCCGGGGTCGGTATCGGCTACGGCAACGACCGCAGCGACATCGGCAAAAACAACACGCGCAGTGACGGGGACGCCATCGGCATCGCCACCTACCTGAGCCTGAACCTGGCGCCGCAGGTGTATGTCGACGGCCTGCTGGGCTACAACCGCATCAGCTTCGACTCGCGCCGCTACATCACCGGCAGCGCCGATGACTATGCCCGTGGCTCCCGCGATGCCGACCAGCTGTTCGCCTCCCTGACCGCCAGCTACGAGTATCGCCAGGGTCCGCTGTCGCTGACGCCCTATAGCCGCCTGAACGCCAGCACCACACGCATGGACGCCTACCGTGAACGTGGCGGCGGCATTTACGGCCTGTCCTACGACGAACAGCGCCAGCAGAACTTCACCTCCTATCTGGGTGTGCGCACGGGTTACGACCTGATGACCCGCATCGGTGTGGTCACGCCCAAGGTCGGCCTGGCCTGGGGCCACAACTTCAGTAGCAGCAGCGACTACAAGATGCGCTACACCGACCAGGGCGACGAAGGCACGCTGTACCGGCTCAAGCCCGATGCCCTGGACAGCGATTTCGCCAGCCTGGACATGGGCGTGGACTTCAACCTCGGACGCGCCTGGCAACTGGGCGTCTCGTACAAAACTGCCCTGGGCTCGGACGAACGCAACGACACCTTCCGCCTGGGCTTGAACGGCAAGTTCTGAACCCTGGCCACAGATTAGTGGCCCGGGACCGGGCCCTACAGCAGGAAATGGCTCCCCCCGAGCCAAGGCAAAAAAACACACCCCGCCAGAGTCCGACTCTGGCGGGGTGTGGTGTTTTTGCCGTGACCCCAGGCGCTGAACCGAGGACTGTCCTCAGGCCGTCGGCAACTGCCCGCTCTCGATCTCCCGGGCCGTGCGCTCCACCGCGCGGCGGGTCTTGTCGATCAACTCATCGATATCGCCACGCGTCGCCACCAGCGCCGGGGCCATGATCATCCGCCCCAGGGTCGAGCGAATGATCACCCCTTCTTCAAAGCCCAGGGTGCGGCAGCGCCAGGCGATGTCGTTCTCGTTGGCAAAGCGCTTGCGGCTGGCCTTGTCCTTGGCGAACTGCAAGGCCGCCACCAGCCCGCAGCCCTGGATCTCGCCGATCAGCGGGTGGTTGCCGAACACTTCGCGCAGGCATTGCTGCAAGTAAGGGCCGGTGTCGTTCTTGACCTTTGTGACCACCCCTTCATCGCGCAGGGCCTTGAGGTTGGCGATGGCCACGGCGGCGGCCACCGGGTGCCCGGAATAGGTCAGGCCGTGGGCGAACACCCCGCCCTGCTCCACCAGCACCTGGGCGATGCGCTTGCTCAGCACCAGCCCGCCCATGGGGACGTAGCCGGACGTCAGGCCCTTGGCGATGGACAAGGTGTCGGGCTCGAAACCGAAATGCTGATGAGCGAACCACTCGCCGGTGCGGCCGAAGCCACCGATCACTTCGTCGGCGCACAGCAGCACGTCGTACTGGCGGCAGATGCGCTGGATTTCCGGCCAGTAGCTGTCTGGCGGGAAGATCATGCCGCCGGCGCCCTGGAACGGCTCGGCGATGAAACCGGCGACGTTCTCGGCACCCAGTTCGAGGATCTTCTCCTCCAGCTGGCGGGCGCAGCGCAGGCCGAATTCGGCCGGAGTCAGGTTGCCTTCGTGGGCGAACCAGTAGGGTTCGTCGATGTGCGCCACGTCCGGGATCAGCCCGCCCATGTCATGCATGAACTTCATTCCGCCCAGGGCCGTGGCCGCCAGGGTCGAACCGTGATAGCCGTTCCAGCGGCCGATCATCACCTTCTTCTGCGGCTGGCCGAGGATCTGCCAGTAGCGGCGCACGCTGCGGATCAGCACCTCGTTGGCCTCGGAGCCGGAGTTGGTGTAGATGGCGTGGCTGTAGTGCCCGGGCAACAGGCTGAACAGCAGCTCGGAGAGCTTCACCACCGCCGGGTGGGTGGTGTGGAAGAACATGTTGTAGTACGGCAGTTGCTCCAGCTGGGCCGTGGCGGCGGCCGCCAGGTCCTTGCGACCGTAGCCGAGGTTGGTGCACCACAAGCCGGACATGCCGTCCAGGTAGCGCGTGCCGTCGTTGTCCCACAGGTGCAGGCCCTGGCCACGGACGATCACCCGCGGGCCTTCGGCGTTCAGCGCCTTCTGATCGAGGAAGGCATGGATATGGTGGGCGGCATCCAGGGCCTGGTAGTCCTGGGTACTGCGTTGGGCGGTTGGGTTTTCAGCACTCATGGTCATTCTCCTGCACGACAAGTGGATTCAAGGGAAGGCGCGGCGACGGGACTCGGCCCGGAAGGCACCAGCGGTTCGGGAACAAACAGGGGCTTGCGCATCACCCACTTGATCCAGACCACGGCGATCAGCGAGATCACGCCCAGCACTACGCCGGCGCTGCCGAAGATCCGCGCGGTCATCTCGGGGGACGGCGAGACGTGGTAGATCGCAAACAGCATGCCGACGATGCCCAGCACCTGGGGCCAGGGGTAGAACGGCGAGCGGAACGGCCGTGGCGCGTCGGGGTAGCGCCGGCGCAGGGCGATCACGTCGATGTGCGCGATGATGTAGGCCAGCAGCCAGGCCAGGGCCGCGGCCAACAGCAGCAGGCTGATGGAATCCGGGTCCTGACCCAGGACCAGGATCGGCAGCCCCGTGAGCGCGGCGACGAACAGCACCGCCACCCAGGGCGTGCGGCCCCGCCGGCTGAGGCGCTTGAACTGAGGGAAGGCCTGGCCGTTCTGGGCCATGCCGTAGAGCATCCGCGGCAGCGCCGCCAGGGACGAGTTGACCGTGCTGCAGGTGGCGGTGATCACCGCGCCCACCAGGAACAGCTTGCCGAACTCGCCGAACACCGTGGTGGCGAACAGGAAATGCGGCAGCGGATCACTGGCCAGCTGCGCCCGTGGCACACAGAGCAAGGCCCCCAGGCAATACAGGGTGATCACCAGGAAGATCACGCTCAGGCCGATGATCATCGAGCGCGGAATGTTGCGCTCCGGGTTGCGGGTTTCCTCCACCAGCGGGCAGACGAACTCGGCGCCGACAAAGCCCCAGATGGCCATGGCCGCCAGGGCCAGCGCCCCCACCTGCATGGGGTTCCAGCCCTGATCCAGGGGCAGTTGCAGGTCCGCCTGGGCGCTGCTTACGGCGCCCAGGCCGAGGGTCAGCAGGATCACCACCATCACCACGGCCAGCACCGTCTGCAACTTGGCGAACACATCGATGCCCAACAGGTTGAGCAAGGTGAACAGCCCGAGCACCCCGTAAGCCACCAGCATCGGCGGCAACACCCCGGGGTAGACCTTGCCGATGATCAGGTCCAGGAGCAGCAGCTCGGCGGACAAGGCAAACATCGCCACCACCATGTAGCCGGAGAAGGTGGCGAGGATCGCCGGAAAGTGCCCGATGGCCACTTCGGTGTAGCTGCTCAGGCTACCGGCCCGGGGCACCATCAGCGCCAGTTCGGAAAACGACAGCGCATAGGTCAGCGCCAGCAGGTAGGCCAGCAGCAGCGGGATGAAGAAGCCCAGCCCGGCCATCCCCGCGCCTTGCAGCATCAGTACCATTACCCCCTGGGACACCACCAGGCCGACAGCCACCGACACCAGCGAACCCAGGCCCAGCACCCGGCGCAAGCCGCCGTTGCTGGCGGGGCTCAAGGCCGCCGTGGAGAGATTTGCAGTCATGGCACGCACTCCTTTCTTATTGTTGTTGTGGGCCTGCCGCTACGGCGGCAGGTGCAGCGGCGCCGGGGTGGCGCCGCCCAGGCTCGGCAGCGCTCAGCGCAGCTGGAACCAGGTGGTTTTCAGTTGGCTGTACTTGTCGAAGGCATGCAGCGACAGGTCGCGACCGAACCCCGATTGCCGGCCGCCGCCAAAGGGCACGCTGACGTCCAGGGCGTCCACGGTGTTGACCGACACCGTGCCGGCGCGCAACTGCCGGGCCACCCGGTGGGCACGGTTGAGGTCGTCGGTCCACAGCGAGGCGGCCAGGCCGTAGACGCTGTCATTGGCCAGGGCAACGGCCTGCTCCTCGTCATCGAAGGGGAGCACCGCCAGTACCGGGCCGAACACTTCTTCCCGGGCGATGGTCATCTGCGGGGTCACTCCGGTAAGGAGGGTGGGCTCGATGTAGTTGTCGCTGCCGTCGATGCTCAGTTGGCGGCCGCCGCACACCAGCTGCGCGCCCTGCTCCCGGGCGCCGTCGATATAGCCCATGACACTGGCGGTCTGGCGCGCGTCGACCATGGCCCCGGCGCGGCTGGCCGGGTCCAGCGGGTTGCCCGGGCACCAGTCCCGGGCCTTGGCCTGGAGGCGCTCGACGAATTCATCGTGAATGCTGCGCTGCACCAGCAGCCGCGAGTTGGCCGAGCACACCTCGCCCTGGTTGAAGAAGATGCCGAAGGCGGCCTTTTCGGCGGCCAGCTCCAGGTCCTGGCAGTCGGCAAACACCAGGTTCGGGCTCTTGCCGCCGCATTCGAGCCAGACCTGCTTGAGATTGGATTGCGCCGAGTACTGCATGAAGCATTTGCCCACCGCGGTGGAACCGGTGAACACCAGGCAATCCACATCCGGGTGCAGGCCCAGGGCACGACCGGCCTCGCTGCCCAGGCCCGGCACCACGTTGAGCACCCCTTCCGGCACCCCGGCCTCCAGCGCCAGCTCGGCCAGGCGCAGGGCCGAGAACGGCGACTGCTCGGCGGGCTTGAGCACCACCGAGTTGCCCACCGCCAGGGCCGGGGCCAGCTTCCAGGCGGCCATGTCCAGGGGGAAGTTCCAGGGCACCACCGCGCCGATCACTCCCAGGGGCTCGCGGGTGATGCTGGCGTGGCTGTTGCGGGCACCGGGGGCCAGCTGATCGTAGAGTTTGTCGACGCTCTCGGCGTACCAGGCGAAGACATTGGCCGCACCGGGCACGTCGATGTTCCAGGCGTCCATCACCGGCTTGCCCATGTTCAGTGAGTCCAGCAGCGCCAGCTCTTCACGGTGGGCAAGCATCAGCTCGGCCAGGCGCAGCAGGACTTTCTTGCGCTCCACCGGGGCCATGCGCACCCAGGGCCCCTGCTCGAAAGCCCGGCGCGCGGCGGCCACCGCCAGCTCGACCTCGGCCGCGCCGCAGGCGCTGACCCGGGCCAGCACCTGGCGGGTGGCCGGATTGACGGCATCGAAGGTGGCGCCGGACTGGGCGGCCAGCCGTTGGCCGCCGATCAGCGCCTGGTCGATGAATGTCTGTTGGGCAGCTCGCTGCTGCCAGTAAGCGAGATCGAACACGCTGCACTCCCTCGTCGGCCGTTGCGACGGCCTGCTTGTTATTAGGTCCTGAGGGATGGTGCGTCACCGCGAGCCCGAGGAAAAATACTAAAAATATGCTCCAGCACCATGAAAAAGCTCTGTAGCCTTCAGGCCCCGAAGGGCCCGCGCAAACGCCAGCGCCCCAGGGCATCCGTGCGATGGCCTGGGGGTGGAACGACGCCTGCTTCAAGCGCTCGGCAAGCTCAGCCGGGCCCCTCCAGCCAGTCGCCCAGGCGCTGCAACAGGGCGTCGCAGGCGTGCAACTGCTCAAGGCTGATGAACTCGTCCGGCTTGTGGCCCTGCTCCATGCTGCCCGGGCCGCAGACCACCGTGGGGATGCCCGCCTCATGGAACAGCCCGCCCTCGGTGCCAAAGGCCACGGTGGCGAACTCCCGCGAGCCGCTGAGCAGGGCCAGCAGTTGCGCGGCCTCGCTGTCGGCGGCGGTGGCCAGCCCCGGGTAGGCACTCAAGGGTTGCAGGTCGATCCCGGTGTCGGCCTGGACCGCCTGCATCTGCGGCACCAGCTCGGCCTCGGCATAACCTTGCAACTGCTCCACCACGGCCTGGGCGTCGTAGCCCGGCAGGGTGCGCACCTCGAAATCGAACTGACACTCGGCAGGCACGATGTTCAGCGCGCGGCCGCCCTGGATGGTGCCGGTCTGCACCGTGGAAAACGGCGGATCGAAACGCGGATCGTGGTGCTCGGGTTGCGCCAGCCGGCTGCCGATTTCCCCCAGTTTGCCGATCAGCCGCGCGGCGTACTCGATGGCATTGACCCCATAAGGCGCGTAGGCCGAATGGCAGGCCGCGCCCCGCACCTGGCAGCGCATGGCCAGCTTGCCCTTGTGCCCGAGCACCGGACGCAGCTCGGTGGGCTCGCCGATCAGGCACAGCAGCGGCTTGTGCAGGCGTTGCTGCAAGCGTTCAAGCATCGGCCGCACGCCCAGGCAGCCCACCTCCTCGTCGTAGGAAAACGCCAGGTGCACCGGCAGCCGCAGGCGACGCCGGGTCAAGCCCGGCACCGCCGCCAGCACCGAGGCGAGAAAGCCCTTCATGTCGGCGGTGCCACGGCCGTACAGCCGCCCTTGCCGCTCGCTCAAGACAAACGGCTCGACGCTCCAGGCCTGGCCATCCACCGGCACCACGTCGGTGTGCCCGGACAGCACCACCCCGCCGCGATCGCCCGGGCCGATGCTGGCAAACAGATTGGCCTTGGTCCGCTCGGGGTTGTAGATCAGCTCGCTATCCACCCCATGGCGCGCCAGGTAGTCGTGGATAAAACCGATCAGTTCCAGGTTGGAATCGCGGCTGACCGTGGCAAAGCCCACCAGCTGCGCCAGCAGCTCGCGGCTCGATGGTTCACTCATTGCCCGGCACCCCGTAGCTGGGGGCCGCCGTCGGGTCCAGGGCGCGAGTCAGGTAGTCCTGCATCTGTGGCCGGTAGGCCTGCCACAGGCCGGCGAGCTGGCCGATGGGGTCTTCATCGGCCCAGTCCACCCGCAGGTCGACGATGGGCCAGGTCAAATCGTCCACCACGCTCAGCGCCGCCGAATGTACCGGGCCCGCCTCGCCACCGGCGGCCATGGCCGCGTGCATCGCCGCCAGCAGGCGCTCGACCAGCATCCCCGGCGTCTGTTCGAACGCCTGGACCATGGCCTGGATGACCCCGGCGTCCGCCAGCAAGTTGCCCGCGGCCACGCACTGCTCGCCGGCCAGCGCGTGGTGGGTGCCCAAGGCCTGCTGGCCACTGAACAGCGCCGTACGGCCCTGGTTGTCGATCACCGTCACCTGGCGGTACTGGCTCCAGCCGTTGCGACTCAGGGCCTGCTCCAGGGCGGTGCCGGGGTCGAGCCGGCGCTGTTCCAGGAGGTCGAGAATCTGCGGCCCCAGGGCCGGCAGGGTGACGTTTTGCGTAGCCACCGCCCCCACTCCGGCCCGCAGCCAGGGGCAGCGGGCGCCGACGGCGATGCTCGACGAACTGATGGCGATGCCCAGCTGGCCGGTTTCGGCGCAGCGGCCAACGATGGAAAAAGTCATGCAAACTCCTTGGCCCATGGGGCCTGCGTCGACGCCGGACGCGGCGTCGGTGAGAACAGCGCCGGGGTCACTCGGGAATCACCGCGATCACGTCGATTTCCATCAGCCACTGCGGCTGGCCGAGGGCCGACACCACCAGCCCGGTGGATATCGGGAACACCCCTTTGAGCCACTTGCCCACTTCCTGGTACACCGGCTCGCGGTAGCGCGGGTCGGTGAGGTAGGTGGTGGTCTTGACGATGTGGGACAGGTCGCTGCCGGCCTCCTCCAGCAGTTGCTTGACGTTTTTCATCGCCTGCTCGGCCTGGGCCCGGGGGTCGCCGAGGCCCACCAGCCGGCCATCGAAATCGGTGCCGACCTGACCGCGAACGTACACCGTGTTGCCAGCGCGCACTGCCTGGCACAGGTCGTTGTCCAGGGACTGGTTGGGGTAGGTGTCCTTGGTGTTGAACATGCGGATGCGAGTATGGGTAGGCATCACAGGGCTCCTACGGGGCTGAGGTTGAGGGCTGGCGCATCGCTGGTGGCCGCAGGCTGTCGGGCTTCGCTGTAGGCCTGGTACTTGCGCTGGGTCGCGATGTGATCGGCGATGTGCTTGGCGTCGTGCCACACCCCCCAGATAAATGACGAACCGCGGCGCGACAGCCAGGGCAGGCCGAGGAAATACACCCCCGGCTCCCGGGACACACCACGCTGGTGCTGGGGCTTGCCCTGTTCGCTGAAGGTATCCACCTGCAACCAGGAGAAATCCACGGCGTAGCCGGTGGCCCAGATGATCGAGTTGATGCCGGCCTGCTGCAGGTCCAGTTCGAGGATCGGCTGCTTGACGCAGTCCGGGTCCGGCAGGCGCCGACGGGCTTCGGGCTCCAGCGGCAGGTCGAGGCCGTTGCGCTCGACATAGGCATCGGCGGCATCCAGCAGCGCCAGGTAGTTCTCGTCGCCCCGGGCCAGGTTGTCCAGCAGGTCGGCCCGAAAGCTCACCTGCTCGCCGGCGAAGGCCTGGGTCAGCCCGACCAGGGTGATGCCCTGGTGGGCCAGGGCGCGAAAGTCGATGGTCTGGCCGCCGCGAGCACCGCTGACGGCGATGGTCACGTGCTCGCGACCGGGCTTGGCGATCTCCGCATCCCACTCCCCCAGCACCCCGAGCCACCAGCAGAAATCCCGGTTGCGGTAGGAACGCGGTGGCCGGTCATGGGCCCCCACCGACAGGTAGACGCGGCGGCCCGAGCGTTGCAGCTCATCGGCGATCTGCACCCCGGACGACCCCGCCCCCACCACCAGCACCGCGCCCTCGGGCAACTGTTGCGGGTTGCGATATTCGGCGGAATGGATCTGCGTCAGGCGCGGGTTCTGCCCGGCAATCGGCGGAATCACCGGACGCTGGAACGGCCCGGTAGCGGCCACCACGCGATGGGCCTGGATCACGCCCTCGGAGGTTTCCACGGTGAACCCCGGACGCCCGGCATTGCGCACCACCTTGCGTACTTCCACGCCGGTGCGGATCGGCGCGTTGAACTGGCGCGCATAGGCCTCGAAATAGTCCGCCACCTGGTCCTTGGCCGCAAAGGCATCGGCAGGCATGGCGAATTCCATCCCCGGGAAGCGGTCATGCCAGGCCGGCCCGTTGGCCACCAGGGAATCCCAGCGCCCGGTGCGCCAGGCCTCGGCCACGCGGCTGCGTTCCAGTACCAGATGGGGCACCCCAAGCTTGCTCAGGTGTTCGCTCATGGCCACGCCGGCCTGGCCGGCGCCGACCACCAGGGTATCCACGTGCATTGGTTGTTCTACGGTCATGTCTGTGTCCTTCTGCGAGACGATTGGCGCCAGCCCAAAGGCGTGGCGCACTCTGTTCAGAACCCGGGGTAAGTCGGATGGGGCAGATGGTGCGACAGACGCCAGCGAAGGAAAATTATTAAAAATGTGCTCCCTGGATAAGAAAAAGCGAGGCAGCGCGGGGGCTGCAGGCGGATCGGCGCCGGGCCGGGGCAAGGCCTCCAGGCACTGTCGGCAGCCGCCCGAGCGATCAGACTGATCACCAGGGCCTTTCAGATGATTACCCGGCAAAAAAGCATTTCCGAGCTTTCGATCTGCAGGCACTGAAGGCACAATGCGTACCTTTTTGGCTGGCCCTGCCGGAGACCCTGAAATGATCAAGACGCCGTACTACCTCATCGACAAGCAGAAGCTTTTGCACAACATGCAGAAGATCGCCTACGTGCGCGAGCAGTCCGGCGCCAAGGCCCTGCTGGCCCTCAAGTGCTTCGCTACCTGGTCGGTGTTCGACCTGATGCAGCAGTACATGGACGGCACCACCTCCTCGTCGCTGTACGAGCTCAAGCTCGGCCGGCAGAAGTTCGCCGGCGAAACCCACGCCTACAGCGTGGCCTGGGCCGACGACGAGATCGAGGAGATGCTCGCCAACTGCGACAAGATCATCTTCAACTCCATCAGCCAGCTGCAGCGCTTTGCCGAGGCCAGCGCGGACAAGGTCCGTGGCCTGCGGGTCAACCCCCAGGTCAGCAGCTCGGACTACCTGCTGGCCGATCCGGCCCGGCCGTTCAGCCGCCTGGGCGAATGGGACCCGGCGAAAATCGAACAGGTGATCGAGCAGATCTCCGGCTTCATGTTCCACAACAACTGCGAGAACGGCGACTTCGGCCTGTTCGACCAGATGCTGAGCACCATCGAGGAGCGCTTCGGCCACCTGCTGCATCAGGTCGAGTGGGTCAGCCTCGGCGGCGGCATCCACTTCACCGGCGAGGACTATGCCCTGGACGCCTTCTGCGCGCGGCTCAAGGCCTTCTCCGAGAAGTACGGCGTACAGGTCTACCTGGAGCCGGGCGAAGCGGCGATCACCCAGAGCGCGTCCCTGGAAGTGACCGTGCTCGACACCCTGTACAACGGCAAGCACCTGGCGGTGGTGGACAGCTCCATCGAAGCCCACATGCTCGACCTGCTGATCTATCGCTTGAACGCCAAGCTGGCCCCCAGCAGCGGTGAACACAGCTACATGATTTGTGGCAAGTCTTGCCTGGCCGGAGACATCTTTGGCGAGTATCAATTCGAACGTCCGCTGGCCATCGGCGATCGACTGTCATTCGTCGACGCGGCGGGCTACACCATGGTCAAGAAAAACTGGTTCAACGGCCTGAAAATGCCATCCATCGTTGTGAAACAACTCGATGGCAGCATCGACGTGGTTCGCGAGTTTGGTTTCGAAGACTACCTGTCCAGCCTTTCCTGAGCGGACAGACACGAGGAGAAGTAAATAAATTGAAGAAGAATGTTCTTATCATTGGTGCAGGAGGTGTCGCCAAGGTGGTGGCCCACAAGTGCGCGCAGCACAACGACGAACTCGGTCGTATTGCTATCGCGTCGCGCAACATCTCCAAATGCCAGGCCATCATCGACAGCGTCAAGGCCAAGGGCAGCCTCAAACAGCCCGCTGAAATCAAGGCCTACGCGCTGAATGCGCTGGACATCGAAGCGACCAAGACGCTGATCCGCGAAACCGAATCGCAGATCGTCATCAACGTCGGTTCGGCCTTCCTCAACATGTCGGTGCTGCGTGCCTGCATCGATACCGGCGTGGCCTACCTGGACACCGCGATCCACGAAGAGCCGGGCAAGATCTGCGAAACGCCGCCCTGGTACGGCAACTACGAGTGGAAACACCTCGAGGAATGCCAGGAGAAAAAGATCACCGCCATTCTTGGCGTGGGCTTCGATCCGGGCGTGGTCAACGCCTATGCCGCCCTGGCCAAGCAAGAGCATTTCGACCGCATTGATTCCATCGACATTCTCGACGTCAATGCCGGTTCCCATGGCAAATATTTCGCCACCAATTTCGACCCGGAAATCAACTTCCGCGAATTCACCGGACAGGTGTGGAGCTGGCAGAACAGCCAGTGGACCAGCAACACCATGTTCGAAGTCAAGCGCACCGACGACCTGCCAGTGGTCGGCTCGCAGAACCTGTACCTGACCGGCCACGACGAAGTGCACTCGCTGTCGAAGAACCTCGACGTGCCCAACGTGCGTTTCTGGATGAGCTTCGGCGAGCACTACATCAATGTGTTCACCGTGCTGCGCAACCTCGGCCTGCTCTCCGAGCAACCGGTCAAGACCGCCGAAGGCCTGGAAGTGGTGCCTCTGAAAGTGGTCAAGGCGGTGCTGCCTGATCCGGCTTCCCTGGCCCCGGGCTACACCGGCAAGACCTGCATCGGTGACCTGGTCAAGGGCACCAAGGATGGCCAGCCACGTGAAGTCTTCATCTACAACGTGGCCGACCACGAAGAAGCCTACGCCGAGACTGACAGCCAGGGCATCTCCTACACCGCCGGCGTACCGCCCGTGGCCGCCGCCCTGCTGGTGGCCCGTGGCGAGTGGGACGTGCAGCGCATGGTCAACGTCGAGGAGCTGGCCGCCGAGCCGTTCCTCAAGGCACTGGACGTGATGGGCCTGCCGACCCGCATCAAGGATGAACATGGCGACCGTCCATGGGACGCCAAGGCTTGATGCACTAGCCACAACAGGGGGCGCCGCACAGGCGCCTCCTGCCCGGGACGAGTTTTTCGCTGGTGCGTCGCTTTTGCATTTCTGTGCGACAGATCCCACTTCAGGGGCTCCCGCCCGACTCCTTCGCAGTGTTAGCTTGGCAAGGTTTCTGACTAATCGTTCAGATAATCCTTACCCCCTGCCAAGGAATGCCCTACGCAATGGATTTTTCTCTCAAGCACCTGGCTGCGGCCACCCTGATGCTCGCCAGCCTGTCCGCGTTCACCAGCAGCGCCCAAGCCAACATCACCCCGCAGCAAAGCGCGGCCATCCTCAAGACCTTCAGCGACGCCCCGGCCGGTGACTTCCGCCAGTTCCTCGGTGCCCTGGCCAAGAGCGAAACGGCCAAGAGCGCCAACCTCGGTCCGGCCATCGCCGCCTTTCTCGACAAAAAGTCCCTGAGCGCCGAACAGCAGAACGAAATCCATCGCCTGCTGGGTATCTACGCCCGGATCAAGTACGGCAAGGCCGCCACGCAAACCCTGCGCGAACTGGTGGCCATCCCCACCTTCAACGTCGACGGCCTACCGCAGTACAAGAACCCCGAGTTTCTCAAGATCGCCGAGAAGATCCAGGAGCTGGCCAAGGCCTTCAACCTGAACTTTCGCAACATCGACAACCGGGTCTACGAGATTTCCCTGGAAGGCGCCGGCCAGGAAGTGGTCGGCATCCACGCCCACGCCGACGTGGTGCCGGTGACCCCGGAAAACTGGGTGCTCGAAGACGGCACCCGCCTCGACCCGTTCAAGGTCACCCTGATCGGCGACCGCATGTACGGCCGCGGCACCGAGGATGACAAGAACGGCATCGTCGTCGCGCTCTACGCGATGAAGATCATCAAGGAAGAACAACTGCCCCTGGCCAGGAACTTCAAGCTGCTGGTGGACACCACCGAGGAAACCAGCGGCGACGCGATTCCCTACTACTTCGAGCACAACCCGACGCCCAACTACAACCTGGCGCTGGACGGCGGCTACCCGGTGGTGATCGCCGAGAAAGGCTACGGCACGGTGATGGCGACCTTTGCCCGGCGCGCCGCCGAGGGTAAAGGTGCAGAAATCACCCACCTCACCGGCGGCCTGGCGACCAACCAGATCCCCTCGACCTCGGTGGCTACCCTGATCACCGAGCAGCCCGCGCAGCTCGCCGCCAGCCTGCAGAAAGCCGGCGCCGAGTACGTCAAGCAGCACGGTGGCAACTTCCAGGTCGCGGCCAAGGTCGTGGGCAAGGACGTGGAGTTGACCGTCACCGGCGTCTCGGCCCACTCCTCCGAGCCCGAGTCCGGGGTCAACCCGGTGGCGCGGATGCTGGACTTCATCAACAGCCAGGACGGCAAGATCGCCTTCAAGCACAATGCCTTCACCGACGCCGCCCGCTATGCCGCCGATAACTGGGGCCTGGACTACCTGGGCAAGCAACTGGGCATCGGTTTTTCCGACGACTTCATGGGCCCGCTGACCACCTCGCCGACCCTGGTCAGCGTGGATGACCAAGTCCTCAAGCTGGCGGTCAACCTGCGGGTGCCCAAGGGCAAGACCCCGGAGGTGCTGAAGGGCGAAATCACCGACAAGCTGGCGGCCTGGAGCAAGAAGACCGGCGTGGCGGTGAACATCGACACCAAGATCGCCGAACCGATGTACCGCAACCCCGAGGGTGAATGGGTCAAGGCGCTGCTGGCGGTGGCCAGCGAGAACCTGGGCATGGCGCACAAGTTCGGCACCTCCGCCGGTGCTACCTCGGTGCATGAACTGCCCAACGGCGTGCAGTTCGGCCTGGCGCGGCCCGAGGTCAAGTACACCGGCCACACCGACAACGAGTTCAAGACCCAGGAGCAGTTCCTGCTGGACCTGCAGATCGTCACCGAAATGATGGGCCGCATCGGCCAGTTGCCCAAGCTCTGATGCACAGCCCGGGCCCGCCACCCTGGCGGGCCCGAGGCTTTTCCCCGCTCAAGCGCAGCGCGCTTTCTATACTGATGGTCGGCGCCCTGTGCCCTGTCCCCGCCGGTTTCCCCTAACCTCGGCAAGCCCCCTCCCGGCACAGGCAAGATCAGCTTCTGAGCGCGGAGAACTCGATGAACAAGCCGGGGATTGTCCTACTGGCCAGCACCGTTGGCCTGCTGGCGCTGCTCGCGCCCCTGTCGCTGTCGCTTTATCTGGCCCAGAGCCAGGGCCGTGAAGCGGTCATGTCCTCCTTGCACGAAGTGGCCAACGACGTTCTGGAACGCGCCCGCATCGAACGTGGGCAGATCAATGACGCCATCAGCCAGCTCGACCAGCAACCCTCACCCCCTCGGTCTTCATTCCCATGGCCGAGGCTAACGGACTGATCCAGCGCATCACCGCCCGGGTCATGGAGATCGTGGTACGGGATGCGGCGCAACTGCTGCGCGACGATGAACGCCTGCACATCGCCATCAACCTGTCCACCGAGGACCTGAAGACCCAGGACGCCGAACAGCGCTTGCGCAGGCTGTCCGCCGAGGCTGGCATGGGGCCGCGCAGCCTGATGGTGGAGATCACCGAACGCGGGCTGATCGACCCCGACAAGTCGCGCGCCGTGCTGCTGGCGGTCAGGGCCAGCGGCTTCCAGGTGGCGATCGATGACTTCGGCACCGGGCACTCCAGCCTGTCGTACCTGGCCACCTACGATCTGGACTTCCTGAAGATCGACAAGATGTTCATCGACACACTGGGCACCGACGCCCCGACCCGCCTGGTGACCTTGCACATCATCGAGCTGGCGCGCTCCCTGGGCCTGCAGATGATTGCCGAAGGCGTCGAAAATCAGACCCAGTGCGACATCCTGCGCCAGCACGGCGTGCAGTACGCCCAGGGCTGGCTGTTCGCACGTCCCATGAGCATCGAGCAACTGAGCGCGTTCATCGACCAGCACACCGCAGCTGCCCGGCACGACAGCGAGCAGGCTCAGCCGGCCGGGGGTTTCAACGGCGGGTAGCTGACGTCCCGCAGCACCCCGATGTAACCGCGATACAGGTTGGCCGTCGGCAGCAGCTGCCGCGCGGCCAGTTGCCGATGCAAACGACGCAGATGGTAGAACGGCACGCGCACGTAGAGGTGATGCTCGATGTGGTAGTGGATGGCGTGGGGGCCGAACAGGAAGGTCTGCCAGTTTGGCCGCACGATGCTGCGGGCGTTCTGGCTCTGGTCGGCATGGGCCGGCAGGCCGGCATGCTCCATGATCGCCCGCACCCGGCCCAGCAAGGGCAACAGGGTAATCGCCGGCAGCAGCCACAAGCCCGGGTACAGCCAGGGGTGGCCGCTCCAGGCCAGCAGGCCGAACAGCAAGGCGTTGCTGACCAGCATCGACAGCACCTCTCCCAGCGCCTGGCGCGGCGACTTGTCGACCTTGGGCATGATTGCCCGATAGTCGCCCCGGGCGAACCGCCAGGCACTGATGCAATAACCCACCCCGCTCAGGTCCGCCAGCAGCCGCAGGATCAGCCGGCCCCGGGGCAAGGGGTAATCCCCCAGGCCGAACACCGCCACTATCGGGTCGTCATGCTGCATCGGTTGCAGGTGATGCTTGAGGTGCCCGGCGCGGTAGGTGCGCAGCGAAAGAAACAACGGCCCGGCCGCCAGCCACTGACCGACCAGGTCGTTGGCTCGCTGCCCGCGCAGCAGCAGGCCATGGGCGCTCTCATGCATGAGCACCGCCAGCGCCAGCTGGCTGCGGGCGATCAGCAACGCGGCCAGCAGGTAGCTGAGCGGGTGCGGCCAGAGCGCGGCGCCGGCGAACCCGGCGCCGATCAGCGTCCAGTCGCCCAGCAGCGCCAGCCAACTGATCCAGGGCTTGGCCACGAACAGCTCCGCGGCAGGGGCAAAGGCATGCAGTGCGCGGTTGTCGCCGGCACGAGGTTCAGGCTGGGACACGGCGGTGGTTTCCTTGTCGTTGGGTGACCAGGGCACAGACCAGGGCCAGGAGCACGCCGCCCGCCACATCGACCAGCGTGTGCTGCTTGAGGGTCAGGGTCGACAGGCAGATCAGCAGTCCGCTGGCGGCGCTCAGCCATGGGTAGGGGCGGCCCCGGAGCGCCCACCAGGCCAGGCAGGTCACTGCCACATGCAGACTGGGAAAGCCGTTGCAGGCCCGGTCCAGTTGCCACATGCGGCTCAGCCGCTGTTGCAGGAAGGCATTGTCCAGGGCGTCGAGCTGCGGCCTGGGCAGCACTTCCGGAAACAGCCAGAAGCACAGCAGCGCGACGCCGAAAGCCAGGCCGGTGGCGTTGCGCAGCCCGCGAAAGCGCTCCGGGCTGGCGTAGGCCGCCGCCAGCAGGACAAAGGGAAAGAACAGCACATACAGGAACCACGACTCGGCCACGAACGGGATCCATTGGTCCAGCGGCGTGACCCAGTTGTAGCGAGGCGTGACCAGGCGCTGCAGGCCGATGAACAGTGCCAGCCCCAGCAGCAGGGCAAACGCCGCCGCCAGGGCCTGCCCGGGGTGGGCGGCCAAGATCAGGCGGCGCACGGGGCTGGCCATGGCCACTGGCTGGACGGCTGCGCTGGAGCGCTGGCGCTTCAAGGCGAGCGCCTCACAAGCCGAGCAAACGGCTGACCCAGGCATCGGTCCGCGCCCGGGCACGCTGGTTGCCCGCCGCCACGTCGGGCGCCGGCGCCGCCGCGCTCAACTGCCGCGCCGCCTGCGCCACCTGGCGGCGAAAATCGTCGGCGTCGCCGCGCCAGGTCACCACCTCATGCAGCACCTGCAGCTGGGCTGCGCGCACGGCATTGCTGGTCTGTTCGGGCTGATCACTGAGGACCAGGATGATCGGCCGCTGATAGACCCGGGCAATGGCCAGGGCGGCCATGCCGGGGGCCGACACCATCAGCCGGGCCCGGGCCGCGCGACTGGCCCAGTGCGGGTCGACCCCAAGCCAGCCATCGTGCCCGGCATAGCCCTCGCCCACCCGATGCCCGCGCAGCCCGGCACCCTCCAGCCCGGCGCTCAGGGCGTCGGCCAGCAAGGGTTGGCGAAAATGCGGATTGAGGTACACCGCCGCGTCCGTCCCGAGCGCGTCCGGCAGGGCTTCGGCCAGGGCCACCGGCGTCGGCAGGCGATACAGCGCCGGGGCCTGGGCATCATCGACCTCATGGGCGAAGTCGTGTTCGATGCGCGCCCGCGCCGCATCGATCTGGCGGTTGACGATCCAGCCGAACAGGCGCCCGAACTGCCGCGGCCACAGGCCCTCGAAATTGTTCAGCAGCGCCCGCTTGAGACTGGCGCCATAGACATGCACCACCTTGCGCCGCCACCCCGGCAGCATGCCCATGTACAGCAACGCCGGATGGAAGGAGTCGTTGATCACCAGGTCGACGCCGCGCCAACGGCGCCGCAGCTGCAAGATGTCCCGCAGCATGCGGCCGGGACGGAACAGGTAATGGGCGACATTGCGGTTGGTGGCCTGGCGCTGCATGTTCTGCTCGCGGTCGAACTGCACCGCGTAGTGCAGCGAAAGGATCTGCGCCTGGATGCCGAAGCGCTGCAGAAACGCCTGCCCCGGCACCGAGGTGGTCAGCACCTCGACTCGGGCCCCGGCCGCACGCAGGGCATGCACCAGCAGTTGCGCGCGCATCAGGTGGCCGCGAGCGTCGGCGGTGGCCAGGTAGAGAATCCGCGTACTCATCGGCGTCGGCCCACGCCACCCAGCGCCCAGCCGGCGCCCAGCATGGCCAGGGCCCCGCTGACGCCGAAGCTGGCATCCACGGCGCGAATCTCCTTGAGCAAGGCCGCCAGCCGGCCCGCTTCCCCGGGCGCCACGATGCGCCGCAAGGTGTTCTGGCACAGCCGCACATGGGCTTGCTCATCGGCCAGCACCCGCGCCAACAGCGGATACAGGCGATGCCCGGGATCCAGCACGGCGCAGTGGCGACGCAACACCCGCTCGGCCATCTGCTCGGCGCAGAGCCCGGTGGCATAGGCCGGCACCAGCAGACCCTGCTCGAAAGACCCGGCATAACGATGGGCCAGGCGCTGCCAGCGCCGGATCTTGCGCCGACTCAGCCAGTCCGGTTCCAGGCGTACCGAACCTTCGTCGCCCAGCGCCCGCAGGGCTTCGGCGAACAGGTTCACATGGCGCTGCTCATCGGCCAGATGCTGCTGCACCTGACGTTCGAGCCAAGGCGGCGACTGCGGCAGCAGCTCGTCCAGCAGCGTGCGCTCGGTGGCGTCTTCGCCGGCCAGGTACATGCGCAACAACAGGCGCTCGCCCCTGCTGCTCAGGTGCAGACGCCGCAGCGCGGCGCGCTTGATGCGATCCACCAGGCGCGCCTGCAGCGCCCCCAGGCCCCGCGCCCGGGGCGGGTTCAGGCAGCTGAAATCGGCCGTACCCACCCACCCTTGCTCCGCGCTCATTGCCCGGGCTGCGCCGTGGCGGCGCTGCTGGCCTGCTGGCTGTGGTGCCAGGCCAGAATCAGGCCGATGAAGCTGTCGCGCATAAAGGCCGAACCGCTGGCAGCGGCACCGGGAAAGGCTTGCTCCTGGCCGTTGTAGCGCAGGTAGCCGCGGCCGTTGACCGCGCCCAGTTGCAGGTTGTCGTGCTTGTTCAGGCCGCGGCGGCGCACCTCCTGGAGCAACGGGCTGTCCTCCAGGCCGAACACGAACAGCTGGCGCTGCACCACCCAGTGCGGAATCTGCCCGCTGAGGGCGCGCAGGTCGAGGTTCCAGGTGCCCTGCTCCAGCACCTGCTGCAGGGCCTGGGTGTCCGCCTGCCTGGCGTTGAAGCTGGCGCGCATCAGCGACTTGGACACCCGGCCAAGCCCCAGGCCAATGGTGATGTCGTCAGCCGCCGGGTGCTGCGGGTCACTGGGGCGCACCACCACCAGATAGCTGGCCAGCCGCGCGGCGAGCGACGGCTGGGCCAGTACCTTGCGCGCCTGCTCGGCGCTCAGCAGCAGGCGCTCGCCAGCCCCTTCGCGGACGCTGATGCGATAGGGATCCAGAGCAATGTCGCGAAACGCGCCGCGCACCGGTGCATGCACGTAGGTGTCGGTCTTCCAGGTAGGACCGGAGCGGCGCAACAGCACCTGCAGGCTCAGGGGCACGCGCTGGCCATCACCGGCGACGCCGCTGCCGTGCAGCAGAATGTCGCCGATCACGGTCTTGTCGTCATGGTCGCCGGCGGCATCGATCACGATGGCCCGGGCTTGCCGGTCGACGCTGGCGCGGGCGTCGGCCACGTCCAGGGCCACCCGGTTGCACTCGATGTCGCTGGAGACGGACGTGGCACAGCCACTGTCCGAGGCGAAGTGATACACCCCGCGACCGGCGAACTCGCTGGGCGCGGCCTGGGCCTGGGCCGCCAGGGCCAACACCGCCAGGCATAGCAGGGAGCGGCCGAATGAAGCCAGTGAAGGTTGGGGCATGAAAGTTTCCTCTAGGCACGCCGGCGGCGTGCGACGATGCGGCGCGCCGCGGATCAATCCAGGTGGCGGTGGTAGGACAGTGCTTCACTGTGGCGGGCACTGGCGCGGCCGATCTGCAGTCCGCAACCACGGACCACGGCACCGGCGGTATCGAGCAGGGAAATGGCCGTGACCATGGCCATCGCCCCCAGGCGCCGCAACCCGCGCACGGGCGGCAGGTCCTGATGATTGAGAGCCCGCAGGCTGTAGCCCAGGCGTCCGAGCATCACGCACAGGGGGCCGAGCGGCCCGCTGCGAGCAAGCCATTGCAGCCAGCCCGGCAGGTAGGCGCGAACCAGATAAGGGGTCAGGTCGACACTGTCGCCGCCACGGAGCCAGCGCAGCTTGAGCACTTCGCCCTGGCTGTCGGGCAGACGATGCTCGGTGTGGGCCGCAGGGGCATAGAGCACCGCCACCCCGGCCGCCTGCAGGCGCAGGCCCATGACCTGGCAATGGGCCCGGTACACCCCATCCAGCGGCTCGTAGCGGTAGTGCTCGAAGGTGTCGCAACGAAACGCCACGTTGTTGGCATAGAAGTTACGCGTGGCGCCCTGGCGCAAGGGGCTGGGGAAGTACATGAAGTCGATGGCGGTCAGGGCGCTGCCGGCGACGCTGGGCGCATAGCTGGTGCGCCCGGCCACCGCCAGCGGCGCATCGGGCCCGGCCAGGGGGGCAAGCAACTGTTCCAGCCAAACGGCGCAGGGAATGCAGTCGGCGTCGGCAAACACCACGTACTGGCAGCGCTGCCGATCGACCGCGTCAAAGCCGACATTCTTCGCGTCGTAGTAGCCGGTGCCGCCATCGATCTCGACAAAATCCACGGGCCGACCCGCCAGGGCGCACAAAGCCTGGCGCGCCGCCAGGTCGAGGCCATCGTGGGTGATGATCCACTGGGCAAAGGACTGGGGCGCCAGACTCTGCAGGGCCAGCCGGGCGATCAGCCGCTCAAGGCTGTGCAGGGCCTCCAGCGCATCCTTGCCGCCGCGCAGGTTGTTGGTTTCCAGCACCAGGGCGGAGCTGGCGGCGATCGCCTCCAGGCGCTCGCGCCCCTGGCTGCCGGGAGGCAACGGCGACATCCCGGTTGTCGTCTCTTGGCTATCCATTTCGTCGTGTCTCTGTAAAAGCGCGGTCGCCCCAGGGGCGGGGGCGCAATCACAGCATTATTCCCGGGATTATTCAAACACCGGCTGCGTGCGGCGCAGGCCGACGCAGCCACGGGACCCGGTCCCTTGCACAGACAGCGCAGATGGCATCGGGCGCAGCAGCCACCTGCGCCGCCAGGGCCGGTCGCCCCTTGAGCCTGCCGGGCCTACTTGCCCGAGAACGACACGGGCGGGGCAAATTCGGCCTTGCGTCGCTTGAGCCCATAGTTGCCCATGCGCAAGTAGCGCTCGTTCATGTTCATGAACGGCTTGATCATCGGCGCAATGATCAGGAGAAAGGCAATGGTGCCGATGCCGAAAGGTCCACCCAGGGCCCAGCCGACGAGGAAGATGCTGATCTCCAGCACCATCTTGGCCAGGGTGAAGGACCAGCCGAGCTTGTTCATCATGCTGATCACCAGCAGATCGATGACCCGGATGCCGATGCCGCTCATGATGATCAGCGCCGAGGCATAGGCACACAGGGCCAGGCCGATGCTCAGCAGCACATAGGGGCCCATGATCGCCGACAGCGCCCGGTCAAGCTCAAGCCACAGCCAAAGGTCGATGAACAGGCCGGTCAGGGTGGTGGTGATGAACGGACTCAGCGGCGGCCACTGGCGGTTCCACAACGCCCACCACAGCAGCAGGCCCACCGAGAACAGCGCCGAGCAGGCTCCCAGCCCGACCTGCAGCTGGTTGTTCAGGGCAATCACAAACACATCCAGCGGATCGGTGCCCAACTGGCTGACGATGAAAAACAGCGCCCCCAGGGAAAAGATCATCACCCCTATCAAGTACATCGCCAGCCGGTCCGGCGAACGCCAGGCGCGAACGGAGGCCGCCAGTGCCTGTTTGATGCCCTTGGGCCCGACGTGTTGTTCCTGGGTCATAGCGCTTCCCTCTTCTGATGATTGATACGTCCGTGCAGGTCTGCCATGGCGCGCTCACTTGGCCCCCATGGAGATGAAACTCATGCCGCTGCTGACATGGCGGATGGTGACCCTGGAATTGTCGAGGCCGCCCTCGCAGATCTCGTTCTGCACCTCATGGCTGGCCTGGGCCAGATACAGGCCGCCCATCACCGTGGCTTCGGTGCCCTGGGGCGAATGCATGACCAGCGGCGGTGTCAGTGACGGCTTCAGGTAGCCCGGCTCGCGCAGCAGCATGCCCACTTGCTGGGGAATCTCCGGAAAGCGCCCGAGCATGCCGCCGCCCAGGCAGATCACCTCGACCCGGAACAGCTCCACCAGATTGGCCGTAGCCAGGGCCAGGGCCTGTACCGCCCGCAAGCGCCAGTGATTGAGCGTGGCCTCATCGGAAAAGCCCATCGACGCGACGAACTTGTCCAGCGAACGGAACGAGGCATAGGCCTGCAGACAGCCCGCCCGGCCACAGGAGCAGGGAGCGCCGCCGGGCCAGACCAGCAGGTGCCCCAGCTCCCGATTGGGCAACATGCGCCCCTGATAGACCACGCCGCCACCGACCCCGGTGCCCAGGGAAAAATGCACCAGGTTGGAGGCGCGCATCACCGTGGCGTCGCCAAAGGTCGCGGCGGTGCCGTCATCGCACCAGATCACCCGCTCGACCCCTTCGATGCGCAGCGCCGGGCCGATGGCCAGGCCCTCCCAGTCCGGCCGGTTGGGCCAGCGGATGATGGTGCCGTCGGCGTTGAGGGTCGGGGCGCTGGCAATCACCAGGCAATTGATCGGGCCGTACAGGGCGATCTGCTGATACAGCAGGACCACCGCCTGCTCGATGATGCTCTGCGGATTGCAACCGGCCGCAATCTCGATGCGCTCACGCTGCACCACGCGGCCGCCGACACTGCAATGGATGGCCATCTTGCTGCCACCCAGATCGACACTGGCGCAATGCATCAGAAACGCCCCCCGCCATCGACCGCGATCACCGCGCCGTTGACATAGGACGCCTGGGGCGAAACCAGAAAGCCGACCACCGCCGCCACTTCCTCGGGACGCCCCAGGCGCCGCAGGCCGATGCGCTGGCAGACCTGCCGCTGGTCCTCGGCGCTGTAGTGGCTCGACGCCGCGGCGATGGCGCCGGGGGCCACCACATTGACGGTGATGCCCATCTCGCCGACCTCGAACGCCAGGGAGCGGGCGTAGCCATGCAGGGCCGCCTTGGACGCGGCGTACAGGCTCTGCCCCGGCATGCCGTTTTCACCGGCCAGCGAGCCCAGGAGCACCACCCGCCCCTCGCGCTGGCCGATCATCGGCCGCACCAGCTGGCGCACCAGGCGTATCGTGGCTTGCACATTGAGGTCGAACAGCTGCTCGCCCTCATGCTGCTGGCTGAGCAAGGCGGACTTGCGCAACATCCTGGCGGCGCAACAGACCAGGGCGTAGACCGGTCGCGAATCCTCGGCCAGGGTGGCCAGCAGGCGCGTGGTATCTGCCGCGGATGTCAGGTCGCAGGCGACCGGAAGCAGTGTGCCGGGCAGCTCCTCGGTACTGGCGACCAGGGCTTGCATACGCTCGATGTTGTGCTGGTAGACCCCGTAGACCCAAGCGCCTTCGGCGACCAACGCTTCACATATCGCGGCGCCCAGCACACCGGAGGCCCCTGTGACCAGGCACACTCGTCCATTCAGTTTCAGCATGATTTTCCCTATCTGCGATCGATTTAGGCGGGCAGCTGAACCGCTACCCTGTAAGACACCCGGTACTGCGTGGTTCCTGCCGTCGCCACGGGAAGCTGGCGAAAATACTTGTCATCGAAACAGCCCAGGCATGGCGCTCCGTCCTGGTCATAGGCATCGACCACGGACAGCCGCAACAGGGCGCCCAGCGGCGACCGGTGCAGCGGCCACAGGTCACGGCAAAGCCCCGCCTGTTCGGACAACAGGCGGATCATCAGGGGGTCCACGGCTACCCACTCGCCACAGATCTGCAGCTCGGCCCAGTAATGGCCGGTGGCATAGGGAGAACTGAGCAACAGGCCGAACACCTGCCTGGCCGCCAGGCCACGAGCCTGTGCCTGTTCGACCAGCAATTTCGAAAATCCACCGCATTCGGCCAACCGGTGCCGGCGCATGAAGTCGAGGTCCCAGCGTATGCCGTCATGCAGCATGTAGAACTGCATGTCGGTGCAGACCTCTTCGACCAACTCCCGAAAGGGGCTCGGCAGGAGCAGTCTTCGGCCGGGTATGACTAGGCATTGGCGATAGAAGTCACCCCCCGCGGCAGCCTCCAGGGAACACTGGCGCTGATCGCCGATCAGCACCTGGATCGGTCCCCGGGGCGGGGTTTTCTCGTCGAGGGTGTAGACCAGTTCCACCCGCCGATCGCGCTCGGAATGACGAAACGCCGCGGCCCAGCCGCGCATGGCCAGCTTGTGCAACGACGGCAGGCGCAGGTGCAGCGACAGGTTGTACAGATCGTCGGGATCGAAGCAGCGCTCCTCGCCCTGCTGCCGCGCGGCCAGGCCGATGGCCTCCAGCGCCGGCAGCTCATCGGCGGCGAAGCCATACAGCCCGGCCTGCGCCGCAGTCACGCTGAAGCGCCGATGCCGGTCATCGACCTTGGCCAGGTTGTGCACAATGCCCTCGGCCAGGGACAGCCGCTGCTGGGCCGGATTCAGCATGCGAAACCCGGCATTTCGCACTGGGCCGAGGCCTGGCAGCCGCTCAATCCGGCGATGGTCGGGGCGATCTGCTGCAACTGCAACGGCCCCGGCGCGGCGTCGATCCAGGCCCCGTCCAGCAGCACGAAGCCGCCCTCGCGGTGCCATCCCGACTGGGCGGTGCGGCGCACATGGCTGGCCCAGCGCGGGTCGCCCAGGGGCGGGCGCCGGGCATCCGCGGGGGTCACGATCAGGCTCGGCGCGAGGTGGGTGTAGGGGCCCTGGTAGACCGCCTCCCGCGGCCGCACGGCGGCCAGCACCGGCTGGCCGTCGGCAAAACGCATCGCCTCCAGGCACTGCATCACCGCCTGGCGCTCGGCATCACTGGCCCGCCCTTCATTGCACAGGTCGCGGCACAGCATCACCCCGTGGGAGCCCTGCACCGTCTCCAGGGCCACGCTGCGCTGCAGGTCGACCTGGCCCTGCGGGTCGAGCACCTGCAGACCGGCGGCCTGCAGCTGCTGGTTGATGGAAAAGAAGCCCTGCAGTTCGCCGAAGCCCATCTCGGAAAACACCAGCATCGACTCCGGCGCCAGGGACTGCAGGCGGGCACAGGCGCGATCGATGAAGTCATAGGCCTGGAGAATCTGCGGGCGCCGGGCCGGTTCGGGGTCGAGCATTTCGTACCACATGAAATGCGACAGGCGATCGGCCAGGGTCAGGTTGACGATCATCACGTCCGCCTCCGCCCCCAGGGCCATGGCGCTGTCGAGCTGGTGCTCGGCGATGCGCATGGCCTGGGCGGCGAATTCCTCGAAGGGCTGGCCGGTGTAGAACAGCGAAACATCGTGGGCATAGCGCACCCCCTGAGCGTTCAGGTCGCGCAACAGGCTGCGCGGGTGGCTGGTGTTCATCGAATTCTGCATCGGGTAGGTGATCAGCGTGCCGTTGAGCGGCCGCGGCGGATGGGTCAGTTGCACGTTGACCACGGCGAAACGCAGGTCGGCCATTTCCGGCCATTCCCAGAGCCGGGACGCCATGACATCGGTGGTTTCCAGAATCCGCGGGATCTCTCCCGAACTGTGGGCACTCCAGTAGGAAAAACAGCCGTGCCGACCGGGGTTGACCCCCGAGAACGCGGTGGCCAGGTTGCTCGGTTCATAAGGCACCGGACCACAGTCCAGATGCCGGTACGCCTTGGCTCCCAGGCGTTGCGAAAACCAGGGCAGCCGTCCTTTGGCAACTTCGGACTCCAAGACCTGCGGGTCCATTCCTTCGGCAATGACAATCAGCGTTTTCATAATAGCGGTTCGCCCTTTATCGTCCTTGATTGCGACACACTTAACGAGCGCCGAACCAACACTTAAACATGACCACACAATGACAATCACCTTGCAACAAGGCGAATATCAACACATATAAAAAACAAATAAACGGCAGCCACTCACAAACAACTCTTTTAATTAAAAGAGTAGCCACAGAGAATCTCTTATATACAAAACGCCACTTCCTTGACGTCAGCAATACTTGGAAAGGCAGGCCAGAGCCAGCTGAATAAATAGGGGAACCCCATAGGAACCGGGACTTTCCGCCCCTTCAAGTTGTTTGCGATTTTTTAACACAGGAATTAATTCCCGCACGATAACTGCAACTTCGAGTTTATTTCATAATATTACAAAGCATTGCTAAAAATAACCTTGCATTGACTTTTGAAGTCCATGATATCTTCGACGCCGGGCTGAAATTGATTCACCAACAGCCTTCAATCGAAACTAAAAAAGTAATAACGCAAGCCAGTCCGACAAACGGATAAAACTTAAGGCACAACACTTCATCACCCCCCTGAGATTTCCCGCGGATATCTCGGTCGGATGCTGTTTGCCTGTCGCTTGCTCAACCTTTCCAAGGGAATGGACCTATGACCCTGGCTATTCATGGCGGCACCCCGGTTCGACAAACGCCTTATCCCGACTGGCCGCAGTTTGGCGTCGAGGAAGAAAACGCCCTGCTGCGCAGCCTGCATCAGGGCCAGTGGTGGCGCATGCAGGGCCGCGAGAACCTCGACTTCGAGCAGGCCTTTGCCCAATTGCATGGGGGCCATTCGGCCTTTGCCGTGAGCAACGGCACGGTGGCCCTGGAAATCGCCCTGCAAGCGGCCGGTATCGGCCCCGGCGACGAGGTGATAGTGCCGGCCTTCACCTTCATCTCCACCTCCATGGCCTGCCAGCGCATCGGCGCCACGGCGATCGCCGTGGATGTACTGGCCGATACCCTGTGCATCGACCCGGCCGCGGTGCTGGCCAGCATCGGTCCGCGTACCCGGGCAATCATTGCCGTGCACATGGCCGGCCATCTGTGCGACATGCACAGCCTGGCGCGCATCGCCGACCAGCACCGCCTGGTGATCATCCAGGACGCCGCCCACGCCCACGGCGCACGCGGCCTGGGCGATACCGGGATCGGTGAATACGGCTCCCTGGCCTGCTTCAGCTTCCAGAACTTCAAGCTGATGACCGCCGGCGAAGGCGGCCTGGTGCTGTGCCCCAACGAAGAACTGCGGGAAAAGGTCTTCCTCTACGGCAACGTCGGGCGGCCCCTGGGGGATCGCAGCTACCAGCACACCGTGGTCGGCACCAATGCCCGCTTGAGCGAGTTCAGCGCCGCCGTGCTCAGTGCCCAGCTCGGGCGCCTGGAACAGCAGACCCGGGTACGCCAGCACAACGCCCACCTGCTCGGCGAAACCCTGGTGCGCCAGGGGCTGGTGACGCCGCAGGTGCGTACCGCGGATGCCCACACCCACCCCTACTACATGTTCCTGTTCACCCTCGACGACCTCCCGGGACAGCCACAGCTGGACCGCAACCAGGTGGTGGACTGCCTGGTGGCCGAGGGTATTCCGGCCTTTCGCGCCTACCAGGCGCTGTACCGCATACCGAGCTACTGGCAGGCACCGGCGCCGACGCGGCAGAACCTGGAGCAGTGCATCGCCGCCTGCCCGGTGAGCGAGCGCATGGCCCAGCGCGGTATCTGGATCCACCACCGGGCCCTGCTCGGCACCGAGCAGGACACCCTGGACATTGCCGCGGCCATCGCCAAGGTCCACCAGCATCTGGTCGGCGCGCAATGATCGAGCCCCGTGTCGCCCTGGTCGGAGCCGGTTGGGTGGTGCGCCAGGTCTGGGCGCCGCTGCTGGTGCAACAGCAGGCGCAGATCGTCTCGGTGATCGACCCCCAGGCCGACGCCGCCGGGGCCTTCCCGGCCCTGGCGCCGGCGCCGCGCTGGCACCGCTGCATGAGCGACCAGGCCTTGCGCGGCTGCAACCTGGCGCTGATCTGTTCACCCAACGTGCATCACGTGCACCAGGCCTTGCGGGCCATGGACCAGGGCCTGCACGTGATCCTGGAAAAACCCGCCTGCCTGTCCCTGGCCGAGGCCGAATGCCTGATCCAGCGCAGCCGGGCCAGTGCCACCGAGCTGCTGGTCAGCGCCGCGGCCTCGCACCGCAGCGACGTCCGCGCCCTGGTCGCGGCGGTGGCCGGCGGCGCGATCGGCACCCTGCATTGCCTGGATATCAGCTGGCGGCGCCAGCGCGGCATACCACGCCCTGGCTCCTGGTTCACCCAGGCCGGCCAGGCCCTGGCCGGCTCCGGCGCCGACCTGGGCTGGCACCTGCTGGAGGTAGCGCTGCAGGTGCTGGACTACCCCTTGGTCGAGGCCGCGCTGTACCACCACGTGGCCGCGCCAGGCGACGCCGGAGAACACCAGGCCAGCTGGCGCGCCGAGCAGGCCGCGGCCGCCGAGGCCCGCATCGAGGTCGAATCCCAGTCCTTCAGTTGCCTCAAGGTCGAGGGCGGCCCGCTGATCCGCATGAGCACGGCCTGGGCCTCGCACCAGGAACGGGACGCGACCCGGATCACCCTGTACGGCAGCGCCGGGGAACTGCAGCTGCACACCACCTTCGGCTTCAGCCAGAACCGGGTGGCGCAACCCAGCCTGACCCTGACGGTGGACGGCCGGACAACCCCGCTGGCCTTTGCCGCCGAGGACAACGTCGCCCCCTACCGGGCCTTTTTGCGCCAGCACCTGGCCACCCTGGGCAGCAGCCCCCAGGCCCGCGAAGGTGAATACCGCAAGCTGCGCTCGCTGGCCTCGGCCATGTCCGCCCTGTACCCCCACTTATCGTCATCCGGCGCCGCACCTTCGGTTCAATGACCGCGCGCCGCAGCCAGGAGCCCATCCCATGGCCGATTCAAGCCTTTTCAAAGACAAGTTGCTGCAACTCTCCCGACTCTCCGGCCCGATCGTGGTATCGCGTATCGGCTTCCTCCTGCTGTCGCTGGTGGACACCATGATGGTCGGGCGCTACGCCACCGAGTCGCTGGCGGCGATCTCCATCACCCACGCCATCGCCGACACCTACATGCTGATCGCCGCCGGGCTGCTGCTGGGGATCCTGGTCATGGGCTCGATCGCCATCGGCCAGCAAGACCCGCGCGCCGCCGGCCTGGCCGCTCAGCGCGGCGTGGTCCAGGCCCTGGGCCTGGGCCTGTTGTGTGCCCTGGCCAGCGCCGCCAGCCTGCCCCTGCTGAGCCGCTTCGGGGTCCAGGCGGACCTGGCTGCGGCCATCGCGCAACTGATGGGGGTGGTGGCCCTGGGGTTGCCGGCGATCCTGATCTACATCGCCTATTCGTTCTTCCTCGAAGGCATCTCCCGCCCCATGCCCGCCACGCTGGTGATCCTGGGCGGCAACCTGATCAACGGGGTGCTGTGCTACGCCATGGTCTACGGCGCCTTCGGCCTGCCGGAAATGGGCGCCCTGGGCTCGGCCTGGTGCACCACCCTGGTCAGGCTGCTGATGGCACTGGCGATCATGCTCTATGTGCACCGCTTCATGGCCGACCGGGCCGACTTCGGCATCAACCGGCGCTTCGCCTGGGGCTGGTCGCAATGGCAGATGCAACGGCGCATCGGCTACGGCGGCGGCTTGAGCTTCGGCATCGAGGCCGGCGCCTTCATGCTGATCGCGGTCATGGCCGGGGTGGCCTCGCCGCTGATCGCCGCCGCCTGCGCGGTGCTGGTCAACATCCGTTCGATCCTGTTCATGATTCCCATAGGCGTGGGCTTTGCCACCTCGATCCTGGTCGGCATGGCCCACGGCAACCGCGACCTGCCGGACATCCGCCGCTCGACCCAGGCCGGCCTGTGGCTGGGGGTGACGCTGAGCACCCTCTGCGCCCTGCTCCTGGCCGCCCTGCCCGGGCCGTTGCTGGCGCAGTACAGCCATGACGCGCAACTGCTGGCGGCGGCGCTGTCGAGCATGCTGCTACTGGCCCTGGCCATGCCCTTCGACGCCTGGCAGGGCGTCATGTCCAATGCTCTGCGCGGACGCGAGGATGCCTTGGCGCCGACCCTGATCCACGGCATTGCCTACCTGCTGCTGATGGTGCCCCTGGGCTGGCTGCTGACCCTGCACTGGCAACGCGGCCTCAACGGTCTGGTGGAAGCCATGCTGATCGGCAACCTGGTGGCGGCGGCGCTGATGACCCAGCGCCACTACCAGCTCAACCGCCGCGGCAGCGAGGCCCCTGCGGCCGCCGCCCTGCCGGATGAGGGGGTCTGATGCAGCTTTCGGTGATCATCCCGGTGCACGCCAAGGCCGAGCGCCTGCGCTTGACCCTGGCCAGCCTGCGCCGCCAGCAGCAGCGTTGCCAATTCGAAACCCTGATCGTCGCCGACGCCGCGCAACCGGCGGTCATGGCCCAGCTCGCCGCCTTGAGCGATGTGCGCATACTCCACTCGCCGGGCCTGGGGCGCGCGGCGGCGCGCAACCTCGGGGCAAGCCTGGCCCAGGGCGAGGTGCTGCTGTTTCTCGACGACGACATCCTGGTCCGGGACGGCTTCTTCGAGGCTCATCTACAGGCCCAGCGCGCCCAGGCCGGCCTGGTCCATGGCCGGCTGCGGGAGCTGATCGCCCTGAGCACCCTGAGCGATCCGGCCCTGGGCTGCCCCGGCTGCCCGCCGATCCTGCCGGAGGATCTGCTGGCCGGGCGCTGGAGCGCCGACGGCGCGCGCCTGGTCGCCAATCCCCTGGAGCAGGCCGCGGAACATCCTCGGGCCAGCCAGTGGCCGTGGCTGGGCAGTGCCGGAGCCAATATCTCGGTGTCCCGCAGCGCCTGGCAGCAGGTTGGCGGTTTCGATGCCTCCTATGGCCGACGCTGGGGCATGGAAGACCTGGACCTGGGCTACCGCCTGTGGCGGGCCGGGGTCCGGCTCAGCCTGGCCCCCGCCGCCTGCGGCTATCACATGTCCCATCACAACCCGCAGCGCTGGCAGGATCACCGGCACAACCTGGAGCTGTTCCAGGCCCAGGCGCCCATCGCCGAGGCCCTGGCCCTGGACCAGTTGCTGTCGCCCACCGGCTCGCTGCAGCGCTACATCGCCCGTGTCGACCAGATCCGGCAGAACGCCCTCTCCCCCTGCGCCCGGGAGTGACGCTTGAGCGCGTCGAGAAAGCGCCCCTGGCTGCCAAACAGCATCAGCACCTGGGAGCGGTAGCACAACGCGGCCTCGCGCCAGCGTGACCAGGAGCAGGCAATGTCCCGGGGCCGCAGGCGTAGGCCCAGGGCCTGCATGTGCTCCAGTTCACGCTGTGGGGAGCACTGTTCGACGTAGGGAAAATCGCTGTAGAAGAACAGCCGGTGGTCCAGGGCGCGGGCCAGACGATGGGTCAGGCAATGATCGACATGGGCGCCGATGGCCAGGGGCGCGCACAGCACATCCTGCGGCCGCAGACAGCCGCGCAAGCGCTGCAGCAGCCCCGGGTCGGGCTCCGGCCAGGCCGCCGGGTCGGGCGTGAGAAACAGCGACTGCGGGCTGGCATGCAGGAACTCGCCATGGCCATCCAGGCGCAAGGCCGCGTCCTGCGCCCCCAGGCTGGAACAGGCGCAACCAAGGAGCGCCGCGGCGCGCTGATCCTCCTGGCGCCGCTGCCCGGGGCTGGCAAAACAGCGCCAGCGCTGTTCGCTGGCATGGGCCCGGGCGATGGCCGGACCGGCGTCGCCGGCGAACAGGCTCAGCAGCACGATCTGCCGTCCCCCGGCCCAGGGCACCAGGCCACTGCCCAGCGACCAGACGGCGTCGTCCGGGTGCGGTGACAGCACCACCACCCGGCCGCGCGGCGCCTCAGCGGGCATTGACGGCACCGCCGGCATACAGCTGCCCCAGGCGCAGGAAGCGCGAGATCTCCCGGTCGTTGCGCTCCACCACCCGGCAACGGCCCATTTTCAGCGGCGAGAGCTGGATATCGGGGAAGTTGGCCATCTGCACCCAGGACAGTTGCTCGAACGCCCGGTACAGCCCCTGCAGCTCGACCTCGCAAGCCGCCAGGCGCATGGCCGGTGGCACTTGGGCCAGGCGCCGGGCGCTGGCACTGAAGGCCTCTTCGAAGTCCGGACCGACATGGGTTTCCGGACAGGGCACGCAGTAGTCCAGGTACATGCCAAAGCGCAACAGCGTCTGATACAGCTCCGCCTCCTCCTGGACCCGGGCCGCCGAAGGCACCTCGTGGCTGCCGAAATTCAGGTAACCGCTGGCCATCGCCGCCGGTGCCTTGAGTGCTTGCAGGGCGCGGCCGACGAACATCAGCAGGCCCCCCAGGTCCTTGAAGCCATTGACCGCGAAGCAGTCGAAGCGGCCACGCAGGCTGGGCGGCAACGGCTCAAAGACGTCGTAGTGGACCACCTCGATATTGTCGAAGCCCTGTTGCGCCGCGACCCGGGCGATGGTCGCCAGCAGTTGCGGATCGATGTCCGCCACGACGATCTGCCGGCGGTAGCCGTGGACCGCGAGAAACAGCGAGAACAACGCGTCGTCCCCCAGCAGCAACAGCGCCTCATGGTTCAGGTCGCCCAGGCTCTGCATGATCTTGTAGCGCCGCACCAGGGTTTCGTATGTCTCGATGGATTGGCTGTAGCGGTTCTGCTTGTCGCTGACGAGGTCGGCGAGGATCTCGCGAAAATGCGGGTTCAGTTGCAGGCAGTCATCGCTGACCAGGTGCAGCCCATGCCCGGGCGCCGGCGTGTCCGGCACGCCTTGCCAGACGAAACGCGGCGCGTCCGTGCCCGGCACCTGGCCCACGCGCCCATCGGCCAGCAGTTGCGCCAGGCACCAGAGCACCTGGCGCACCGTCAGGCGCGACGAGAGCAGTTGGTAGATGCGTTGCGGGCGCCCGAGCTTGGCCAGCAGATCGTCCAGCGCCGCCGCTTGCGCGCCGCTCGCGCCGGGCAGTGTCGCCAGCGTCGCCTGAAGTTCCGAACCCGTTGCAGTCACTGTATGCATGCAGCCTCCTGTGGCGTTGCTTGAAGTGAAATGCCGTCAGAGCACGGCATGCAGAATGTTTCCGGCACAACGGCCGTGAAAGAAATTGACCCCGACTTCCAGGGTGTCGCCACGGCGATCGGCATAGCCCAGCCCGGTGCCGAACAGCCCGGGCAGCGCCTGACCGCCGACCATCAGTTCGTGGGTTTGCGGGTGTTTGCACAGATTGCCGTCACGCTCATCGAGGGTCAGGCTGACGCCCGTCGCATTCAGCAGCCCGGGCACTCTCGGGCGGTAGCCGGTGGCATTGATCAGCAGCGCACCGCGGCTGAGCCAGGGTCGCGGATCGGCGTTGCCGATCTGCAACTCGACGCAGGCCCAGGTCCCCGCCTCAATCTGCAACAGGGTGTCGCGGGCGGCGCCGCGCAGGCCACAGAAACGGTTGACCTCGCCGCTTTCCGCGTCGATCAGGTCCTGGGCCTGCAAGGCTGGCGCAACCTTGGCCGAGGCCGCCCACAGTGCCGGACGCTGGCGGCACAGCACCTGGATCGCCGCCGCTGGCAGGCGTCCGGCAAAACGTTGCAGCAGGTAGCCGACCACGGAGAACGCGCTATGGCTGCCCCCCAGCACCAGCAGTGGCCGGCCCTGCTCCAGGGCCTGCAGCAGCAACGGGTCGGCCTGCCCGCGCAACACCCGGTCGGAACACAGGCTCGCCGGCGCCGCGCCCTCTTGCGGCAGCAGCTCGCGCACCCGGGCGCCACAGGCCAGCACCAGGTAACGGCTGTGGCTGCTGCCCCAGTCGCCCTGGACGCTGAAGCCACTGGCGCTGCTGCGGACACTGGCCACCGGGTGGGCAAAATGAATCGCCGCCTTGGGCTGGTCCCGGCACAGATCGAGGATCACCTGGGCCAGTTGGCGCAGGAACGCCGAGACTTCGAGCAGCGACACCACCTGCTCCGGGTTCTGCAGCCAGCGCTGCACCTGGGGCTGGCGCAGGCACTGGGCGAACACCCCATCGCTGCGGATGCCGCGCAGAAAGTCGGCGATCGGCGAATTGGCCTCGATGGCGTAGGCCAGGCACTGCCACTGGCTGAAGGATGCACTGCGCTCATGCACCTGCACCCCGCCGTCGAGCAATGCCTGCAAGCGTCCATTGCGGTCCGCGGCAATGAACAGGCCCAGGGCGGCGGGCCCGAAGCCGATGATCTGTAGCAGCGTTTCCATGGCGTTACCCCTTATAGCGAGAGCATGGGATCGCCCCGGTGGTGACCGGCGCGATCAGAATGAATAGGACAGTTCCAGGGCCAGGTGGGAGTCGCTGGCCAGCGCATCCCACACCGCATCGCTGCGGGAGCTGCTGACCAGCACTGCGGAGACTCCGGCCCGCAGGGCATCGCTGAGCCCCAGGTCGAGGGACGCGCTGAGCATGTTGTTGCCCAAATCCGAGGCCTGCGCGGTGTAGCCCAGGAACAGCGAGGACAGGTGCGCATCGTTGAGTTCCAGGCGCGCGCCGAGCAGGAACTTGCGGTCGAAGATGCTCACCGGGGCCAGGCGCTGATCCTGGTCGCGGTGGTACTCGCCGATCAGGCTCAGGTCGGCGTCACGCCAGGCCCGGGTGATGGCGTATTCCAGGCCGACGGACAGCTTGCGCGAGTTGTAGGCGCTGTCCGAAACCCGCTGGTCCAGGGCTTCGAGCTTGTACAGCCACTGTTCGCGGACCCAGATCGCGTCCAGCCCCCACTGCGTGACCTCGGTGTACTGGGCCACCAGGCTGTCGCCTGCGCTGCGGAACGCCGGCGCCCGGTTGGTGCCCTTGAAGTAGCTCAGGCCGATGTCCAGATCGGACACCGAAACGAAATAGCGCGCCGCCACATCCAGCCCATCCCGATCGGCGCCGTGGAGGTACTCGGCCTGCGACTGCACCCGGTAAGCGGCAAAGCGCGCCGGCTCGCGGTAGAACTGCACCGGCTCGAAACCGTCCAGCAGGTACAGGCTCAGGTGCCCGGGGCCCAGGCTGCTGCCCAGCTTGAGGGCCTTCTGCGAGAGTTTCTCCTCCGGTTGCAGGCCGTCGAGGTTGTCATAGGTGTTGATCACATCCACCAACTGGCGGGTTTCCATGACGCCCCAGTGTTCCTTGATCCGGCCCACCTTGAGCTCGCGGCTGTCCTGCTCCAGCAGCACGAACAGTTCATCCCAGTAGAAGTCCGGGCGCGGATCCCTCTTGGCGCTTTCGAGGTAGCGCGGGTTGACCACCAGCCGCAGGCGCAGGCTGTCCCAGCTCTGCAGGTACTGATAATCCAGGCCCAGTTGCGCGGTGCCGGGCAGATCGTCGTCGACCCCGTCGGCGGGCGACGAGGTGAAGAAATAGCGCTTGAGGGCGATCTTCGCCGACAGTTCCTGCTCCGCCGCCTGGGGCTCGGGCTGGGCCGGCGACCGAGCTTGCGCCTGGGCCTGCCCGACAGCGCCCCACAGCCCCAGCGCCAGGGCCGCAAGCCCGGGACGGCGGGTGATCATTGCGTCAGGTTTCCGAGCCGGGCCGGTTCGAAGGCGTCCTCGCCGATGCCGGTGCGAAACTGCACGTCGGAGCTGACCAGCAGGGTCTGGCGTCCGGTGATGTGGTTGACCATGGTCATGTTCAGGGCGCGCCAGTAGCGTCCCAGGAACAGCTGGTAGCCATCCAGGGTCAGGGTCTTGAACTTGCTGCCCTTGCGGTCGTAGTACTCGGTCTTCATCTGCCGGTAGTCGGCCTTGTTGTACCAGACCCAGATCGACGAATAGCCCGAGTACGGGTACAGCGGCACCTGCTTGACCACCGCGCACTGGGCATCGCCGCAGGGCTCGTCGCGCAGCCACTGGTAGTCGTAGTTGCCGACCTCCATCGAGCCGATGTCCTCATAGGAGAACTCGCTGCCGGAGAACGAGCCGGAACGGTCGGCCGCCGCCACCCGCTTGACCCGCTTGAGGGCCGGCAGGTACAGCCAGACCTGATCGCCCTCCTTGATCTTGGAGTGGATCAGCACCCGGGAATTCTTGATGTTCTCCGGGGCCTCGAAGGTCAGCAGCACCTTGTCCCCCACCGCCGTGCTGGCGGTTTCGAAACTGTTCATGCGCATGAAGCGATCGGTACGGGCGCCCTCCTTCTCCACCAGGGTCAGGCGGATCCGCGCGCTGGTGTCCTGGTAGCCCAGGTCGCTGTCGCGCCAGCGATGGGCGTATTGCTGCCCCAGTTCCTGTTCAGGGCTGGCCAGGGTCGGTGCCTGGTGCAACAGGGCGCACAGTGACAGGCAGGCGCTGAATGCGGCTTTGTGGTTCATGGTCGAGTCCTTGTCTGAATGAGGGTCGGGTCAGGCTTCGCGGGGCGCCAGCCGAGTGGCGGCACGGCCCCACAGGAAGCGGTCGAAGGTCAGCAGCACCAGGGGCAGGCACAGGGCGTCGAAGATCAGTCCGAGGAAGATCGCGATCACCGCCAGCAGGCCGAAGTCGGCGTTCATGGAAAACGGCGAGAGGGTCATCACCATGAAGCCCGAGGCGAGGATCACCGAGTTGGCGAACACCGAGGGCAGCACATGCTGGTAGGTCAGGCGCAGGGCTTCCCGGGGCGAATGCCCCTGCTCCAGGCGCAGCCCCTTGTAGTGGCTCATGATGTGGATCGTGGCCTCGACGATCAGGCCGTAGACCACCACGCAGACGTTGATCGCCGCGGTGTTGATCTCGCCGCGCCACAGGCCCCAGAGGCCGAACATGATGAAGAACGGAAAGATGTTGGGCAGCACGCTGATCAGCCCCAGCCCGGCGTTGCGCAGGAAGAACGCCACCATCAGGGTGATGGTCAGCAACTCGAACAGCAGGCCGTTGACCATGTACTCGATGCTGATGTGGGTCAGGTTGGCGAACACCACCGCCTCCCCCGTGCCCAGGCCCGGGATCAGCGCGCTGCGCCGGGCATTGGCCTGCCACCAGTCATCGGCGCGCTGCTTGATGTCGCGGATCTGCTGGGTGTCGAGCCGGGTCAGGGTCACCACCAGGCGCGTGGCCGACTTGTCGATGTTGATCTGGCTGCCCAGGTCCAGGCCGAAGGGCAGCGACATCTCGTAGACCAGCAGCATCTGCGCCGCCAGCGCCGGGTCCACCGGCAAGCGGTAGTCCTCGGGCCGACCGCCGTTCATGGTCTGGTTGAGCTTCTTCAGGGCATCGCCGAGGGTGGTCACCGAATCGACCTCCGGCTGGGTCCTGAGCCATTGGGCGAAGCGATCCAGCTCCTGCAGAAAGGCCGGATCGGAGATATCGCCCTTGCTGGAGGTGGCGACGTACTCCAGGCGATAGATGCCGGACAGGTTGTCCATGGCGAACTCGGTGGCATTGCGCACCGGGATGCTGGTGTCGAAGTTCTCGACGATCCGGTCATTGATCAGGTTGTGGCGCGCCGGCTCGATCGCCAGCACGAACAGCACCACGAAGCCCAGCAGGCAGAGTTTCGGGTAGCGCAGCAACGGCTCCATGTACGCCGAGTAGCGGCGGCTGGCCGCGCCTTCCAGCGGCTTGAGGCGCAGCAGCGGAATCAGCACCGCGGCCACCGAGAGAGTCACCAGCAGCGCCATCACCGCGCCGATCGCGGCCAGCACGCCGAACTCCTTGTAGGGCGGCGACGCGGCGAACACCAGGCTGTAGAAGCCCACGGCATTGGTCGCGGTGCCGATGGCGATGGGCTTGATGGTGTCCTTGATCGCCGCACAGGCCAGGTCCACCCGGCGCTCGCCGTACTGGCCGCTCATCTGCCGCGCCGCCGACAGCACGTGCATGATCTCCGCCACCGAGGTGGCCAGCACGATGGTCGGCAGCAGCCCGGTCAGCGCGGTCGCCTCGAACCCCAGCCAGCCGCTGGCGCCCAGGGTCGCGGCGGTGGCCAGGCTGATGGCGATCAACACCACCAGCAGCGCACCGAGGCTGCGCAGCATCAGCACGCTGGCCAGGAGAATGATCAGGTACATCAGCGGGGTCAGCACCGCCATGTCCTGCTGCGCGGCTTGCGGGTAAGCCGCCTCCACCGCGGCCAGCCCGGTCAGGTGCACTTGCAGCCCGGGGTTATTGCGCGCGAAGTCATCCAGCAGGCGCTGGCCTTCGGCGGTGGCGGCGAGCGCCGCGTCCAGGGTCTGGGGCGGAAACTGCAGGGTCACCAGCACGCCCACGGTCTGCCCATCACTGGACACCAGGCGCTTGACCAGTTCGATGTCATTGCGTCCCAGGCGCTCCATCAGCTGGATATGCGCCGGTGTCAGGTCCGCCGGTTCGCGCACCAGGGCCTCGACGTGCACCGTGTCGTCCTCGGCGAACACGTGCTGGAAGTTGGTCACCGAGTCGACCCGATAGGCGTGGGGAATGTGCCAGGCGCGCTGGGTCAGCTCATGCAGCTGTTCCAGGTAGGCACGGGTGAACATCGTGCCCTTGGGGTTCTTGATCACGAACAGCAGGGTGTCGGACTTGCCGAACTGGCGATGCAGCGCATCCAGTTGCTCGACGGTCTTTTCGCCCTCGGGAAAGAACGCCCGGTAGTCGGCGGCGAAGCGGATCGAGGTCATCCCCCAGGACAGCACCGCCACCAGGATCAGCGTCAGGGTGAACAGCCAGAAGCGGTAACGCTTGAGCCAGCGCTCGAAGGTTGAAGTGGCCATCAGCGGCGCCCTCTAGGACCGGTGCCGATCAGCTCAAGCAGCTGGGCGACGCCCTCCTCGACGCTGCGTCCGGCCGTCTCGATCTGGCACTCGCAGGCCGGCGGCGGCTCATAGGCGCTGTCGATCCCGGTGAACTGCGCCAGCTGGCCGCTGCGGGCCCGGGCATACAGGCCCTTGGGGTCGCGGGACTCGCACAGCGCCAGGGCGGTGGCCACGTGCACTTCAAGGAAGTGCCCGCCAGGAAACAGCGCCCGTGCCCGCTGGCGATCCTCGATAAAGGGCGAAATGGCGCTGACCAGCACGATGTAGCCACTGTCGTAGAACAGCCGGGCGACCTCCCCCAGGCGGCGGACGTTTTCCTTGCGGTCGGCGGCGGAGAACTTCAGGTCGCTGTTCAAGCCACTGCGCAGATCGTCGCCATCGAGCACCCTGACCCGCGCCCCCAGCGCTTCGAGCCGGGCCTCCAGGGCCCTGGCCAGGGTCGACTTGCCGGCACCGGACAGGCCGGTGAACCAGACGCACAGCGGCCCGTGGGCCAGCGCCGTTGCGCCACCGCGGGCCCTGCCGCCGGTGTCGCCCTTGCTCATGTCATAGCTATTCACTGTCACGTCTCTCATAGGCACATCCAATGGGGTCACTCATAGACCGAGCGAATGATTCGGCAGGGGTTGCCCGCCGCCAGCACACCGGGGGGAATCGAACGGGTGACCACGCTGCCGGCGCCGATCACGCTGTTGTCACCCACCTCCACACCTCCCAGCAGCACGGCGCCGGCACCGACCCAGACGTCGTTGCCCAGGACGATCGGCGCCGCGCGCTGCACGCATTTGCGCCGGCCATCGACCAGCACCGTGCGCGCCTCGGGCTGCAGCGGGTGGCGGGTGGTCATCAGTTGCACGTTGGGCGAGAGGTAGACCCGGTCGCCAAGGACGATCCGGTTGCCGTCGACAAAGGTGCAGTTCATGTTGATGAACACCTCGTCGCCGATCTCGATATGCACGCCGTAGTCGCAATGGAAGTTGGCTTCCACCCAACTGTTGCGCCCCACTCGCTTGAGCAGCCGGGCCAGCAAGGCTTGTTGTTGCTTGATATCCAGCGGCGAACAGTTGTTGTAGAGCCGCTGCAACTCCTGGGCACGCATGCGCATCCGTGCCAGTTCCATATCAGGGGTGCAGAACCATTCACCGGCCAACATGAGTTCCCGGGCCGAAGGTTGTTTGCGGCTTGCGTTAGTTGCAACTTGCGAAACATCCATGAGCAACTCCGAAGTTCAATAAGTTCAGGCCTGCGGCAACTTTTCATAGACGGATATATGTTTGAACGAACCCTCGACGAAGGGCGTCTTGTCCCAGCTCGACCAACGCTCCAGCAGACGCATGCCGGCCAGTTCGGCCATCAGGTCCAGCTCGGCCGGCCAGGCGTAGCGCAGCTCCACCGGAATCACCCGCATGCCCTGCGCCTGCAGGCGGATAAAGCGACAGCTGACCCGCTGGGCCACCGGGTCCAGGCGCGAGGCTTCCAGCAGCACCTCGTTGCGCTCCAGGCCACCGACGTACACCGGCTGGTCCTTGGCGTAGCGCGACAGGTCCGGGTAGAAGGTTTCGATCACCAGCCGTCCGTGTTCCTTGAGCAAGCCGCTGGTGGCCTTGAAACAGCTGACCTGGGCGGCCTGGGACGGCAGCAGGAACAACGAGCTGAAGGTGCAGAAGGCCAGGCTGAAAGGTCCGCCGCGGACCCCTTCGAGGGTGGCGAAGTCGGCCTGGGTCAGTGGCAGCTCGGCGCCGCCGGGCTTGGCCCGCAGTTTCTCCAGCATCGACGGCGAAGCATCGACGCCATGCACCTGGACCCCGCGCTCGCGCATCGGCAAGGCAAAGCGCCCGGTGCCGATGCCCAGTTCCAGGACCGGCTCGCGGGTGCCGGCCATGGCCACCAGCACTTCGATGGCATTGGCCGGCGCCTCGCCATACAGATCGTCATAGATATCGGCCAGGGTTTCGCCGTAGGTGCTGGCATCGCTCATGTGCTGTTCCACTCTGTGTTTTTTTGGGCAATAAGGTCCCGTGCGGGGGATAGAATCCCCCGCAGGAAACAACCGTTAGTTAAGTGTTCAGTTCAAGGAACTAGTGATTGAGTGCTTGCCTTATATAATCGGCAAGATGTTTGTCTTGAACATCCGCTAGTGTCAGCAGTTTTATATGTCGGCGAAACTTTCCCGAGCCTTCCAGAACCCGATGCGGGTCTTCGAACAGATAGCCCTGGCCAAACTCCACCGACACATGTCCGGTATAGGCGTAGACCCCGCAGAACGGCGCGACACGGGAAAACAGGATGCCCCCGTACTTCACCGATTCGGCGACCGTGCCACAGCACTCCTCCACCACCTGGCGTACCCGTTGCACCACCTGCAGCAGGTGGCCGTGGGTGCTGCCGATGTCCTCGAGCAAGGTCAGAACCGCATCTTCGGTTTTACGCATGCTTGGGCACTCCCTGCCGCTGTCTTGGGTCGGACCGAGCAATCACTGGCCCACCGGGGTGCACAGCTCCACCAGGGTCCCGGCCGGGCAGCGAACATAGGAAACCACCTGCCCCCAGGGCTTTTTCTGCACTGGCGCATGTTCCGTGGCGCCGAAGGCCAAGGCCTTGGCATGGGCCTTGGGCACATCGTCGGTGACCAGGGCGATCTCGATGCCCAGGGGTTGCTGCTGGGGGCTGCAGAACTGATAGCCGCCTTCGCAGTTGGAATGGGCCAGCTCGCGACTGGCAAACGCCAGGGTGGTGGCGCCACTGTCGAGTTCACCGTAATCACCGGATTCGTCGAGAAAGCGCCGGGAGAAGCCGAAGGCGTCTTCGAAGAAACGGATCGAGGCTTCGACATCGGGGACATAAACAATCGTGTATCCAAACTTCACAGTGTCACTCCTTAAATTGCTCTGTTTATGCGACTCGTGGTGCCGCAGGGCAGCCGCGAGCCGGTGTGGATTTTCCCGGTAAGGCTGTACTTGCGCCAGCACTGAATGCCCCTGCCGCCGGTGTTTCATCGGGCCGCCTGCATCAGGCACTGCACCACCTGCTCCAGGGCAGCCCCGGACAGCAGGCTGTAGTGATCCGCGGTCAGGGTCAGGCAGCGCTCGCCCACGGCTTGCTCGGCCAAGGGCCGCAGGCCGCTGGAGCGGTGTTCGACACTGGCCCGCAGGTGCCAGCTCGGGCAATTCACCGGCCGGTAGCGATAGTCCAGCAGGGCCGCGTAGTGCCGACAGAACAGGGCAAAGCGTTCCTGGGAGGCGCTTTCGGCGATGGCCGGCAGCGCCTGGCCCTCGGCCTGGATCCGTGCGGACTGCTCCAGGTCGCGCTGGAACAGTTGCTGCAACAGGCTGGGCGGCAACTCCGGCGCCGGCTCCGGCGGCGCGCCCGCGTCGAGGGTCACCAGGGCCGGCCGCACCTGCCCCTCGGCACTCAGCAGGCGGGCCATTTCCACCGCCAGCACACCGCCGAACGACCAGCCGGCGACCACCACCGGGCGCCCGGCCAGCAGGCGCTCCTGCAGCTGTCCGAGGTACTCCCGGGCCTGGGCCTGGAGGCTGTCGAAACGCTGCCCGGCGTCGGCGCACAGGCCGATCACCTCGAAGCTCTCGCGCAGCAAGCGGATCAGCGGCCAGTAGCACGACAGCGCGCCGCCCACCGGGTGCACCAGCACCAGCAGCGGCCGGTTGTCATCGACGCGGGCGCAGAAGTCCACCCGATTGCGCGGCCGCTGTCCGCCGCCCTGCAGGTAGCCGAGCAAGGCATTGACCGAGGGGTAGGCGTAAATGTCCGCCAGACTCAGGTCCAGCCCCAGTTCGCTGTTCAGTGCCAACAGGATGTGCACCGCATGCAGTGACGAAGCTCCTTGGTCGAACCAGGACGCGTCGGCCTCGCGCAGCGCCGGCAGGACCCGCTGCACGCAGCCCAGCAGCAGTTCCCGGCGCGCCGAGAAGCCTGCATCCGCGGCCGCCGCCTGTGGCCCGCAGAGCCCCGGCAGCAAGGCCCGCAGCGCCTCGCGGTCGACCTTGCCATTGGCCGTCAGCGGCAACTGCGCCAGGGCGAACAGGCGCACCGGCACCATGTAGGGGTTGAGGTACTGGGCGGCGAAGTCCTGCACCGACTCGCCGCTGGGCAGCGGCTCGCGGGCCACGAAGAAGCCGTACAGGGCGCCGCTGCCGTCGACGCAGGTGGCCGCCTGTTGCACCCCGGGGGCCCGGGCCAGCACCGCCTCGATTTCCGCCAGTTCCACACGCATGCCATTGAGCTTGACTTGCAGGTCCTCGCGGCCGAGGAACTCGATCTCCCCGTCCATGCGCAGGCGGCCCATGTCGCCGGTACGGTAGACCCGCTGCTGCAACCCGGGCTCGATGAAGAACGCCTGGTCGGTACGCTGGCGGTCGTGGATGTAACCGGCGGCCAGGCCTTCGCCGGCGATGTACAGCATGCCCTTGACCGCGGGCGGACAACGGCGGCCCAAGGCGTCGAGTATGTAGAAACGCTGATTGCTCAGGGGCCGTCCGTAGGGAATGCTCGGCCATTGCCGGTCCACCTGCCGGACCTCGAAGCAATTGGACCAGATGGCCGCTTCGGTGGCCCCGCCCAGGGCCATGAAGCGCGAGCCCGGGGCCAGTTCCCGCAAGCGTTCGGGCAGGCCCAGGGCGATCCAGTCGCCGCTGGCCATCCACAGCCGCACGCTGGCGAGAGCGTCCGGCCGGTCCACGGCCCTGGCGTAGCCCAGGGCCATTTCCATGATCGCCGGAACCGAGTTCCAGACACTCGCCCGGTGGCGCTGCGCGGCGTCGAGCCAGGCTTGCGGATCAGTGCTGCGCTGGCCATTGGCCGCGAGGATCAGCGCACAGCCGCACAGGGCCGGCATGAACAGGTCGAACACCGACAGATCGAAGCTGAACTCACTGACCCCGAGCAAGCGGTCCGCAGGCTCGATGGCCAAGCGTTCGCGGCAGTCCTGCAGGGTGTTGAGCGCCGCGCGATGGCTGATCGCCACGCCCTTGGGCGTACCGGTGGTGCCCGAGGTGAACATGATGTAGGCCAGGGCCGTATCCACCGCCGGGTAGGCCGGGCTGATCGCCGGGCCCCGGGCCTCGGACGACTGCAGCCAGTGCCGGTAGTTGAGCGACCAGTTCACCGGCGAAGCGATGATCGCCGCGATGTCCCCGTCGTCATCGCCCAGGACCGTGGTGGCCGCGGCCTGATTGATGATCGAATGCACCCGGCGCGGCGGCGAAGTCTTGCTCACCGGAACATAGGTGGCACCGGCCATCAGCACCGCGTAGATCGCCACCACGTTGCCAATGTCACGACTGCCACGCACCACCACATGGTCGCTGGGCCCGACTCCGTTCTCGTTCAGGTGGCTGGCCAGGCGACTGGCCAGACACAGCAACTGGGCAAAGCTCAGGCTGGCATCGTCGCTCAACACCGCCGGCGCGTCGGGGCGCTGCGCCGCCTGATGCAGCAGCCCCTGATAGAGCGCCTGTCCGGACAGCGGCCGCTGCAAGTGGTTGAAACGGTCGACCCGTTCCAGCAAGGACTGCGGCAAGGGCAGCTCGCTCAAGTCCCAGCTCTGCGGCTGCAGGGCCAGGCGCTCCAGGGCGCCATGAAAATGCTCGAAGGCCTGGGCAATCAGCCCGGTTTCGAACAGCCCCTCGCGCTCGTCCCAGGACAGGCACAGGCCGTCGGCGCTGGCGAAGGCCTGGGCGTCGATCCAGATCTGCGGCGTCATCATCGCGTGGTCGGTCTGCTGCAGGGGCGCGGCCGGCAGGTCCATCTCCAGCAACGAGGAGAACACATAGGGCATCGGCGGCTCGGCGCTGCTGGCCCGCTGGTCGTGCTCGCGGATCCACTGGCGGACCACCGACACGCCGTCGTAGGCGCCATGCTGCAGCGCCGCGTACAGATCCTGTTGGACCTGCCGGGCACAGGCGGCGAACGCCAGAGGCTGGGGCGGCAGGTCAAGCAACAGGGTGTCGGCCTGGTTGCCGAGGGTCGAAGCCAGCGCCGGTTCGAGCTGTGCCCGGGTGTTGTACATGACGCTGCAGGTTACCGAGGCCTTGCCCGACCAGCGCGCCAGGGTCTGCAGGAACAGGGTCAGCAAGGTGGCGTTGAGCGACACCTGATGGCGTCTTGCCGCGGCCTCCAGGGCCTGTTGCAGCTGCGGGCCCAGGATCCGCCGGTGCTCGATGAAACGCGGCGCCGTCGGCGTTCCGGGGCTGCGCCGGGCCAGGGGCAGATCGGGGCCGGCGGCCAGTTGGGGAATCTTGCGCTGCCAGTAGTGGCGGGCCTTGAAACGCGCCAGACGCCGGTCGCGGCTCAAGGCCGCGAGCGCCGCCGGGGCATAGCCGGGGAGCGCGCCGTCGGCCTCCTGCGTCACCAGTGCCAGCAGGTCGTTGATGAAGATCTGCACCGCCGGCGCATCGAACAACGCCAGCCGGTAGACCACATGCAGGCAGCGCTCCTCGTGGTCCTCCACCAGTACCAGGCGCAGCAGCGGCTGTTCCGCGGCCAGGGGCGCAATGGGCATGGCGCTGTCCGCCAGGGAGGCGCAATGCCGCGCCCGCGCACCGGCCAGCGCGGGCTGTTGCTCGACGCTCGGCAACCCCGCGGCCAGGGGCTTGAAGCGCGGTGAATGGGCGTCCAGGGTGTAGCCCAGGACCGGATGCCGGACCAGCATCCGCGCCAGGGCGCTCTGCAGCTGTGCCGCCGTCGGCACGGCACCGGCATACACCAGGTGCAGGTAGGCGGCGCTGCCCTGGCTGAAGGCCGAGTGCTCCCCCAGCCAGTAGGCCTGGCGCAGGCCGGCCAAGGGTGCCGCCAGCGGGTCGGGCGGCGCCAGGTAATCCAGCAGACGGTGCTTTTCCTGGCCGACGCTGTGCCGGATGTCCGCGGGCAGCCCGGCCTCGTCGCAGCGATAGCGCAGGCGCCCGGCCTCTTCGTAGAGATGGACGCCGCGCTGCTCCCAATGCTCGATCAGTGTCGCCACCGCCTGGCTCATAGTTCGCCCTCCAGCATCGACGCTCGCGGCTCGCTGTGCGCCGCGCGCAGCAGCCCGGCGACGAACTCGCCGAGGCTAGCGGTGCCGACGATCAGGGTCAGGTCGATACCGTCCTCGCCCCACAGCTGCGGGTGACGTTGTTCCAGCAGCGCGCACAGCTGAAGGGCCTGCAGCGAGTTGCCACCGCAGCCGAAGAAGTTGGCCGCGCCGTCCAGCTGGTGCGGCGCCAGTTTCAGCAACTGGGCACACAGCCCCAGCACATCGTCCAGCAGCCGGGCCTGCAACGGGCCCGTCGAGATTGCACTAGTCATGGACGGCTCCCAGCAGCGCCCGCGCCGCCAGCACATAGGCATCGCTGCCCAGGCCGGCGATGAAACCGTGGCACAGGGGCGCCAGCACCGAGCTGTGGCGGAACGCTTCGCGGGCGAACAGGTTGGAGATGTGCACTTCCATCCAGCGGCCCGGGTAATCCTGCAGCGCATCGCGCAGGGCCCAGCCGGACATCATCAGGGCCCCCGGATTGATAATCAGGGCTTCGGCCTGGTGCTGGCTTTCGATGAAGTCGATCAGCTCGCCTTCGTGATTGCTCTGCCGGGCCAGCAGCGTCCAGCCGCGGGCAGCGGCCAGCGCGCCGACCTCGCGGGTGATCTCGGCCAGGCTCTTGGCGCCATAGACCTGGGGCTCACGCTGCCCCAGGCGGCCCAGGTTGGGGCCATTAAGCAGGAGTAACGTCGGCATGGCTGGCCACCTCCAGCAGGGCCAGGATCTGGCGTGGGTCGGTCAATCGATAGGTGCAGGGGTAGCGCCGGATGTCCTCGGCGGGATGGTCCCAGAGCGCCAGCGCGGTCTGCATGCCCGCCGCCTCGCCGCATTGCAGGTCGGCCAGGGCGTCGCCGATGAACAGGCAGCCGGCGGCCGGCACCTGCAAGTGCTCGACGATGATCCGTGCCATGTCCGGCGCCGGCTTGGGGTTGGCCACATCGTCGCTGCCGACGATCCGCGCGAAGTACTGCAGCAGGCCCAGGTGATCGAGAATCGCCACCGTGCGCTGGTGATCCTTGCCGGTGGCGATGGCCATGGGAATGCCCCGGTCGCGCAGCCCCGCCAGCAGCGGGCGGACGCCATCGAACACGCGGATCTTCTGCATCCGCGCATTGCTTTCCTGCATGAACACCGGATGCATCTGTGGCGGCAGCCCCATGATCTTCATGATCTGCACGAAGCTGCGGCCCAGGTGCTTGCAGTATTCGCTGAAGGGTGGCGGCTCGACATCCGCCCCCAGCACCTGGGCGTGGGCCGCGTGATAGGCCTCGCGGATCACCTGCTTGCTGTCGATGAGGGTGCCGTCGAGGTCGAAGATGACCGCGTTGATCGCAGATTCAGACATGGGCCGCAGTCTCCAGCGCCGCTTGATGATCCAGGCCACGGTCCACCGTGGCCACCATGGGGGTCAGCGCCAGGGACTGCGGCGCCAGGAAGGCCGCGACCCGGGCGAACTCGCCGTGCGGGTCCTGCAGCACCCGTTGATAGTCCAGCTCCAGCAGTTGCATGTTGGGCCGCTGGCGGACCCAGGCCAGGACCTCTGCCACATGCTCGCGATACAGCCGGGCCAGGTCCTGCGCCTCGCGCGCGCCCCAGGCCTGGCCGCTGTGGTGCTCGGCCATGTCGCGCTGCGAGCGGATCACCGCGTCGATCTCGCGGTGCATGAACAGCACCCGGTAGCCATGGGTCGCCGGCAGGTACTGGAGAAAGCGCGACACCAGCTTGACCGCCCGCCCGCGGGCCTGATCCATCCAGGCCAGATAGCCGTCCCGAGTCTTGACCGCCTCCCATTCGAAGTAGCCATGGGGATTGCGCGCATCGCCCTGGCGCAGGTAGTCGGTCAGCGGCGCCAGGCCGCCACTGGCCAGGGCGCGCATCATCATCGAGGTGCCGGAACGCGGCAGCCCCGACACCACGGTCACGCTGCCGCCATCGGCAGCGACACAGTCCGGCACGTTCATGCACTCATATTGCTTAAGCATCCCTGCTCCTTAGTCGTTCTGTTGCGGGCCCGGGTCCCGGGGCTCGCGCTGCACCAGCCCGAGCCGATGGCCGAAGGGGTCCTCGATCACCGCCTTGTAGCTGCCCCAGAGGGTCGCCACCGGCGGCTCGATGATCCGCGCCGCCGCCGGCAGCCGGGCGATCAGTGCATCGAGCCCGGACACCAGCAAGTCATGCATCACCGCCGCCGATGGCCAGGGGCGCTCCGGGTCCTCGATCAGGCCGAAGCCGGCACCGCCCTGCTCGTCCACGTCCAGGCTGATCCAGCGGGTCGGGGCAAAGCGCCGGCTGACGCGGAACCCCAGGACCTCCACGTAGAAGGCTTCGGCGGCGGCCAGGTCGGGCACCGCCAGGGTGGCGAAGCACAGGGTCGAGCCACTCAGCAGGGCAGGCATTGGCGCGCCTCCTCGGGCTGTGGCCGGGCACCGACCTGGAACTCGAAGGCGACCCGGTGGCGAATCAGCGCGCAGACCACCGAGGCCTCGATGCTCGCCGCCAACTGCGCCTGCAGCCGGGAGCGTTGCGCCGCCGGCCAGCCCTCGACCTGCAGGTCCAGCTCGATGTCCTGCAGGTGCACCGGGGTCGGCGCCACCTCGCACATGCCGCGGATGTCGACCATGGCGCGGATGTCCAGGCGCACCGCCCCGGGCAATTGCTGGCGGCGGCTGAGCTGGGCCAGCACATCGGCGGCGATGGCCATCAACAGGTACTCCTGGGGGTTGGGGCCCCAGTCGATGCCCGCCAGCTGCTTGGGCTGGTCGATGGGAAAACTGCGCCGATCCTCGGGCGCCTGCCCGGCGAAATCGGCACGCAACTGGGTGCCGTAGAGCCACTGGCAATCCAGGCTCAGGGCCTGCCCCGGCGCCGCAGCGGCGGATGCCGGGGCGCTGTCCAGTGGCGCAAAGCGCTGCCAGTCCTCTGGGCGCCCGGCATCCACCAGCCGCGCCGCCAGCCCCAGGGGCTGGACGAAAGTCTGATGGTTGGGGCTGTGGGTCTTCACCGCCTCGATCACCTCCAGCGCCTCGCTGAGCTTCTTGTCGGTTCCCGAGCGGATCTCGTAGCGCACCTGGGGCGCGGCGGCGCCGGCCTCCTGCAACTGCGCACGGGTGGTCATGGACAGGTGATCGACGGTGGTCCGGCGCGCGGAAAACCCTGAAACCGCCGACACCAGGAAGCACCCGGACAACGCCGCCAGGGCCAGTTCCTGGGGCCACGCCGGGTCCAGCAGGCCGTGGCACTGCAACGCCGGGCTCGGGCGGATCGGCACCTCGAAATGCCGCGGCGCGCGCAGCAGGCCGATGGTCGCCGGGGCGACCCCGGCGAGCATGCCGGCGGCAGGCGAATACTGGGCGTAGGCCCCATAGCGGAAGATCGCCTGGGCCGGCTCTTGCTGGATCTCGTGGACGATCTCACTGAAACCCGAGATGTTCATGCCGTTTCTCATGGCTGCTCGCCTCCTTGGTAGACCTGCTGCAAGGCCTGTTCGAGGTCGGCGCACAGGTCGTCGGGATCCTCGATCCCCACCGACAGGCGCACCAGCCCGGGATTGAGGCCGATCTTGGTCTGCTGCTCGCGGGTCAAGCCGCTGTGGGAGGTGTTGAACGGCAGGCTCACCAGGGACTCCACGCCGCCCAGGCTGGTGGCGCAGGTGATCAGCCGCAGGTGCTCCAGCAGCGCCAGCGCCGCGGCGTCGCCGCCCTCCAGTTCAAAGCTGAGCATGCCGCAGGTGGCCTGGCCGGCGTACTGGTACAGATGGGGGTGGGCATAGTCCTGGGCGTACAGCGAATGCACCCGCTTGACCCGCGCGTGCCGTTCGAGAAAAGCCGTGACCTGCCGGGCGCCGGCGGCATGGGCCTGCATGCGCACCGCCAGGGTCTTCATGCCCCGCTCCAGGAGGAAGCACACGAAGGGGTCGAGGCTGCCGCCAAAGCGCAGCAGCTGGGCCCAGATCCGGTCCACCAGCTTGCGACTGCCCGCCACGGCGCCGCTGGTGGCGTCGCTGTGGCCGTTGAGGTACTTGGTGGCCGAGTGGATGACGATGTCCGCGCCCCATTCCAGGGGGCGGCAACTGATGGGGGACAGGAAAGTGTTGTCCACCACCAGCAGAATGTTCTGCTGTTTGCACAATGCGGCGATGGCGACCAGGTCGATGGCCTTCATCAGCGGGTTGGACAGCAGCTCGAAGAACATGATCTGGGTTTGCGGGCGGATGGCCCGGCGGATCTCGTCCAGGTCCAGCGGATCGACATAGCTCACCGAGCGCCCGGCCTGGCCGATATCGGCGTGCAGCAGGCTGTAGCTGCCGCCGTACAGGTCATAGGAAGAAATGATGTGGCCGTTGCGATTGGTCAGGGCGAACAGGGTCGAGGATATCGCCGCCATGCCCGAGGACAGCACCAGGGCGCTCTGCGCGCCTTCCAGCGCGGCCACCTTCAACTGCACCGACCATTGCCCCGGGTTGCCGTAGCGGCTGTAGGTCGGGATGTCGCGGATATAGCCTTCCAGAAACGACTCGTAGGTGGTCTGGCTGAAGCGGAAGGTGGTGCTGGGAAATATCGGCGTGCCCACCGCCCCGGTCACCGGGTCCTCATAGGTGCCGGCGTGCACACAGAGTGTCGCCGCCGTCTCGCCCTGGTTCAGGCAACGATTGTTGGCCATCGCCGGACCGGCCAGGCGCTGGCGGTTCAACTGGTTGAGCCAGGGCAACTGGGCGTCGGTGCCGGGACGATTGGCAAACTCCGCCGCGGTCTTGTTTACGTCGTTCACACGCATTCCCTCGTCTTGCGAATCTTGCGGGTGATCCAGCGGATGCCGGATCACCCTGGTCGGTACGGGCCGAGAACAGCACGCCCGAGCTTGGCTAACGGGATCGGCCGCCAGCCAGGTCAGCCCACCCGGGCCTGGGTCTTGTCGGCGACGAAGGCCTCCAGGCGCTCCAGGGAATTGACCAGTTCGATGGACAGCTCGTTGTCCTCGATGGAGAAGCCAAATTCGGTTTCCACCTGGATCAGCAGTTGCAGGGCGTCGATCGAGTTCAGCCCGAGGCTGCCGATCAGGTCCCCTCCCGAGAGGTCTTCCCGGTTCAGTTCACGGCCCACGGTGCTGGAGAACACTTTGATCAAGCGGTCGGTGTCGGTCATTTTTCTAAACTCCTGGTGAATAACATCGTGCATTGGTAAATCGTCGATTCGCGGCGCCAGACTGGCTCGGCGACGAATCCATGGCGCGCCAGCGCCGTCACCACTTCGGCCTGCCGCGGGTACTGGCAGCCACCATGGGTCAGCCAGTCCACACCGACGGCCGCCGAAGCCGTGTCGTTGAAAAAGATCTCGTCGATGATCAGCTGGCCATCGGGCCCCAGGCGTTCAAGCAAGGCCGGCAGGGCCTGGGCCACCCCGGGCTGATGCAGGGTGTTGTCGAGCACGATCACGTCGAACCCGCGCGCGTCCAGCTGCGCCAGGTCCTCGTGGCTGTGCACCGGAATATCCGCCGCCGGCGGGTTGAGCCCGCCCAGCTGCACGATCCGACTGGCCCGGCAATCCAGGCGCCGACGGCCCAGCAAAGCCTGGGTGTACACCGCGCCGGTGGCGCAGATGTCCAGCAGGGCGATGGCCCTGGGGGCCTTGTGCAGGGCCTTGCGCCAGGTCAGTTGGGCTGCCAGTTGCTTGTCCGCCCCGGCCACCGCGCGCTGGTAACGGCGCTGCAGTTGCGGGTGCTTGGGGGTCTGTTCGAAGGCGCGCCGGTCCAGGCCGTCGTGCAGCACCGCCAGCAACGCGTCCAGGCGGTTCCAGTGGCGGCTGTTGAAGGACTCCAGGTCCAGCACCGCGGCCAGGTCCTCCAGGTCCTGCGGCGTCTCGGCCTCCGCGGCCTCGTGCAGCAGGCCGTTGGCCTGGGCCGTGTCGAAGGCCACCGCCAGGGTGTGGGCATGCAGGCCGGTGCGCTGGGCGATCTGATCGACGCTCAGGCCCTGGGCACTGAGCTGCAAGGCCCCGCTCTCCCATAGCGCCAGCAGCAACTGCGAACGCTTGTAGGCATGGGCGGCCTCCAGCAGCACCTGATTGTTCGCCGGACGATAGCGCCGGCTGAGCAGCGGCTTGCCGTTGCCGCTGCGGGCGATCAGCGGCGTGCGCTCGAAACGGTCGGGAACCTTGGCCGGCGCCAGGTGGGCCTGGCAATGCTCGCGCAGCAGGCGCGGGTCCCACGGGCGTTGCGGGTTCCAGACCACGAAGGCAAAGACATGGTCGTTGCCCGCCTGGGCCGACTTGACCGCACGCACCGCGCAATCCTGCACATCCGGGTGGCTGCCCAGCACCGACTCGATCTCGAACGGCGAGATCCAGCGCTCGCCACGGCGGATCGCCGTGCTTTCGCGGCCGACGATGCTGTAGCCGGCGGCGCTCTGTTCGGCGATGTCGCCGGTGTCGTAGAGGCGCCCGTCTTCGAGTCGCACCTTGAGGGCGAAGGGCAGGCCCGGCGCGCCCGGCTGCAGCACCTCGATCCCCGGCATGGGAAAGCCGATGGACAGCGGCGGCAACGGCGCGACGCCGGCAAACACCGCACCGCTTTCGGTGCTGCCATAGTTGCGCGACAGGCCGATGCCGAAGGCCTGCTGGAACTGCTGGTCGAGCTGGCCGTCCACCGGGCCGGCGCCGGACATCACCCCCTTGAGCCCTTCGGGACGGGTTCCCGGTCCGCCGCGCTGGGCCAGCAGACCGGCCAGCAGTGGCGTCACCACGGCATGGCTGGCCCAGTGGCGCAACGCCCGCAACCCGGCCCCCAGCTCCGTGGGCTTGCAGACCCGCACCTGGCTCCCGGCCAGCAGCGCGCCCCATAACCAGCCCAGGGCATAGGCGTGATACACCGGAGCGATGAACAGCACCCGGTCCTCGGGGGCCAGTTGCAGCAGGCGGCAGTAACGCAGGCCTTCGTCACGCCAGCTTTGCAGATCGCGAAAGATCAGCGACGGCTCGCCGGTGGTGCCCGAGGTCAGCAGATACAGGCCACGCCGCTGCGGCAGCGGCGCCGCCTCGCCGCTGCCCGGCTCCAGGCGGGTCACCTGCAATTGCCCCTGGTCCAGCGCCAGGCAGTGGCTGATGGCGGCCTGGGCCGCGTAGCGCTGCAATTCCCCGGGCCGGGCATCGCTGGCCACCAGCAGCGGCGACAGGCCGTGCTGCAGCAGCATCAGCAGCAGAGCGACATGCTCCAGGGAACTGTCGAACACCAGCAGCAGGCGCTGCGGGCCAGCGGCGGCCAGCGCCGCCAGCGGCTCTGCCCAGCGCTCGCGCACGGCGACAGGCAAGGCGGCCAGCACCGGGCCGGCGGTCACTTCGTTGAACCAGCGCTCGTCGTCAGGCCACTCATGCACCATGGCGATAGGCCTCCTTGGCGTGTTCAAGCAGGCTCCTGACCGCTGCCGGAGCGTAGGACGGCGCGCGGCACAGTTCGTCGAGGCTGATGGCGTCCTCGAAGTACAGGCTCAGGGTGTCCCAGGGGGTGAAGCAGCCCTTGCAGGCATCCAGGCGCGGCCGCTCGGCCAGCAGCAATTGATAGAAAGGTGAACGGTTGACCGGGGCCAGGGCCTTGTTCCAGTCGTCCTCCAGCAGGTTGCCCATGTTGTGGAACCAGATGTTCGGGCACGGCGTGGCCACGCCGTCGCTGAAGGTCGACAGCACCAGCCGCGGCAGGTGGCAGCGCCAGGTGCGCCGGCCCTGGTGATAGAAGGAACTGAGGCGGTCCAGGTAGGCCTTGGGCGGCAGGATCTGCGGGTAGCGCTCGCGCAGCTCGAACAGCTCATCGATCAGCGGATACTGCTCGGGCCGGACCTTGAAGCTGTCGCTGTCCGGGCCGCGCACGGGGAAGGGAAACAGCTGCGGCGGGTTGTCTTCGAACTGGGCGCACCATTCGACGAACTCCCGCAGGTAAGGCGCGCTGCGATCATTCAGCACGCCGTAGATTTCCAGCGGCAGGCCGGCCTCCAGGACCATGGCGATGCGCTCCATGATCATCTCGTGGATGCGCGGCGACAGGACCCGGTAGCTGTTGCCCTCATAGTGGCTGCTGTCCAGGGAAATCTGCACCACGACATTGCCCAGCTCGGCCAGGCGCCGCACTTTGTCCCGGGTCAGCGGCAGGCCGTTGGTCTGGACGATCAGCACCTCGTGCAGCGGCGCCATGCGCTCGATGAAGCTCATGATGCCCTTGATGATGAAGATCTCGCCGCCGGTGAGTTTCAGCAGCGGTGGCCTGAAGGTGCGGTTGACCCGTTCGACGATGGTCTGCAGGCGCTGGCCCAGCTCGCTGTCTTCGCTGTAGACGTCATGCACCGGCGGTTGGAAGATCAACTTGCCCTCGTGGGACGACTTCATGTTGCTCTGCCCGGTCAGGCAGTAGGTGCAGCCCAGGTTGCAGGAGTCCTCGTTGATCACCAGGTCGTTGCCCAGCAAGCGGCTGTGGCCGAGGAAGTTCACCGGTTCGGCTTTGCTCATGGCTCAGGACTCCTTGCTGAACTGGATGTCGCGCAGACTCAGGCCCGCGCGGTGCAGCTGCATGCTGATGCCCAACTGCACCTGGCGCAGCTCGCCGAGCTTGCCCCGGTAGAACTGCTCGACCTGGGGCCGCCGTTCGTGGGCATAGGCCTCGGTGAGGGTTCCCTCTTCGGCCAGGTCGGTCATCTGGGAAATCAGCTCGTAGTTGAAGTCGCTCATCTGCCGGCGCAGGTCGGCGGCCTTGGCCTCCCCCGCCTGGAGGATCGCCAGGCCCCGGGGGTCATCCAGCACCGCCCGGCGCAGGCGCGACATGAAGGTGTGCATGACGATGTCGTATGTCTCGAATTCGAACACCGCCGGTTCCTTTTCGATGACCATTTCCGAGGCGTACCTCTCGCCGTAGAGCAAGGCGCTGATGGACGACAGCTGGCGCACCCGCGGGTCTTCGAAGTCGTAGCTCAGGGCGTTGAGCGAGACGTCGAAGTCGTCATGCAGCTTGCCTTCGGCGCGCAGGGTTTCCACGGCTTCGGCACCGGGATAGAGCTCCAGGCGCACGGTGTAGCGGCGCAGGTTGTAGCCCATGTACTGGCGCAGGAAGAGGTTGTTGTCGCGGATCTCCTGGAAGGTCGACCAGGGGTGGTAGGCGATGAAGCCGAAGGCCACGTAGATGCCGGCGCCGCGCACCAGTTCGATGGCGCGCTTGTTGTCCTCGACCGTGGATTTCTTCTTCCAGCGGTCCAGGCCGATCTGCGAACCCGACTCGATGCCGATCAGCACCTTTTCCAGGCCCGAGCGGTACAGCAGGTCCAGCAGCGGCTGGTCCTCGGCGTGCCAGTTCTTGGCCTGCATGCAGCAGTTGTAATAAATCTTCAGGCCGCGATCGAGTACGCCCTGGGCAATGTCGGCGATGCGCTGCTTGGCGAACGGCGCGCCACCCGGGTCTTCGAAGGTGGAGTCGACGAAGTCGAAGGTGTTGAAGTTGTACTTGTGATACAGGCGCTCGATTTCATCGACGATGTTGTCCGGGGTCCTGGCCCGCCACAGCTTGCCGGGGTTGATCTTGTTGCCGGCGTGGGGGGCGTTGCAGAAGGTGCAGCGAGCGGTGCAGCCGCGGGTGGTGGCCAGGCGCAGGTAAGGCAGCTTGCCATGGTTGAGTTCGAACTGATCCCGGGCCGGTTCGGGCAGCATGTCCAGTTCCGGCAGCGGTTTGCCGATGGGGTTGTCGATGACGAACCCGCCCTCCTCGCGCCAGCTCAGGCTAGGCACCGAGGCGTAGTCGCCGTGATCCCAGAAGGCTTCCACGTAGCGCACCAGCGGCACATCGCCCTCGCCCCGCACCAGGGCGTCGAGGAAGCTCCAGTTGGGGTTGCTCAACAGCTTGGAGCCGAGGAAGGTGGCCAGCGGACCGCCGGCCAGAAAGGCCACCCGCGGCTCCAGCGCCGCACGCAACGCCGCACCGAACGCGGTGGCGTGGCTGACGGTGACCGTGGTCAGGGAGAACCCGATCAGGTCGGGCTTGAAAGCCACCACCTCGGCGATGGCGATCTCGTCGCCGTGCTGGATCGACTTGACCTCGACCACCAGGCACTCGGCCCCCAGGTCCCGCAGGATCGACACCAGGTAACTGACGCCCAGGTGCTCGGAGCTCATCACCAGGTCGCCGTCGAGCAGCACCGGGAAGCACACCCGCATGGGCTGCGGCTTGCGGAAGTCGACACTGGAATGCAGTGGATTGGCCGCTGGCGCGTCAAACGACTCGGCCAGATTGGTCAGGGGAATCAGCCCTTCGGCGGCGTTGGTGAACGGCACGGTTTCCATTAAAAGTACCCAATTTGCTGTAATTGGCTGTCCATGAAGCGCTGCTCTTCTTCACTCATGCGGGGCCCGCCGCTGCCTTTGCGCCCGGGCTCGCGCCGGGGCTCCTGGGGCGGTTCCAGCAGCCAGTGGCCTTCGAGCCCTTCCGGCACCGGCAGCCCCAGGTGGGCGAGGATCGTCGGGTAGATGTCTTCGATCCGCGCTTGCAGCGCGGCGTCTTGCGCAAAGTTCGAACCGCGGATGAAGACGATGCCGTCGGGGCGATGCACCCCGCGCTGGGTCGGCGTGCTCCAGACCTGCCCGGTGAGGCTCGGGGTCGGCATGACGCTGAAGTCCCTGGGGATCAGCAGGTAGTCCGGGGCATCCGTCAGCCGCGCACCGGCATAGACCTGGTCGGCGCGGACCAGCCTGAACCAGGGCTGGCCCTGATCGTCGAGCACCTGGGCCAGGGCGCGCTTGAGGCGCTCTTCGGCGGCCGGCAACTGCTCGTCGGTCAGGCGGCCCTGGGCCTCGCGCCCCACCCGGTTGGCGTTAAGGCCGAAGCAGCCGGGAGTGGGCATGTAGAAGTCGGTGCGCGACCAGTCGATCAGCCGCCGGTAGCTGGCGGGGTCGTCGAACCAGGAGCGCGCGCCCGGATCGTCGTGCGCCGTCTCGGCGCCGTCCTGCTGTCGTTCGAAACGGGTGGCCAGCAGGCCATGCTGCTGGAGGAATTCGTGCACGCTGAAGTCGGCCTCGCACAGGCCGAAGCCGTGATCGGAAGCCACCACCACCAGGGTCTGGTCGTCGGTCAGGGTCAGCAAGGTGCCCAGCGCCCGGTCGATGTCGACGTAGCACTGTTCCACCGCCGCGCTGGGGGCCTGGGCATCGCCCCAATAGTAATGACTGACCCGGTCGACTTCGGTAAAGACCACGAAGAGTGCATCGACCGGCCGGTTCTTTTGCAGAAAACAGCAAGTTTCGGCGCGACCATCGATAAACTTTCGCGCCTGTTCGCAATAATCTTCCTGGCCGCGATACATGGTGACCAGATCGGAATGATAGTGCAGCCCCGCCTGCATCAGTTCATGCATCAAGTTGCCGGGAGCGGTATATCTCAAAGTCTTGGCCAGGGGCCAGCTGATCATGTAGCCGCCCTGCAAGTCGGCCGGCGGGTGAGTCATGGGAATGTTATAAGCGCCGACTTTCAGGCCATGGCGCTGCAAGGTCAGCCAGCAGGGTTCGCGCCCGTAATCGGCGGCATTCATGGCGCGGAAACGATAGTCGGCGCTGTGGGTCGACCAGAACTGGTAGATCCCGTGCTCACCCGGGGAAACCCCGGTAAACATGGAGGCCCAGCCCGGTGCGGTATGGGGTGGAAAGGTCGATTGCAACACCCCGTGGGCGGCGCGCCGACGCAGCGCGCTGAAGTTGGGCAACAGGCCCCGCGCCATCAATTGCTGGAGCACGGCATGGGAGGCGCCATCGACACCGAAGACCAGCAACTTCAACTTTTGATCTTCCATGATCACTCACTCCCAAGAGATAAACATAATGAACAGCAGGTTACGAACAGGCACCGGCCGACCACTGGCCTATAACCACTTATAAAAACAATCAATCAAGGTTCTGCTCTTTCAAACTTGAAAGATGCAGTGCAACTTGCAAATGGACAGTTCAATCAATGGCAATGGCACAACCAAGCGACATGGCCTGGATGAACAAGCTCCCCTGTAACAAACATCAACTTGCAACAAACTTGCTCAGCGTATTCACCGGCTGTTCATCAGCCGCCGAACCTGCGAGCGTCTTGCCTTCCCCAGGGGGCCCGCTCAGTGACTGTGCAGCCCCTGGCTGGCCAGCGCCGGCCGGGCCGCTCGACTGTCGCCGCCCAGCGCTCCGCGCTCGACGATCTTCATCGCTCGCACATCGCACTTGAGGCTGGCGCAGATGTAGTCGAAGGCCTTGACCGGATCGCAGGTGGTGCCACAGGTGAAGATGTCGAGAAACAGCGCACCGTGCTCGGGATAGGTGTGAAAGGAAGCATGGGACTCCGCCAGCATCACCAGCACCGTCGCCCCCTGGGGCTCGAAGCGCTTGGTCATGGTGCCGCACACGGTGGCCCCCGCTTCGACGGATGCTGCGCACAGCAACCGGGTCAGGGCCTCTAGGTCGTTGAGCTTTTCGGGAGAGATCTGATAGAGCTCGCCCAGGGTGTGCCTTCCAAAAAAAGCATTGGCATCCGGGTTCATATGACATCCCTGTATCGACACAGGCGGGTAGCGATGGTCGGTGAATAAATGGCTGCTGGAGCCCCACTGCACTGCTTGCAGGGCTCCGATGATGGGGCAGCCAGCGCCCGCGGATCCACAATTGCGTTCGTGGGGTTATTTGAGTTTGTGAGCAAATTATTCCAATTGTTTCCGAGCCGTCTTGCACAGCTCATCGCCGGCGCCAGACCGTTCGCCGGTCTTCTGCCCCACTGCTCCCCCCAGGGTTGATGCGGAATCGCCGCCAGGGCGCCCGGTGCCTGTTTGCCGTGAGCGGCGGCGCATGAGGCGGCCGCCGGAGCGGTTCATTGCGCTGGCGGCGCCTGCAACGGAGCGCGCCGTTGCGCCCAGAACGGGCGCTCGCGGTAACGCTCGGGCCGGGCGTAAGTGGCGGCCAGGTGCTGGCTATAGCGGGCCTGCACCTCGCGCATCTGCACAAAGTAGTGCTGGCCGGCGCGCGGGTCGCCGGCCAATTCCCCCTCGATCGCCGTGGCCGCGCTTTCCGCCGAGGCCAGGGCATGGAACAACCCCTGGGATGACAGCGGATCGAAAGCCAGCAGCGAATCGCCGACGGCGTAGAAGCCCGGTCCCGGCACCCCGTCGGCGGTATTCAAGAGCACGCTGCCGGCCGGTCGCACCCGGGTTGCCAGGGACGCAACAGCCTCGGGCAGCACCGGCGCCAACAGCGGCAGGCGCCTGGCGTGGCTCAGCAGCGCCGGCCCGTTGCGCAACGCTTGCAGGGCCGGATCCCGCCCATCCAGATGGTAGGCCAGCACCCGATCGCCCGAGGGCAGGCGCACGCTGTACCACCAGCCGTCCACATCCGCGCAGGTCCGCGTGCAACGATCCTGGTCCTGTGCCAGCGCCGGAAGCCGGGCATGGACGCAGAGCAGGCGGTCCTGCGTCTGCTGGCGCAGGCCCAAAGCGCGACACAGGACCGCGCTGCGGCCCGTGGCGTCCACCAGGGCTCGGGCGCTGTAGCACTGCCCTGTGCGTTCATCTTGCACCTGCCAGCGCCCACCTTCGCGCCGCACCTGAACACCTCCGGCTACCGCCGAGAAGACCGCCCCCGCTGCGCCTGCGGCGTTGCGCAGCATCGCGTCGAACCGCACACGGTCCAGGTGCCAGCCAGGGCCGTTGGGGTCACGCAGGGCATCGAACCACACCGCTTGCGGGGTTTCCCACACTGAAACACTGGCGCCGCGTGGTGCATGGCCGTCCGCCAGAAAACGCTCCAACAGCCCTTGTCGGCGCAACAGCACCGCTGCCGCGCCGGGCAATGACTCACCGATGCGCCAGGCTTGTGCAGCGGGCGAGGACTGGCTCGGCAGGCTGCGCTCCAGTACTCGCACGCGGTGCCTTGGCGCCAGCCTGTGGGCCAGCGCCGAGCCCGCTGGCCCGGCGCCGAACACGATGACATCGCAATGGCTCTCCAGCGCTGGCCGAGCCGTTGCGCTCACGGTTTCAACGTCCCGCTCATGAAGGCCCTGCGCATGCCGCTGTCGGTGAGTTTGCGCTCCTCGCGACTCAGGTCGTCACCGCCACGATCCTCGACCTGCATCACCGGCGGGAAGTCCGGATCGTCGGCGACGCCCTCGCGCACCTCGACGATCCCCTGCCGATCAAAGTGTTCCACCATCACCTGCAATTGGTGCTGGGCCCCGGCACCCAGCGTGCGGTCCCACTCGGAACGCTGCCAAAAGGCCGCCAGGCGTTCTTCACGATCCAGCGTGGTATCCCTGACCTTGCGGTAGTTCTCCTCGCTCAAGACCTGATTCGGCACCCGGGCCGGCCAGAAGGTCGGCAAATAGGGATCGTATTGCTTGTCGTAGCCGGAGCGACAACTGGCGGTGTCGGTCTGCCAGGGAATCGCCATCCAGCGGGTGATCGCTCCAGGAAACTGGGCATACAAGGGGCCGTCATAGGACAGGGCCTCGGCCACGGTCAGCGTCTTGCCGTAGTCCGGCTCGGGATTGTCGGCGGCGCGGTGGCGCCAGCGATAAGGCTCCATGTACATCGATGCATGCCGTACCGGCCAGGTCATTTCGCAGCCGGGATGGAAGGCGTCGGCCAGGCAGAACTCCAGCGCGGCGCGGTCGAGCATGGCCGGTTGTGCCGTTACGGATACTTGATCGAGGCTGTGCACCGGCTCGTGGACAGGGTAATAGTCGGCGCGGAAATCGCCCCTGGCCCACAGTTCCAGCATCCTCAGCTGGGTGGCGGTCAAGGCGTTCATCGCCCGTGGCGAGGCCGGCATGGGGATGTCCATCGCGTCGCCGTATACCCAAGGCCAGGGCTTGAGCGAAATATCCTGGTCCGCCGGATTGCGGAAAGCGTTGGCCACCGTGCGCCGCATTTCGGCGTAGAGGCTGCCTGGCTGCGCGAGCTTGTGCAGGTAATCCGGGTCCAGGAAATGCTGCGCCATGCCATGGCCAAAACCGGCGGCGAAGCCGGCGTTCATCCACTGCAGGTCACACATGGCCTTGAGGATGGGCAAGATGTCATCTCGAAACGAAGGCCTGGTCGGGGTGGGCAGGAGTCCGGCCTGGATCGCCACGTCGGTCATCAACGCATACAGGGTCCGCACCGATTTCTGCTGCGGGCCGTAGTTGGGCGGCGCCACCACCACCCAGGCCGGAGCCACCTGCAACTCCCGCTCGCCGAGGCGGACCCGGGCGGTCACCGGACCGTCGCTGGTGTCGTCGTACCATCCGTCGTTGTTGGCGAAATCCGTAGGCGCCTGGCCGTCGCACGAGGCCGACTTCCCATGGCCGCCGAATACCCTCAAGCGCCCGCAACCATCGGTGCGCAACTCGCCCAGGGGGACCTCGATGCCAAAACAGGTGCCACCGTCAAATCGCAAGTGGTCGCCCTGGGCATTGGGGGCATCGACGCTGCGTATTCCGGGGAGTATCGCCAGGGTACTGCGCTCGCTCACCGCGGCATTGCGGCGCGTCGACGGCGGCGCCGTGAGCGCCTCGGGAATATCCATCGCCAGTTCAAAGCGGTACCAGGCAGCCTTGCGGTTGGCCAGTTCCACCGACCAGCTGATCTGCACGCCCTCTTCCATCAGCAACTCGCGAACCACCTTGCCATGGGCGTCATAGCCGTAGAGGCGAAATTCCGCGACTTCGCGCTTCAAGGCTCCAGTGGCGTCCCGGTAGAACCCTGGCGGCTTCGGTGCCGGTTCCACGACCTGTGGCCCGATATAGAAGCCATCCTCTTGCATGGAGTTTCCGACCCGCGCGATCCCTATGGACGGGTGAATTTTTGCGTAGACGATGTCCGCATTTCCAAGCTTCTTGCTCATAGCTCTTCCCTTCCTGTGGAAAAACACAATCCGCTGTTCGTATCGGCCTAGCAGATCAAGCATAGCGAAGGACAAAATCCACGTTGTTCCTGCGGACAGAATCCGAGATAACGCCGGGGAAGATCGCGACATTGACGACGCACAGGCCCGGCAGAGCCGCCGGGCGCATCAGCATGAGTGGTGATCGGGGATGGCCTCTGCCCCTGCCGCTCGGAGCAGCGCAGGCAGGACCACGCCAGCACTTCCTTTGAGCATTATTTCGTCCGCGCCAACCAAGCCAACCTCTTCAAGGTTGACATGGATCACCGCAGCCCCGGCTGCGAGCGCCATTTCCGGAATGCCTGCTGCCGGCATGACTACGCCGGAAGTCCCCACGGAAATCAGCAAATCACACTCTCTCACACGCCTTACTGCGGATCGCCACGCGTCCTCGGGCAGCTTCTCCCTGAACCAGACCACCCCCGGCCGAAGCCTTGCGTTGCAATGGTCACACCGCGGAGGCTCGATCAACTGCCCTTCCTCAGCAACCCTCAGCTGGTCAGGTGTCAATTCGCCTGGCCGGTGACATGCAAAGCATTTCGCGTCCATCAAGCTGCCGTGAACGTGAACCACGTCCAATGAACCTGCCCGCTCGTGCAGGTCGTCGATATTTTGGGTAATGACGGACACCTCCCAGCCGGCATCTTGAAACCGGGGAATGCACAGGTGGGCTGGGTTTGGCTTCGCCCCGCTCACCTGGTGTCGCCTCCACAGGTACCAGCCCCATACGAGAGCTGGGTTCTCCTCAAAGGCGTCGGCTGTTTCCAGGCGTTGAGGGTCGTGCTTGGCCCATAACCCGGTTAGTTTGTCGCGAAACGTCGGTATTCCGCTCTCGGCCGAGATGCCCGCGCCCGAGAAAAAAACGATTTTCTTGGACCTGCGTAGAACATCGGCAGCTCTTTGCATTTGGCTCACGAGACACTCCTTGGCTCTGCAGCGACGACTGTTCAGTAAACATGGGAAAGCCCCATGGTCCCAGCTTAGGCACTCATGGTTGATCGGAAAACAAAGCGCAGCGAGCAGCGAAGCTCATGCTGGTAGCGCCGCGCTGTAAATTCATCCGATGCCAGCTGAGGTGATGAGGACAGATCTGGAAAGGGCTCGACCCTGGATTGGCGGGGAGCTGGAGAGGAGCAAGTGCCGGCGCCAGGCACGGAAACGCAAAAAGGACCCGAAGGTCCTTTTTGCGATCACTGCAGAATTCGTGGAACTCTGCAGCGCTATGTTTGGAGCGGGAAACGAGACTCGAACTCGCGACCCCGACCTTGGCAAGGTCGTGCTCTACCAACTGAGCTATTCCCGCAACGTCTTGGTGTTGCGCATTCTATAGAAATCCGAATGCGCGTCAAGCCTTTGATTCAAAAAAACTTATTTTTTCTCGTTGTCAGTTTTCAGGTGCGGCCAGGCAGCCCGCAGGTACTGCAGCATGGACCACAAGGTCAGGCCCGCCGCCGCCAGCAGCAAGGCGTAACCCACCAACACCCAGAAGCTGAAATCCGAAGGGTTGGCCAGGAGAATCACCAACGCCAGCATCTGTGCCGCGGTTTTCCATTTGCCCATGTTGGACACCGCCACCTGGGCCCGGGCGCCGAGTTCGGCCATCCACTCGCGCAGCGCCGAAATGACGATTTCACGGCCAATGATCACCGCGGCGGGCAAGGTCAGCCACAGGTTGTGATGCTCTTGCACCAGCAGCACCAGGGCCACCGCCACCATCAGCTTGTCGGCCACGGGGTCGAGGAACGCGCCGAATGGCGTGCTCTGCTGCAGGCGTCGCGCCAGATACCCGTCGAGCCAGTCCGTGGCGGCCGCGAAGGCAAACACTGAACTGGCTGCCATGTAGCTCCAGCTATAGGGCAAATAGAACAGCAATATGAAAATCGGGATGAGCAGGACGCGTAGAACGGTGATCAGATTCGGGATATTCATCGGCACAACTGGCTACGAGGTGATGGGGCATTCTACTCGCTGTGCAGGTTTGCATAAATCAACTCTGCGAGCTTTTTACTGATCCCCGGTGCTTTGGCAATCTCGTCGATGCTGGCACGGGACAGTTCCTGCAACCCACCAAAATGTTTAAGGAGATCACGTCGACGCTTGGGTCCGACGCCCGCCACCCCTTCCAGGGTCGAGGTGCGCCGGGTTTTGCCGCGTCGGGCACGGTGACCGGTGATCGCGAAGCGGTGAGCCTCATCGCGGATTTGCTGGATCAGATGCAAGGCCGGGGAGTCGCCCTTGAGGGTGAACTCGTGGGCCGCATCATTGAGGTAGAGGGTTTCGAAACCGGCCTTGCGCGTGGCGCCCTTGGCCACGCCAAGGAGAATCAGGTCCGGCACCGCCAGCTCGTTGAGCACGTCACGGGCCATGGACAGCTGCCCCTTGCCGCCGTCCACCAGGAGAATGTCCGGCAGCTTGCCCTCGCCTTCCTTGAGCTTGCTGAAGCGTCGGGTCAGGGCCTGGTGCATGGCCGCATAATCGTCGCCGGCGGTGACGCCTTCGATGTTGTAGCGCCGGTAATCGGATTTCAGCGGCCCTTCCGGGCCGAACACCACGCAGGACGCCACAGTGGCCTCGCCGCTTGAATGGCTGATGTCGTAGCACTCCAGGCGCTGCGGTGGCTCATCCAGGTTCAGCACTTCGGCCAGGGCTTCGAATCGCGCCGCGACATGCTGACGGTTGGCCAGGCGCGCGCTCAGGGCCTGTTCAGCGTTGGTCACCGCCAATTGCTGCCAGCGCGCCCGGGTGCCACGGACCCGATGGCTGATGGTCAGCTCGCGCCCGCGCAACTCATCAATGGCAGCGATCAGGGTCGGGAAGTCGTCATGCACCACGTTGACGATCAGCTCGGAAGGCAGGTCGCGCTCCGGACTGCTGACAAAATACTGGCCTAGGAAGGCCGACATGACTTCCGCCACGTCTTCCTCGATGCCCACCTGGGGGAAGAAGTTCTTGCTGCCCAGCACCCGCCCGCCCCGCACGCTGATCAAGTGCACACAAGCGCCGCCCGGGTTGACGAAGGCTGCCACCACATCCACATCGCCGGTGCCGCCTTCCATGCTCTGCTGGTCCTGGACCCGGCGCAGCAGGGAGATCTGGTCCCGCAGTTCGGCGGCCTTTTCAAAATCCAGGGCGGCAGCGGCCGCTTCCATGGCGCTGGAGAGTTCATCGGTCAGGGCATTGCTGCGCCCTTCCAGGAACATCACCGAGTGGCGCACGTCCTCGGCATACACTTCAGGCTCCACCAGGCCTACGCAAGGCCCCTTGCAGCGCTTGATCTGATACTGCAGGCAGGGTCGGGTACGGTTCTTGTAGTAGCTGTCCTCGCACTGGCGAACCATGAAGGTCTTCTGCAACAGGCTGAGGCTTTCGCGGATCGCGCCGGCGCTAGGGTAAGGGCCGAAGTACTTGCCCTTCTGCTTCTTCGCCCCACGATGGATGCTGAATCGCGGAAAATCACCGTCCGAAAGGAACACATAGGGATAGGATTTATCGTCGCGCAGCAGAATGTTGTACGGCGGCCGCCATTCCTTGATCAGCGTCTGCTCCAGCAGCAGTGCTTCGGTTTCGTTGGCGGTGATGGTGGTTTCGATCTGGGCAATACGCGCCACCAGGGCGGCGGTCTTCGGTGCCTGGCCGGTCTTGCGGAAGTAGCTGGACAGGCGGTTTTTCAGGTTCTTGGCTTTACCGACGTACAGCAAGCGTGCATCGCTGTCGAACATGCGATACACGCCAGGACGGCCACTGCAGGTAGAAAGAAAAGCGCTGGGATCAAACAGGTCGGTCATTTCAGAGGCTGGCATCGACCATGCCATGACGAACCGCCAGCAGCGTCAGCTCGACATCGCTGCTGATCGAGAGCTTCTCGAAAATACGATAGCGATAGGTGTTCACGGTTTTCGGCGACAGACACAGCTTGTCGGAGATGATCTGCACTTTCTGGCAGCCGACAATCATCAGCGCGATCTGAATCTCACGCTCGGACAAAGCGTCAAACGGCGAGTCGCTGGAAGGCTGAAACGATTTGAAGACCAGTTGCTGGGCAATCTGCGGGCTGATGTAACGCTGACCGGCAAATACCAGGCGAATCGCCTGGACCATTTCGTTGAGGCCCGCGCCCTTGGTGAGGTAGCCCGCCGCGCCGGCTTGCAGCAGGCGTGTCGGGAACGGATCCTCTTCGCAGACAGTCACCGCCACGACCTTGATGTCCGGATGGCTGCGCAGCAGTTTGCGCGTGGCTTCAAGACCTCCGATCCCGGGCATCTTGACGTCCATCAGGACGACGTCGGGCTTCAGCTCCCGCGCCTTGAGCAGGGATTCTTCCCCTGACTCCGCCTGCCCGACTACTTGCAGGCCATCGATGTCAGCCAACATTCGTGTAATGCCCGTACGAACGAGATCATGGTCATCGACTACTAGCACCCTAATCAAGCAGACACCTCGCGATTTGGTCTTTAAAGGTTGCCGGACACCTTAGCAAAAAAGCGACGTACAAACCTAATCACAAGCGCTATATAAAATTCATCGGCGAGCGATAAAGCGACAGCGCCTGCCCGACCGCGGACGGCCTGGCACCTTCAGGCCCCGACAGCCCGGGGCCCTCTACCCAGGATCGGCGCCTGCGACAGTAGGACGCTCCATACGCCAGAAACACTCCTCCTCCCCCACCACCTTCAAACCCATCCGCTGGTACAGACGCTGTGCCGGGTTGCCCTTGAACACCGTCAGGCGCAACAGCCCAAGGTGCTCCTGACGCGCCCGCTCCAGCAGCCGCGCCAGGGTCCAGGCGCCAACCCCACGCCCGCGCCATGCCTGCTGCACATGCAATTCACGAATATAAAGGGCCCGCAGGTCCCGACTCAGGCTGACATAGCCCAGCACCTCGTCTGCCTGGCAGATCAACAGGTTCTCGCGACCGGCCCAGGCCACATCGAAAGCCTCATCAAGCCATAGCAGATCATTGCGGATGTAGTAGCCGAGCATGGTCGAGCGGGTCAGGTCCCGGGCGAAGGCCAGGTCGGCCGCTGACGCCGGGCGCAATTGCAGCGCATTCATCAGCCGGCCACCGGCACAACCTGGGCCTGCCATTGCCCGGCAACACAGCGGGCAATCAGCAGCGCTTCGCCAACCCCCTCCACGGCGCCCAGCAACTGGCCGTCAGGGCCCCAGATCGCGCTACGCCCGGCACAGGCCCAACCCCCGCTGGGACCGCCATGATTGGCCATCAACAGCACAATGCCGTGCTCCCGGGCATAACCCTGCAACAACGCACTGTCGGCGGCATAACCACCCTCGCTGATCAGCACTCCGGCGGCATAGATGTCGGCACCGGCCGCCACTGCGGCCTGGACATGACTGGCATGGCAAAAATCCGCACACACCGCCAGGGCCAACCTTGCCTCTGCCAGTTGCAGCGGCGCCCCGCCAGAGCCGGGGGCAAAAAAGCGCTCCTCCCCGGCATGCAGATGCTGCTTGCTGTACACCGCCAGCGAGCCGTCGGCTGCCAGCACCAGCGCCCCGATCAGCACCGGCCCGTCCTCGACCAGGCGAATCGGCAAGCCCACCACCGCCGTCAGCCGCAGCTCCCGGGCCAGGTCCCGCAACGGCTGCAGCTGCGGGGCATCCGGGGCCAGCGCCAGTTGCGCGGCCAGCTGTGGCTCATAACCAGTCAGGGACAGCTCGGGAAACACCAGGACCTGCACCCCCTGCTGCGCCGCCAGCCGCATCAGATGCTGATGCCGGGCGAGATTCCCCAGCCAGTCGCCAGCAATGGACACCGATTGGGCGGCAGCGAGGGTCAGCACGGTCATGGAGATTCCTTGGCGAGGCAACGAGGGGGGAGCGGCGAGTGTGGCATAAATCCTGGCGCCGCTTAATCCATCGCCCAAGACAACCGCGCCCATAGAAATTACTGATTGAATCGCGGCCCTGGCCTCTAGTAAGCTCGCCCCACTTCACGGAGAAACCCCATGCTGTCCCAGACCCTTTCCCTGCATCGCCACACCGCCAGCGTACTGCGCTCGGTCGCGGCTGCCTGGGTCAACGGCACTCTGGCTCCGGTCAATTTTTATTTTGGGTATTGGTTTAGCCACTGGCGCGCCTGATACCCAACCGGCGCCCACTTTGACGGGTCGCCTACCAGAGAAATCTCAACCCCCGGTCGGCCTCCCGACCGGGGGTTTTGTTTTTTCCGGCACCACGTTTTCAACCACGACTTTTACGCAACACACCGAACTTACCGAGGATTGCCCCATGAACTACGCCACCTATTACCGCTACGACATGTTTTCCGCCTGGCGATTTAGCAGCCTCCGCTCGGGACAGCCTGCCGCCTCCGATCGGTCACCTACCGGTGGCAATTGCACACAGATGGCCAGTACGGCCAATTGTCGAACACCCCAGTAGGGCCGCGCGCGGGACATCACCCGCCGCCCGCCCAGGAAGACCGCACATGAACTCATCCGTATCCGCTCTGCCCCTGTCCGCCCAAGTCAGCGCCAATGAACCCCTGACCCGGCGCCTGCCCAGCTCCCTCGAGCTCAAGCAGCAACTGCCGCTGTCCCAGGCCTTGAGCCAGCAAGTTGCCAGCCACCGCCAGGCGGTGCGCGCCATTCTCGAAGGTCGCGACCCACGCCTGCTGGTAGTGGTCGGCCCATGCTCCATCCACGACCCGCAATCGGCCCTGGAATACGCCGCCAACCTGGCCCGTCTGGCCGAAGAGGTGAGCGAGCAGATGTTCCTGGTGATGCGCGCCTACGTGGAAAAGCCCCGCACCACCGTCGGCTGGAAAGGCCTGGCCTACGACCCGCGCCTGGATGGCAGCGACGACATGGCCGCTGGCCTGAGCCTGTCCCGGGACCTGATGCGCGAGATGCTGCGCCTGGGCCTGCCGATCGCCACTGAACTGCTGCAACCCATGGCCGCCGGCTACTTCGACGACCTGCTGAGCTGGGTGGCCATTGGCGCCCGCACCACCGAATCGCAGATCCACCGGGAAATGGCCAGCGGCCTGGAGATGCCCGTGGGCTTCAAGAACGGCACCGACGGCGGCGTCGCCATCGCCTGTGACGCCATGCGTTCGGCGGCGCACCCGCACCGTCACTTCGGCGTCGACAGCCAGGGCCACCCGGCAGTCATCCAGACCCCAGGCAACCCCGACACTCATCTGGTGCTGCGGGGCGGCCACAGCGGGCCGAACTACGATCGCCAGAGCGTGGCCCAGGTCCAGCGCGACCTGCACAAACTGAAGATCCCGGCGCGGATCATGGTCGATTGCAGCCACGCCAACAGTGGCAAGGACCCATTGCGCCAGCCGGCAGTGTTCAACGAAGTGCTGGAGCAACGCCTGCAGGGTGATCGCTCGCTGATGGGCGTGATGCTGGAAAGCCACCTGTTCGAAGGCTGCCAGCCCCTGAGCGGTCAGCTGCGCTACGGCGTTTCGGTGACCGACGGCTGCCTGGGCTGGGCCGCCACCGAGCAACTGCTGCGCACTGCCGCGCAACAACTGCAGCGGGCAGACAAGGTCGCTGCCGTCCCCGCCTGAGCACCGCCCGCCCCTGTAGGAGCTGGCTCGCCAGCGAAGACGACGCCAAGAGCACCGCCCGCTCCAAAGGCCTCTTCGCCGGCAAGCCGGCTCCTACAACACCCGCCGGGCGGCAACGCTTTGCAGGAACTTTGACAAGAAATAGCCACCTGAATCCGGTAGGCTCTCAACTTTCTTGAAAGGAGCAACACCCATGGCCAAAGCCACTGCCCGTCACATCCTGGTTGCCAGCGAAGCCAAGTGCAACGAACTCAAAGCCGAGATCGAAGCCGGCGCCGACTTCGCCGAAGTCGCGAAAAAGAACTCCACCTGCCCGTCCAGCCGCGACGGCGGCAACCTGGGCTCCTTCGGCCCGGGCCAGATGGTCAAGGAATTCGACACCGTGGTGTTCAGCGCCCCGGTCAACGTGGTGCAAGGCCCGGTGAAAACCCAGTTTGGCTACCACCTGCTGGAAGTCACCAGCCGCCAGGACTGATCCCCTCGCGCTTGCGTCTGCTCAACGGCCCGCCTCCTGGTGGGCCGTTGCGCTTGTAGAAGCGGCTGGCCAGTCACAGGCCGCTAGCGTACAAATCGTGGTCATCGATCACCCGGCTCGTAAGGCTGACAATGCGACTGCTTTTCCCCTCCGTACTGTTCACCGCGCTGCTGCTCGGAGCCTCGGGCGCCCAGGCGGCACCGCAACACGCCATGACCGTCTACGGCGAACCAGCCAAGTATCCCCAGGGCTTCAGCCACTTCGACTACGTCAACCCCCAGGCCCCCAAGGGCGGAACCCTGCGCCGCTCGGCCATCGAGATCGGCCGTTTCGACCATGTGCTGCCTTATATAGACAAGGGCATCGGCGTCTCCCAGCTCGACGGCCTGGTCTATTCGCCCCTGGCCCTGCGCTCCCTGGACGAGCCCTACACCGTCTACGGCCTGGTGGCAGAAAAGATGGAGCGCGCCGAAGACGGCCTGTGGCTGCGCTTCTACCTCAACCCCAAGGCCCGCTTCGCCGATAACACACCGATCACCGCCGAAGACGTGCGCTACAGCTACGACCTGCTGATGACCCAGGGCAGCATGCGCTACCGCACCCAGTTCGAGGACGTCAAAGGCGTCACCGTGGAATCGCCGCGGGTGGTGCGTTTCGACTTCAAGAGCAACGAAAACCGCACCCTGCCCCTGGATATCGCGACCCTGCCGGTGTTCCCCGAACACTGGTGGAAGAGTCGCGACTTCGCCGCAGGCGGCGGCTATGAAGCGCCCCTGGGCAGCGGTCCCTATCGGGTGGCCAAGGTGGATTCGGGCAACAGCATCACCTTCGCCCGCAACCCCGACTGGTGGGGCAAGGACCTGCCGGTGAGCCGCGGCCTGTACAACTTCGATCATTTCAGCGTCGAGTACTTCGGCGATATCGACGTCGCCCGGCAAGTGCTGCGCGGTGGCGCCTACGACTACAACCGCGAGTTCTCCGCCACCGGCTATTCCATCGGCTACGACAGCCCGGCCCTGAGCGACGGCCGCCTGCAGAAGGCCCACCTGGCCCAGTCGGCGCCGCAACCGGCCCAGGGCTACGTGTTCAACCTCGACCGACCGGTGTTCCAGGACCGCCGGGTACGCCAGGCCCTGGCCATGCTCTGGGATTTCGAATGGAGCAACCGGCAGATGATGCGCAACCTGTACATCCGCCAGCAGAGCTTCTTCTCCAACACCTCCCTGGCAGCCCGCAGCCTGCCAGACGCCGAGGAACTGAAGATCCTCGAACCGCTGCGCGGGCAGATCCCCGACGAAGTCTTCACCCAGGTCTTCGAAGCACCGAAGACCGACGGCAGCGGAGTCATCCGCGACAAGCAACTGCAGGCCCTGGCCCTGCTGGAACAGGCCGGCTGGAAAGCCGATGGCGACAAGCTGGTGAATGCCGAAGGCGAGCCCCTGAGCTTCACCTTCCTCATCACCCAGGGCTCCATCGAACGCCTGCTGCTGCCCTACAAGCGCAACCTGGCGCAGATCGGCATCAGCCTGAACATCCGCCGCATCGACCCTTCGCAATACGTCAACCGCCTGATGGCCCGGGATTACGACATGATCGTCACCGGCTACCCGGTGACCACCTCGCCGGGCATGGAGCTGTACAACTACTTCGGCTCGGCCGCGGCCAACGACCCCGGCTCCAACAACTACATGGTGCTCAAGAACCCGGCGGTGGACAGCCTGCTCAACGGCCTGGTGAAAGCCACCAGCCAGCCGGAGATGCTGCGCTACGCTCACGCCCTGGACCGGGTGCTGCAGTGGAACTACTACTGGATCGCCAACTACTACCCGCCCGGCACCTCCACGGTGTGGTGGAACCGCTTCGGCAAGCCCAAGGTGCCGGCGAGCAACGACGAAGCCATCGAAAGCTGGTGGGAAGTCAGCAGCACCGCGCTGACCAATGAACAGATGGCCGCCGAGCTGGTCCGCCGTGGCCAACCCGGAGGGCACCACTGATGCCGGCCTATATCCTGCGACGCCTGCTGCTGATCATTCCGACCCTGCTGATCATCCTCCTGGTGAACTTCGTCATCGTCCAGGCCGCCCCCGGCGGCCCGGTGGAACAGGCTATCGCCCGCCTGCAAGGGATCGGCGGCGGCGCGGTCGGCGGCTCCGCCGATGCCATGAGCAACAGCGGCTCGCGAGCCAGCCGCGGCCTCGATCCCAAGCTGATCCAGGACATCGAGAAACAGTACGGCTTCGACAAGCCGGCCCATGAACGCCTGTGGCTGATGCTCAAAAGCTACGCCCGGCTGGACTTCGGCAAGAGCTTCTTCCGCGGCGCCACGGTCACCGACCTGATCCTGGAAAAAATGCCGGTGACCATCTCCCTCGGCCTCTGGGCGACCCTGATCACCTACCTGGTGTCGATCCCCCTGGGGATTCGCAAGGCGGTGCACCACGGCAGCCACTTCGACATCTGGAGCAGCACCGCGATCATCATCGGCTACGCCATGCCGGCCTTCCTGTTCGCCATGTTCCTGATCGTGCTGTTCGCCGGCGGCACCTCGCTGAACTGGTTCCCGGTGCGCGGGCTGGTGTCGGACAACTTCGAGCAACTGAGCACCCTGGGCAAGGTCGCCGACTACTTCTGGCACCTGGTGCTGCCGGTGAGCTCCCTGGTGATCGGCGGCTTCGCCACCCTGACCATCCTCACCAAGAACTCCTTCCTCAACGAGATCACCCGCCAGTACGTGGTCACCGCCCGGGCCAAGGGCCTGAGCGAACGCCGGGTGCTGTATGGGCATGTATTTCGCAACGCCATGCTGCTGGTGGTGTCGGGCATTCCCCAGGCCTTCATCAGCGTGTTCTTCGCCGGCTCCCTGCTGATCGAGGTGATCTTCTCCCTCGACGGCCTGGGGCGCATGAGCTACGAGGCCGCAGTGTCCCGGGACTACCCGGTGGTGTTCGGCTCGCTGTTCATCTTCACCCTGTTCGGCCTCTTGATAAAACTCATCGGCGACCTGTGCTACACCCTGGTCGACCCACGCATCGACTTCGCCGCGAGGAACGCCTGATGCTCAAGCTTTCTCCCGTGGCCCGCCGGCGCCTGGACCGCTTCAAGCAGAATCGCCGCGGCTGGTGGTCGCTGTGGCTGTTCATCGGCCTGTTCATCCTGACCCTGGGTGGCGAGCTGATCGCCAACGACAAGCCGCTGGTGGTCAGCTACCAGGGCTCGCTGTATTTCCCGGTGTTCAAGCGCTACACCGAGCAGGAGTTCGGCGGCCAGCTGCCGTTCCAGGCCGACTACCGCAGCGACTACGTGCAGCAGCTGATCCGCAAGGACGGTGGCTGGCTGCTGTTCCCGCCGATCCCCTTCAGCGAAGACACGCCCAACTACGACCTGACCCAGCCGGCCCCCAGCCCGCCGAGCCAGGTCAACTGGCTGGGCACTGACGACCAGGCCCGGGACGTGGCCGCGCGGGTGATCTACGGCGCCCGGGTGTCGATCCTGTTCGCCCTGGCCCTGACCACCATCAGCGCCCTGATCGGCATCGCCGCCGGCGCCCTGCAAGGTTATTACGGTGGCTGGGTCGACCTTTTGGGCCAGCGCCTGCTGGAAGTCTGGTCCGGGTTGCCGGTGCTCTACCTGCTGATCATCCTCTCGGGCTTTGTCGAGCCGAACTTCTGGTGGTTGCTGGGAATCATGGCGCTGTTCTCCTGGCTGGCCCTGGTGGACGTGGTGCGCGCCGAGTTCCTGCGTGGGCGCAACCTGGAATACGTCAAGGCCGCCCGGGCCCTGGGCCTGAGCGACCGCAAGGTAATCCTGCGGCACATCCTGCCCAATGCCATGAACGCCACCCTGAGCTACCTGCCGTTCATCCTCACCGGCGCCATCTCGACCCTTACCGCCCTGGACTTCCTCGGCTTCGGCATGCCCGCCGGCAGCGCTTCCCTGGGCGAGCTGATCGGCCAGGGCAAGCAGAACCTGCAGGCGCCGTGGCTCGGGCTGACGGCGTTTTTCACCCTGGCGCTGATCCTCTCGCTGCTGGTGTTTATCGGCGAAGCGTTGCGCGATGCCTTTGATCCACGATCTTGAAGCGGACTCTAGACATGACTGACAACCTCATCGAAATCCGCCAGCTCAACGTGGCCTTCGGCGCCCAGACCGTGGTCCGCGACCTGAGCCTGGACATCCGCCCCGGCGAATGCCTGGCCCTGGTGGGTGAGTCCGGCTCGGGCAAGTCGGTGACCGCCCACTCGATCCTGCAACTGTTGCCGCAGACCGGCTGCAACAGTTCCGGCAGCGTGCGTTACCGTGGCCAGGAACTGATGGGCAGCGATCCGGCAACCCTGCAAAAGCTGCGGGGCAACCGCATCGCCATGATCTTCCAGGAGCCCATGACCTCCCTCAACCCGCTGCACAGCGTGGAGAAGCAGATCGGCGAAACCCTGCTGCTGCATCGCGGCCTGGGCGGCAAACAGGCCCAGGCGCGGATCCTTGAACTGTTGGAACTGGTGGGCATCCAGAAGCCCCGGGAACGGCTCAAGGCCTACCCGCACCAGCTCTCCGGCGGCCAGCGCCAGCGGGTAATGATCGCCATGGCCCTGGCCTGCGAGCCGGAACTGCTGATCGCCGACGAACCCACCACGGCCCTGGACGTGACGGTGCAGCGCAAGATCCTGCTGCTGCTCAAATCCCTGCAGCAGCGCCTGGGCATGTCCCTGCTGCTGATCAGCCACGACCTCAACCTGGTACGACGCATCGCCCAAAGGGTGTGCGTGATGAAGGCCGGGGAAATCGTCGAACAAGCCGACTGCGACACCCTGTTCAACGCCCCACAACATCCCTACAGCTGCGAACTGCTGCACGCCGAGCCCGAAGGCCAGCCGTTGTGCCGCGACAGCCGGGAAACCGTGCTGGAAGTGGATCGGCTGAGCGTCGAATTCCAGATCGGCGGCGGCCTGTTCCGGCGCAAAGACTACCTGCGAGCGGTGGACGACATCAGCCTCAGCGTGGAGCAAGGCAAGACCCTGGGCATCGTCGGCGAGTCCGGCTCGGGCAAGTCGACCCTGGGCCAGGCGATCCTGCGCTTGCTGGATTCCCGGGGCAGCATCCGCTTCCAGGGCCAGGCCCTGGATGGCCTCGACCAGAAGCAACTGCGGCCCTGGCGCAAGCAGATGCAGGTAGTGTTCCAAGACCCCTTCGGCAGCCTCAGCCCGCGCATGTCGGTGGCGCAGATCATCAGCGAAGGCCTGGAAGTGCACAGCCAGTACGATGCCCGCCAGTGCGATGAACAGGTGATCCGCGCCCTGGAGGAAGTCGGCCTCGATCCCGACAGCCGCCACCGCTACCCCCACGAATTCTCCGGCGGCCAGCGCCAGCGCATCGCCATTGCCCGGGCCCTGGTACTCAAGCCGGCGCTGATCCTGCTGGACGAACCGACCTCGGCCCTGGACCGCACCGTACAGAAACAAGTGGTGGCCCTGCTGCGCCAACTGCAGGAAAAGTACGGTTTGACCTACCTGTTCATCAGCCATGACCTGGCGGTGATACGGGCCCTGGCCCACGACATGATCGTGATCAAGGACGGCCAGGTGGTGGAGCGCGGCGCCAGCCATGAAGTCTTCGCCAACCCGCAGCACCCCTACACCCAGGAGCTGCTGGCCGCCGCCCACCCCAGCTGACCCGCAACTCCCCCCTGTAGGAGCTGGCTTGCCAGCGAAGACACCCGCAAGACCGCAGCCCAACCCAAAGGCCCCTTCGCCGGCAAGCCGGCTCCTACAACCCCCGCCATCACCGTAGGAGCTGGCTTGCCAGCGAAGACACCCGCAAGACCACCGCTCAACCCAAAGCCCCCTTCGCCGGCAAGCCGGCGACGTCAAATCGGGCATAATCCCTGGCGCCCATTTTCAGGATGCCGCCATGAACGACAGCGAAAGCCTCAAGGATTACCAGCGTGTGCGCCAACTGGCGATCCGCTCGCTGTTCGAGATCATCGAGCAGTCCAGTGAAGGCACGGTGATCGTCGACCGCGACGCCAATATCGTCTGGATGAACGAGCGCTACGCCCGGCGCTTCGGCCTGGAGTCCGCCGCCTTCGCCATCGGCAAGCCCTGCGAAAGCGTGATACCCGGCAGCCTGCTGCGGGAAGTGGTACGCAGCGGTCGCCCGATCCTGCTGGACATGCAGGACACCCCCAAGGAACCGCTGGTGGTGATGCGCCTGCCGATCCACGACGCCGCCGGCACGGTGATCGGCGCCATCGGCTTCGCCCTGTTCGACGAACTGCGCAGCCTGTCGCCGATGCTCAAGCGCTACCTGAGCATGCAGGAAGAACTGGCCTCCACTCGCTCCCTGTTGCGGGCCCGGCAGACCAAGTACAACTTCGCCCATTTCATCGGCACCAGCGCCGCCAGCCTGGAGGTCAAGCGCCGTGCCCGCCGTGGGGCCAGCGCCGAGTCGCCGATCCTGCTGCAAGGTGAAACCGGCACCGGCAAGGAGCTGCTGGCCCAGGCCATTCATGCTGCCTCGCCCCGGGCCCACAAGCCCTTTGTCAGCATCAACAGCGCGGCGATTCCCGAAGCCCTGCTGGAGGCGGAGTTCTTCGGCACCGCCCCCGGCGCCTTCACCGGCGCCGACCGCAAGGGCCGTGCCGGCAAGTTGCAGATCGCCCAGGGCGGCAGCCTGTTCCTCGATGAAATCGGCGACATGCCCCTGCCCCTGCAAAGCAAGCTGCTGCGGGTGCTGCAAGAGAAGGAGTTCGAACCGGTGGGCTCCAACGAAGTGATCCACAGCGACGTGCGGATCATCGCCGCCACCTCCACCGACCTGGAAGCGGCGATCAAGCGTGGCGAGTTCCGCGCCGACCTCTACTACCGGCTCAACGTGCTGCCGATCCAGGTGCCGGCCCTGCGCGAGCGCCTGGACGACCTGCCAGCCCTGAGCGAAGGGATTCTCGAAGACCTGCGCAGCCAGCATGAACTGGATCGAGAGGCCCTGGCCCTGCTGGCGCAACACGCCTGGCCGGGCAATATCCGCGAACTGCGCAACGTGCTGGAACGGGCGGCACTGCTCAGCGATGACCTGATACTCAATGCCGCGGACATTCGCGCGGCAATCGGCAACTTCAGCCCGGCGCAGCGCAATGCGGCCCCGCTGGCGGCCGAGTCGCCGAGCCAGGAAACCTTCGCCGCGGCCCGGGAGCGTTTCGACCGGCAACTGATCAGCGCCACCCTGGCGCAATGCGCCGGCAAGGTGGACGAAGCGGCCCGGCGCCTGGGGCTGGGGCGCTCGACGCTGTACAAGAAAATGGCGGCCTTGGGGATTGCCGAATCTCAATAAAGAGACACAAATCTCTTTTTGGAGAATCTACCGCGCGGGCTGCGCGCTTTTCGCTGGCAAGCCAGCTCCTACGATGCTTTGCACAACCTTTGTAGGAGCTGGCTTGCCAGCGAAGAGGCTGGCCAAGCCAAAAAAGTCTCAAAGCAGAGACAAACAACTCCGCCCAGCTCCCATGAAAATAAAAATATCCATATAATTCAATTACTTAAATACCTGGCACAGATCTCGCTAAACCGTTCTCCACACGCAACACCCGACAACAATAACAATCCTGGAGAGACACACCATGAGTGTGATCATTGCCTTGGCAGCCCTGGCGCTGCTGATGCTGGCGGCCTACCGTGGCTACAGCGTCATCCTCTTTGCCCCGATTGCCGCCCTCGGCGCGGTGCTGCTCACCGACCCGTCCGCCGTGGCGCCCGCCTTTACCGGGGTGTTCATGGAGAAGATGGTCGGCTTCATCAAACTGTATTTCCCGGTGTTCCTGCTCGGCGCGGTGTTCGGCAAGTTGATTGAACTGTCGGGCTTCTCGCGTTCCATCGTCGCCGCGGCCATCCGCCTGCTCGGCACCCGCCAGGCGATGCTGGTGATCGTGCTGGTCTGCGCCCTGCTGACCTACGGCGGCGTCTCGCTGTTCGTGGTGGTGTTCGCGGTCTACCCGTTCGCCGCCGAAATGTTCCGCCAGAGCAACATCCCCAAGCGGCTGATCCCGGCGACCATCGCCCTGGGCGCCTTCTCCTTCACCATGGACGCCCTGCCCGGCACCCCGCAGATCCAGAACATCATCCCCAGTACCTTCTTCAACACCACCGCCTGGGCCGCGCCCTGGCTGGGGGTGATCGGTACGGTGTTCGTGTTCTGCGCCGGCATGCTGTTCCTCCAGCGCCAGCGCAACAAGGCGCAGAAGGCCGGTGAAGGCTACGGCACCGAACTGCGCAACGAACCGGAAACCGCCCCAGACCTGAAGCTGCCCAACCCCTGGCTGGCGCTGTCGCCGCTGCTGCTGGTGGGCATCATGAACCTGCTGTTCACCCACTGGATTCCCCAGTGGTACGACAAGACCCACAGCCTCAGCCTGCCCGGCATGGCCGCGCCGGTGACCAGCGAAATCGCCAAGCTCACCGCTATCTGGGCGGTGCAGGCGGCCTTGCTAGTGGGCATCCTGATGGTGCTGGTGTGCGGCTTCTCGGCGATTCGCAGCAAGCTCGCCGAGGGCAGCAAGAGCGCGGTCAGCGGTGCCTTACTGGCAGCGATGAACACCGCTTCGGAATACGGGTTCGGAGCAGTGATCGCCTCCCTGCCAGGCTTCCTGGTGCTGGCCGACTGGCTGAAAAGCATCCCCAATCCGCTGGTCAACGAAGCCATTACCGTGACCCTGCTGGCGGGCATCACCGGCTCCGCCTCGGGAGGCATGAGCATCGCCCTGGCGGCCATGTCCGAAAGCTTCATCAGCGCCGCCCACGCCGCCAACATCCCCCTGGAAGTGCTGCACCGGGTGGCGTCCATGGCCAGTGGCGGCATGGACACCCTGCCGCACAACGGTGCGGTGATCACCCTGCTGGCGGTCACCGGGCTGACCCATCGCGAGGCCTACAAGGACATTTTCTGCATCACCCTGATCAAGACCCTGGCGGTATTCGTCGTCATCGCCACTTTCTACGCCACCGGCATCGTGTGAGGTATTCATGAGCATTCTTTCTGGCAAGACCGCCCTGGTCACCGGTTCCACCAGCGGCATTGGCCTGGGCATTGCCCTGGCGCTGGCCAAGGCCGGGGCCAAGCTGATTCTCAACGGCTTTGGCGATGCCTCGAAGGCGATCGCCGAGGTCGGGCAATTCGGCGGCCAGGTCGGTCATCACCCGGCGGACGTCAGCGACCCGGCGCAGATCGCCGAGCTGTTCGCCTACGCCGAACGGGAGTTCGGCGGCGTCGATATCCTGGTCAACAACGCCGGTATCCAGCACGTGGCGGCGGTGGAAGAATTCCCCGTGGAGCGCTGGGATTCGATCATCGCCATCAACCTGTCGTCGGTGTTTCACAGCACCCGCCTGGGGCTGCCGGGAATGCGCGCCAAGGGCTGGGGGCGGATCGTCAACATCGCCTCGGTGCACGGCCAGGTCGGTTCCGTGGGCAAGGCCGCCTATGTCGCGGCCAAGCACGGAGTCATCGGCCTGACCAAGGTGGTGGGCCTGGAAACCGCCACCAGCAACGTCACCTGCAACGCCATCTGCCCCGGCTGGGTGCTGACCCCGCTGGTGCAGAAGCAGATCGACGATCGCGTCGCGGCGGGCACCGACCCGCAACAGGCCCAGCATGATCTGCTGGCGGAAAAACAGCCGTCCCTGGAGTTCGTCACCCCGTCGCAACTGGGCGAGCTGGTGCTATTTTTGTGCAGTGACGCCGGCGCCCAGGTGCGCGGCGCGGCGTGGAATATCGATGGCGGGTGGCTGGCGCAATAAGCACGCGTTGGCATTGACCCCTTCGCCGGCAAGCTGGCTCCTACAAGGATGTGACGGTCCTTGCAGGAGCTGGCTTGCCAGCGAACATCACCCTAAAAAAACAATAAGAACACGAGGCCTTGCATGTCCGACATTCTCTGGCAACCCAGCGCCGAGCGCATCGGCAAGACGCGGATGGATGCCTTTCGCCGCTTCATCAACCAGCGTCACGGCCTGAATCTTCACGACTACCCCGCCCTGCACCAGTGGAGCATCGACCAGCGAGAAAGCTTCTGGCAGGCGATCGTCGATTTCTTCGAGGTCAGCTTCCACCAGCCTGCTCAATGCGTGCTCCGCGAAGGCCCGCAGATGCCCAGCGCGCAGTGGTTTCCCGGCGCCACCCTGAACTTCGCCGAGCACCTGCTCAAGCGCCGGGACGACGCGGTGGCGCTGGTGGCGATCAACGAAAACGGCCAACGCGAACAACTGACTCACGCCGAACTGGCGGCCCAGGTCGCCGGCCTGCAACGCAGCCTGCGCGCCGCCGGGGTCGGCCTCGGCGACCGGGTCGCCGCCTGCATGCCCAACACCTGGCAAACCCTGGTGGCGATGCTCGCCAGCACCAGCCTCGGCGCGGTGTGGTCCAGCTGTTCGCCGGATTTCGGCACCCAGGGGGTGATCGACCGCTTCGGCCAGATCGAGCCCAAGGTGCTGATCACCTGCGCCGGTTATCGCTACGCCGGCAAGGACATCGAGCAGACCGCCAAGGTCAATGAAATCCTTGCGCGCCTGCCGTCCCTGGAACAGTTGCTCATCATCCCCTATGCCCGTCCGCAAGCCCGGGCCGAGGACTACCGCACCCCGGCCCGAGTCAGCCTGTGGGACGACTTCTACCGCCCCGGCGGCGAGCCCGAGTTCGTCCCGGTGCCCTTCGCCCATCCGCTGTACATCCTTTATTCCAGCGGCACCACCGGGGTGCCCAAGTGCATCGTCCACGGCACCGGCGGGGTGCTGCTGCAACATCTCAAGGAACACGGCCTGCATTGCGACCTCGGCCCCGGCGAGCGGCTGTTCTACTACACCACCTGCGGCTGGATGATGTGGAACTGGCTGGTGTCGGCACTGGCCACCGGCGCCAGCCTGGTGCTCTACGACGGCTCGCCCTTTCATCCCGCCAACGAGCACCTGATCGACCTGATCGACCGCGAAGCCATCAACGTCTTCGGCACCAGCCCCAAGTACCTGGCGGCCCTGGAAAAGGCCGGCAGCCGGCCGCGCCAGAGCCACCTCCTGGACAGCCTGAAAACCCTGCTGTGTACCGGCTCGCCGCTGTCGCCACAGAGCTACGACTACGTGTACCGCGAGATCAAGCGCGACCTGTGCCTGGCCTCGATGTCCGGCGGCACCGACATCGTCGCCTGCTTCGTCGCCGGCAACCCGGTCCAGCCGGTGCGCCGTGGCGAGATGCAGGGCAAGGGCCTGGGCATGGCCATCGAAGTGTGGAACGACCAGGGCCAGGCGGTGATCGGCGAAAAAGGCGAACTGGTATGCACCCGGCACTTTCCGAGCATCCCGGTGGGCCTGTGGCACGACCCGGACCAGAGCAAGCTCAAGGCCTCCTACTTCAGCCTGTTTCCCGGGGTCTGGGCCCAGGGCGACTACGCCGAACAGCTGGCCTCTGGCGGCTGGCTGATTCACGGCCGCTCCGATGCGGTGCTCAACCCCGGTGGCGTGCGCATCGGCACCGCGGAAATCTACCGCCAGGTGGAAAAACTGGAACAGGTCCTGGAAAGCCTGGCCATCGGCCAGAGCTGGGAGCACGACGTGCGGGTGGTGCTGTTCGTGCGCCTGCGGGACGGCGTGGTGCTGGATGACCCCCTGCGCGAACGGATCCGCCAGGTGATCCGTGACAACACCACCGCGCGCCACGTACCGGCGAAGATCCTCGCGGTCACCGACATCCCGCGCACCATCAGCGGCAAGATCGTCGAACTGGCGGTGCGCAACGTGGTGCATGGCATTGCCGTGAAAAACACCGACGCCCTGGCCAACCCCGAGGCCCTGGAGCAGTTCCGCGACCGTGAGGAATTGCTCAGCTGACCCACCTCCTGCAGGAACCGGCTTGCCGGCGAAGGCATCCGCCAGCTTGCCGTCGCCGCCAAGGGCCTCTTCGCTGGCAAGCCAGCTCCTACACAGCCAACGCCGCTCCTCCCTCCGCGGGAGCCGGCGTGCCAGCGATGGCGTCTTCCAGTCCATGGCACCCGCCAGGGGCGGCTAGGTGCACCCTCGATAACCGTTCAGCCCCTCTAGACTGGTCATCTGCCGCAAAAGCGGGTGAAAATGCCCGCGCCAGAAGCGCCTACAATCCACCCGCTTGAATATGCACGGCATGTCCATGGGACTTTTCCAGTACGCGCCCCATGACCTTGCCGCGTAACACCGCTGCACCCAGGACACACCCGACATGAACGCCCCCCACTCCGGCAACGAAGCCGCCACCCTGATTGCCCGCCTGGACTGGTCGGCCACGGCCCTCGGTCACTCCGGTCAATGGCCCCAGAGCCTGCGTACCGCGGTGGACATCGTGATCCATTCGCCGATGCCGATGCTGCTGCTGTGGGGCGGCGAGCTGACCCAGATCTACAACGACGGCTTCGCCTTGCTGGCCGGCAACAAGCACCCCAACGCCTTCGGCAAGCCGGCGCACCTGATCTGGCCGGAGCTGATGGACTTCACCGACCCGGTCTACCGCGCGGTGCTCAACGGCCAGGTGCGCAGCTTCAGCGAGCAGCGTTTCAGCCTGCAGCGCAGCAACGGCACCCAATACGACCTGTGGCTGGACCTGACCTACAGCCCGATCCGCAACGAGCGCGGCGACGTTGCCGGGATCCTGGTGACCGCCATCGAAACCAACGAACGCCGGCGCATCGCCCTGGAACTGCAACAGCGCTCCGAGGCCAGCCTGCGGGCCCAGCACGAAACCGAGGAGCGCCTGCAACTGGCCCTGGCGGCCACCGACGCGGTGGGCACCTGGGACTGGGACATTGGCGAAGACCGCTTCATCGCCGACGCCCACTTTGCCCAGCTGCACAGCGTCGATCCGCAGCAATCGCGGCAACTGCCGATCAGTGAATACCTCAAGGGCGTGCACCCAGAAGACCGCGCCACGGTGGCCCGCAGCATCAAGCACTGCATCACCCAGGGCAGCGAATACGCCGAGGAATACCGCCTGCAACTGGCCGACGGCCAGGTGCGCTGGGTGTTCGCCAGGGGCCGCTGCTACAAGGATCACCATGGCCGGCCCACGCGCTTTCTCGGCGCCGCCCTGGACCTGACCGAACGCAAGCAGATGGAGCAGGCCCTGCGCCAGAGCCAGACCGAGCTGCAACTGATCATCAACGCCATGCCGGTGCTGATCGGCTATGTCGACCACGAAGAACGTTTCCGCCTGAACAACAGCGCCTACCTGGACTGGTACGGCCTGACTCCCCAGGAGCTGTACGGCAAGACCATCCGCGAAGTGGTGGGAGACGAGATCTACGCCACCCGAGCCGAGAACATCAAGGCGGCCCTGGCCGGCAAACCGTGCAGCTTCGAGGCCAATTCGCCGCACCGCGACGGCCGTCCGCGCCATGCCCTGATGAAGTACCTGCCACGCCACAGCGCCGACGGCGCGATCAACGGCTTCTACATCTTCGTCATCGATGAAACCGAGCGCCGACAGACCGAAGAAGCCCTGCGCAACCTCAACGAAACCCTGGAAGAACGGGTCAACCAGCGTACCGAGGCGCTGGCCACCGCCAACCAGCGCCTGCAGAACGAGATGTTCGAGCGCGAGCGTGCCGAAGACGCCCTGCGCCATGCGCAGAAGATGGAAGCCGTGGGCCAGCTCACCGGCGGCATCGCCCACGACTTCAACAACATGCTCACCGGCATCATCGGCAGCCTGGACCTGATGCAGCGCTACATCGATAACGGGCGCGGCGAGGAGATCGGCCGCTTTACCGAAGCTGCCATGTCCTCGGCCAAGCGCGCCGCCTCCCTGACCCACCGCCTGCTGGCCTTTTCCCGTCGCCAGTCCCTGGACCGCCGGCCCCTGGACCCCAACCAGTTGGTGCGTTCGCTGCACGAGCTGTTCAACCACACCAAGGGCGAGCACATCCAACTGCAGATGCAACTGGCGGACGATGTATGGCCGGTCAATACCGACGCCAGCCAGTTGGAGAATGCCCTGCTCAACCTGGTGATCAACGCCCGCGACGCCATGCCCCACGGCGGCTTGCTGCTGATCGAGACGGCCAACAGCTACCTCGATGGCAGCGACATCCGCACCCTGGAACCGGTCAAGGCCGGCGACTACGTGATGCTGGGGGTCAGCGACAACGGCGCCGGCATGAGCCCGCGGATCCTGGCCAAGGCCTTCGACCCGTTCTTCACCACCAAGCCCATCGGCCAGGGCACCGGGCTCGGCCTGTCGATGATCTATGGCTTCGCCCAGCAGTCCGGCGGACACGTGACCATCAGCAGCGAACCGGACCAGGGCACCTGCGTGCGCCTGTACCTGCCGCGCCTGCACAGCGCGCCCCCGGCAACGGCAGAACCGGCCGGCAGCCAGCCAGCGCCCCAGGCCCTGGCCGGGGAAAGCGTGGTGGTGGTGGAAGACGACCCGGCGGTGCGCATGCTGGTGCTCAATGTGCTCAACGAGCTGGGCTACCGCGCCTTCGAGGCGCAAGATGCGCGCAGCGCCCTGCCCTTGCTGGAGTCGCCGACACGCGTTGATCTGCTGGTAACCGACGTCGGCCTGCCGGGCATGAACGGCCGGCAGTTGGCGGAGATCGCCCGCCAGCAGCGCCCGGGGCTCAAGGTGCTGTTCATGACCGGCTACGCGGAAATGGCCGCCGAGCGCCAGGGCTTCCTGGAGCCGGGGATGGACCTGCTGGCCAAGCCGTTTTCGATTGAAGAACTGGCGCAGAAGATTCGTCAGATGATCGGCTGCGAGGCCTGAATTCAGGCATAATCCGCGGCCGCCGATTTCCCGCTACCAGGTCACCCGCCCATGAAAGCCCAAGCCCGCCATATCCTGGTGAAAACCGCCGAAGAAGCCGAACAGCTCAAGCAGCGCATCGCCAAGGGCGAAGCCTTCGACGTCCTGGCCAAGAAGTATTCCACCTGCCCGTCCGGCAAGCGCGGCGGCGACCTGGGGGAAGTGCGTCCGGGGCAGATGGTCGGCGCCATCGACCAGGTGATCTTCAAGAAGCCCCTGCGCACCGTGCATGGCCCGATCAAGAGCAAGTTCGGCTATCACCTGGTGCAGGTGTTCTTCCGCGACTGACGGCGCCAAACCACCCCGCCCCCCTCCGTAGGAGCTGGCTTGCCAGCGAAAGCGCCCGCACGCATGGCGCCACCTGCAAAAGCTTGTTCGCCGGCAAGCCGGCTCCTACAGGTCGTGTGTTCAATCCCGGGGAATCAACGCCCCGTGATGCTGAATCACCCGGCTCGCCAACCGGTGTCCGGCCTCTGCGGCCTGCACCGGGCTGCCGCCGCGCAAACGACAGGCCAGGTAAGCCGCGCTGAACGAGTCCCCAGCCGCCGTGGTGTCCACCACCCGCTGCACCGGCAGCGCCGGCACCTCGTAGCGCTCGGCGCCGCAACGCACCAGGCACGAATCCGCCCCGCGCTTGATCACCACCTCGGCAATGTTCGGGTAAGCCGCAAACACGCCATGGGCATAGTCATGGCCAAATAGCGCCTGCTCGTCCTCCAGGGTCAACAGCGCCAGGTCCACATGCTCCAGCACCTGCAGATAGGCCGCTCGCGCCTGCTCCACCGAGGCCCAAAGCCTGGGCCGATAGTTGTTGTCAAACACGATCTGCGCCCGGCGGATGCGCGCTTCCACCAGTAGGTCAATCAGTTTTTTGCGCCCCGTCTCCCCCAGCACCGCCAGGGTGATGCCGCTGAAATACAGCACATCGTAATCGCACAGGTCCGCCAGGATCGGCCCCGCCGCCGCGGTGTTGAAACAGTCCCGTACCGCCGCCTCATTGCGCCAGTACAAGAAGCGCCGTTCCCCCCGGGCATCGGTCTGGATGCAATACAGGCCCGGCAATCGCCCCGGCAGGCGCTGGACCTTACCCAGGCCGATCCCTTCCTCGGCCCAGCTCTGGCACATGGCATCGCTGAAACTGTCCAGGCCCAGGGCGGTGACGTAATCCACCTCGGCCAGCGGCCCCAGTTCGCGGCACAGATACACCGCCGCATTCAAGGTATCGCCCCCAAAACCCTGCTGCAGGCTGCCATCGTGATGCTGTTGCAACTCGATCATGCATTCACCGATGGCGGCAATGCGTTTCTTGTTACTCATGCTCATCTCCCCCCGTAGGAGCTGGCTTGCCAGCGAAGGCGTCCGCAAGACCTGCGCCCTATCCAAGGGCCGCCTCGCCGGCAAGCCGGCTCCTACAACATCGTGTATTGCACTCACCGCGTAGGAGCTGGCTTGCCAGCGAAGGCGCCCGCAAGACCTGCGCCCCATCCAAGGGCCGCTTCGCCGGCAAGCCGGCTCCTACAACATCGTGTATTACACCCACCGCGTAGGAGCTGGCTTGCCAGCGAAGGCGTCCGCAAGACCTGCGCCCCATCCAGGGGCCGCTTCGCCGGCAAGCCGGCTCCTACAACATCGTGTATTGCACTCACCGTGTAGGAGCTGGCTTGCCAGCGAAGGCGTCCGCAAGACCTGCGCCCCATCCAGGAGCCGCTTCGCCGGCAAGCCGGCTCCTACAGGTCAGAAGCAGGTTTCCAGGTTCTCGATCACTCGCAGCTGCTCATCCACCAGCAGGCCAATGCGCCACTTGTCGAAGGTCAGGCACGGGTGCGAGGTGCCAAAGGAAATGATGTCGCCAATCCGCAGTTCCACGCCCGGCGCGACGGTGAGAAATGCATGCTGGTCCATCACCGCAGTGACCTTGCACGCCGTCACATCATCCCCGGAGCCCGCCTCGGCCCCGGCGCGATAACGCCGCAGCGGCACCGGCAAACCGGCGTCGTAGGCCACATCGCGCTTGCCCAGGGCCACCACGGCAAAGCCCGGCTCCGGCAGCGACTGCACATGGGCCCAGACTTCCATGGCCGGGCGCAGGCCCTCGTGCAGATCACTGCGTCGATCCAGCACGCAGCACTGGGCCTCCTTGTAGATGCCGTGGTCGTGGGTGATGTAGCTGCCCGGACGCAGCACGCTGAGGAAGCGGCCCTTGGCGTTGTGCGTCTCGAACGACTCGGCGATCAGGTCGTACCAGGCCGAACCCGAAGCAGTGATGATCGGCCGCTCGATGGCGAACAGCCCGTCGCTGTGCAGATCCACCGCCAGCCGCACCAGGGAGTCGGCAAACTGACGAATGCCGCTGACGGCCTGGTCGCCATGGATCACCCCTTCGTAGCCTTCGATGCCGCACAGGGCCAGGGCCGGCTGCGCCTGGATCGCCTTGGCCAGGGCCAGTACTTCCTGCTCGCTGCGGCAGCCGCAGCGCCCACCGACCACGCCGTACTCGATCATCACCTTGAGGGTGACCCCGCGCTGGGCGAAAAACGCCCCCAGATCGGCGACGTTGTCCGGGTGATCGACCATGCAATAGAAATCGAAATCGGCGTCCGCCAGCAGCTCGGCGATCAACGCCATGTTCGGCGCCCCCACCAGTTGGTTGGCCATCAACACCCGGCGCGCGCCATGGGCGTAGGCGGCGCGGGTCTGTACCGCGGTCGCCAGGGTGATGCCCCAGGCACCGGCCTCCAGCTGCCGCTGGAACAGCGCGGGCATCATGCTGGTCTTGCCGTGGGGCGCCAGCTCGGCACCGCTGTCACTGACGAATTTCTGCATCCAGCGGATGTTGTGTTCCAGTGCCTCGCGGTGCAGCACCAGGGCGGGCAGGCTGACGTCGCTGAGCAGGCTCGCAGCGTGGGCCGCAGCGCCCTTTTCCACCAGGGGCAGATTCAAAGCAGAAGACATCTTGGCACTCCTTATCAAGGCGGCTGCGCACAGCCGCGACACAGTCATCAATCGTTGATACGCCGGGCCAGACGGTTGGCGCTGTCGATCAGCACCCGGCGATATTCCTGGTAATTGCTCTGGGCATCGGCCCTGGGCGCGACGATGCACAGGGTGCAGATGCACACCCCGCGCTCATCGCGCACCGGCGCGGCAAAACAATGGGTGAAAGTGTCGGCGACACTGTCGAAGGAGAAGAACCCCTCCTCGGTGGCCTGACGGATTTCCTTGAGGAAGGTCGCCAGCGGCAAGCGCTGGCCATCGGGGAGGATGAAGTCGCGCTCATCGATCAACTCGACGATCTGCTCATCGCTCAAATGCCCCAACAGCAAGCGCCCGGAAGCAGTCCAGGGGATCGGCGCGTTCTCGCCAATGTCCGAGGTAATGCGGAAATTTCGCTCGCCCTCCTTCATCAGCGCCACGGTGTATTTGCGCCCGTTGAGCAGGCACATCTGCGCGGTTTCCCGGGTCTGGCTGACAATTTCCTGCAAGGCCTGATCGGCTTCGCGGCTCAGATCGAAATGGCGCAAATGCGCCTGCCCGAGAAAATACAACTGGCGGCCCAGGTACACATGGCCGTCCTTGCCCACCGGCTCCAGCACCCGCCGCTCCAGCAAGGACGCCACCAGCTCGTAGACCGTGGACTTGGGACTGCCAATGCCCTTGGCAATATCGTTGGGCCGCAACGGCTGGCCGATCTCCTTGAGGAAATCGAGAATATCGAACGCCCGATCCAGGCCCTTGGCCCTGCGCTTGATGTTGTCTTCGCTCATCTACCTGCGCTCCCTCTATCGACCCGTAGGAGCCGGCTTGCCGACGAAGAGGCCCTCAAGCCTTGTGCCGCCCTCACGGGCGCCTTCGCTGGCAAGCCAGCTCCTACAGGCCGTGGCCATCAGGCCTTCTTCTTGTACGCCACACAATCGATCTCGACCTTGCAGTCGACCATCATGCTGGCCTGCACACAGGCCCGGGCCGGCGCGTGCTCGGGCTTGAAGTACTCGCCGAACACCTTGTTGAAACTCCAGAAATCCCGCGGGTCTTCCAGCCACACCCCGACCCGCACCACATCCTCCAGGCCGTACCCGGCCTCTTCGAGAATGGCCAGCAGATTGCGCATCGTCTGATGCGTCTGCTCGACGATCCCACCGTGAATGATCTCGCCATCCAGCGCCGGCACCTGGCCGGACACATGCAGCCAGCCATCGGCCTCCACGGCGCGAGCGAAAGGACGCGGCTGGCCACCGCCTGCGGTGCTGCCGGTGCCGTAACGGGTGATGCTCATGGGGAGTTCTCCTGGTTGAAGGTTGGCCAACTGGCGGCTCCATCCGGCCGCCCTGCGCAAGCGCCATCCAGCTCGCTGCGGACTTCTGCGCAAACTTTACCGCAGCAACCCGCGATGGCCTGGAAACGCACAGGCGTTGAACGAATAAATTCCACTATAACGGAACAAAATATCAAATAGCGGAACAGGCGCCAGAGTGTGCCATGGAGAACAAAGGAGATAACAGGGGGGATGGCAAAACTTTCCGGAACCAGGAATGGAGAGGCGAGAAAAGGCCATCGGCCAATGTCAGGCATTTCTGTATTTGCTGAAGGCACGCCCAAGCGGCTTGTGACGCCACTCGCCACCCTCTACATTCCGTTGCGTCGCAGTGGTCCGCGACCGGATTTGGCCGTCCGAATCTCCATGAGCACACCTCAATATTCCTTCATGGAGCGTCACTGCCATGGATCTGCAACCTTTCACCTCTTCCACCTCCGCCCACCCCATCGCCTTCATCAACCCACAAGCGCCGTTGCTTGACCTGCTGACCTACGCCGGCCTGCGCATCCGCGCCACCCGGGACATGCTGGACAGCCTTACCGACATGACCAGCCGCCACGCCGATCACCTCGACCTGCAGCGCTTCTCCAGCGTGGCGACCCTGATGTTGCAAGACGGCTGCGATGCATTGCATGCAGTTGAGCAGCGGGCAATGGGTCTGTCCGAGGAGTAATGGTCAGGTCACGCAAAAAACAACACACAAGTGTTGTACAAAAATATGAATGTTGTACCGTGCAGAAATCCAAGCCATGAGGCGAGGTGATGAAATTCAGCGAATTCAGACGATGGTTGAAATCTCAAGGCGTGGTGTTCGAGGCCGGTAAAGGCAGCCACTTCAAAGTCACGGCCCCAAACGGCAACAAGACCACCTTTGCGGATCACGGCAGCAAGGAAATGCCCGAACCCACCCGCAGGGCAATCATCAGGCAATTGGGGCTTTAGAACTCTCATTCATCCTCTGCACGCTGAAACGTCGCCTCCGAGGAGTGACCATGTACGACTACGCCATTCGCTTCGAGCAAGACCGTGCACCGGGAGTGGCGGTCTTCTGCCGCGATCTGCCCGAATTCAATAGCTTTGGCGATGATCCCGAGCACGCCATCAACCAGGCCATCGACGCGCTCGAAACCACTCTGTCCCTTTACGTCGATCAGCGCCGCGCCATTCCCCCGGCCTCCGCGCCGCTACCAGGGGAACAGGTCATTCATTTGCCAATGGTGACCGTGGCCAAGATAGCGCTGTGGAACACGATGATGGAGCGGGACATGCGCAAAGCCGATCTATGCCGACTGCTCGGAGTCCACCAGGCCCAGGGAGATCGCCTGGTAGACTTTCTACACAGCTCCAAAATGGAGCAGCTGGAAAATGCCCTGGCAGCCCTGGGTAAACGTCTTGCGGTATCAGTGGAGGCGGCATAGCCCGTAAAGCATTCGGCCAACGCCTACGCCTTGACGGTCAGAATCGGCGAAAACCGTGATGTATCGCGGCTAGCGGAACAACACGCGCTGCAACTGCCAGAGCCCTACCCCAAGGCACCGCCAAGGCTCCTGCTCTGCCCTGCTTAGATCTGATCTGATTTGCTTGGCTTTGGCTTTGGCTTTGGCTTTTGATCTTCAAGGCCCTGTCAACCACGATGGCCGCACGCAGGCATTGATCCGTGGCTAACCCGGCAGGACGCCGGGTTAGCCGCCATCCGGCCAGGGATGGCCGGTGGCGGCGGCCCACGGATCAATGCTGGAGTGCGGGCATGCCTCGCTATGCGAGGCACCGAGTGGAGGGGCAAGCGTTTTTGGTTCCTTTTTAGACGACTGTAAAAAGGGACTCGCCGTAAGGGCGAAACCGCCAGTGGCCGCAATCACAGCAATGGATATGTACACAGTCCCTCGCTGTAAAAGCGAAACCGTCAGCAGCGGCACCCGCAGCAACGGATATGTACGCGCCCCTCACCGTAAGGACGAAACCTACAGCAGCAACGGATATACCCCAAAATCCGCGATATTAGGGATTACGACCGCTGCGCGCTCGGGCGGGAGCAAGCTCCCTCGCCACAAAGGTTGTGGCCATAGCAGAGGACTAGGGGTTACCGCAGCAACAAGCACTTACTACGCCAGATACTCCGGCGCCCTCAAGGCAGCCTTCGCTGGCAAGCCAGCTCCTACAACAGCGAGCCGCACCCTAGGCGTCCCCCATGCGCCTGAATTTTTCCGTTACCCATGTGGGTGAACTCCTCCCACACAGCCAACCTCAAGCCCAAAAGCCATCAGTCAACATCAGCAACACACAGCACCCACCACAGATTCCGCGCCCCCTGGCAGGCGACATAGGCAGAAGAAATCGTCGAGTCCCTCGTCAACTCAGACCAATCAGGGCTATCGAACCGATACACCACCAGCTCGGAAAACGGCGCCGGAAACACCGCCTCCAGCGCCTCGGCCACCAAGGCCCGGGCCTTGACCAGAGGCAATCCGGCAGCGCTCCCGTGGCATCCACCCCGCAGCACCACCGCCAGCAACGAGCCCTCGAACTCATATCGATTCAACATGGAAAAAGGCCCGAACTCAGGCTCGACCTCCCCGATGGCCGTCGAGCTGGCGAGGCCGCTGAAACGCTCGAGAAACTCGGCCAGTCGCTGCCTCTCACCCAGCACCTTGATGGCGGGATCGGGCTTGAAGAAACAGGACACCACCTCCCCACACTGGGCAAGCACGGCAAGCAGTTCGGCAAGGGGTTGCTTGTCGACGACAAACTCGCTGGCAGCGGTCAATGGCGCTACCGCATCGTGCTTCAGGTTTTCATCTTGATTCATGCTTAAGCACCCGAGGTTGATCACAAACAGGCAAACACCCTAGCGGCTATCGCACCCTGGGCTTTTGCGACCGCAGATAACTGCGACGGCGCCGCTCTGAGCGAACAGGCCGGGGGGCGACAATGTATCGACCGCACAGTTGCACGGCAAACCCGAAAGCCATCAACGCCCCCGCCAGCCCAGCGCTCTTACGCCTTGAAGGTCAGAATCGGCGAAAACCGCGCCATCACCGACACCGTGCCCTCTTCCACCTGGGACTGGATCACCTGGCCGATTTCCTTGTAGGCCCCCGGTGCTTCCTCGATCATCCGTTCCTCCTTGGTGGTGATGCACTCCACACCCTGCAAGCCGAGGAACGCCTTGTCCTGCTTGGCCTTGAACACAATCTCGCTGCGCGACATCGAGCGCCCGGCACCGTGGCTGGCCGAACGCAGCCAGCGCTCATTGCCCAGGCCGGTGAGCAGGTAGGAGTCATGCCCCATGCTCCCCGGAATCAGCAACGGCTGCCCGGCGTAGGCCGGTGTCGCGCCCTTGCGATGCACGTTGCCGTCTTCTTCGCGCAGCACGATGTTGTGCGGCACATCGACAATCAGCGGCGCTTCGATGCCCGCACCGAACACCTGCCGGGTGCGCTGGCGGACCATTTCCGCGATCAGCGCGCGGTTGGCATCGGCGTAATGGGCAGCGCTGTGCATAGCCAGCAGGTACTCGTCGGCCATCTCGCCAATCAGGGCGAAGATCTTCGAATCAGGATGCTTGATCCCCGCCGGCCACAGGGCCTTGGCCTTGTCCATCCAGCGCCGCCCGACATAGAAGCCCACATCGCGGGAGCCGGTGTGGATCATCATCACCACCTGCCCTACCGACAGGCCCTGGGCGAAACAGGCCTGGCGATCCACCAGTTCGGTGACCACCTGGATCTCGACAAAGTGATTGCCGCCACCCAGGGAGCCCAGGCCCGGGTCACGGAGGATTTTGCGCGACAGATCCTGCAAGGCTTCCGGCGCGTAGTCGGCGCTACCCCGGGCGAACGACGACTCATGCAGGCCCGACAGCTCACGTTGCAGCTGGGCGAAATCCGCCCCGGCAAACAAGCCGATCGGGTCCTGCTGCTGCACCTGGGCCCAGAAGTCCCCGAGCCCGGCCTGAAACAGCGCAGTCATGGCCATCGGGCTGGTAGGAATGTTGCGCGTACCTTCCAGCAGATCGCCGCGCACCAGGGCGGTCCACTTGGCTTTCTGCGCCATGAACTGCTCGTAGTTCAGACCCAGCTTGTGCAGGCGCATGCCGCAATTGATGTCGGTGCCGATGGCTTGCGGCACCACCAGGTCGTGGCTGGTGACAATCACGCTGCCCACCGGAATCGGGCTGCCGGTGTGGAAGTCCGGCGTGGCGCAGGCGCACTTCACTTCGCCGCCATGGGGGTGAGCCACCTTGGCGAAATCCATCAGTTGCAGGACGGCTTTTTCTTCAATGGCAAAGCTTTCGGGCAGCAACAGATCCACCTTGAGCCCGGCGTCGTTGATCGAAGAGATGGAGAGGGAGTTGGAATTCAGGCGTTCGATGGCCACCCCGGAACGGGCGAGCTTGTGCTGAATTCTTTTCAGAGGAGTCTTGGTCATTTTCAACTGCTTTTCTTGGACGCAACAAAACAACCACCCGGTTGGTGGCTGGAATTGTCTGGTCAGCAGCGAAACTTAGACGGCGCGGATGATGGGGGAATGACGCAGTGGATGTAAATAGACCGGGGGAATTTATTTGCCCAGGCGCCCGGGAAGGCGCCTTCGCCGGCAAGCCGACTCCTACCGCGCGGCGTGGCGTCAGTACGGTGCCGGGCCGCCACGCCACGGCATGTATTCCACCAGCACCTCACCGCGACTCTGGCCGCCGGGCTGGCTGAGAAAGTCCGGCATCTGTCGCAGATCCAGCTGCAGGCAGCGCTGGGTCAAGCGTTGGCGCAAGGCGATATCAGCCTTGAACGCTGCTGGCCGGAGCGCGCTGCGTTCCAGGTTCACCAGGCATTCCTCGACCCGCCCCTGGGCATTGGCGCTGTATTGAAAGCGCGCCACGCCGATGCTGTCGATGCCCGACCCGGCAACTGCCTGCTCCCAGAAAAAACGGCTTTGCTGGTAGCGGCTGGACCTCAGCCGATAGGCTTGCTGCTCACGGCTGGACAGTTGGCTGAAGCGCGGAAACTCCAGGTCGGCAATCGCCTTGATGCCGTCCTCATCGCCGAAGGCCTCGGGCGCGGCAGCAGGAAACAAGGTGTTCCAGCACACCTGGCGGGCCAGCCGCAGCAGAGTCGGGGTGGCCAGCGCCTGTGAGGTATCTGCGCCGCGGCCCGGTCGCACCGTGCAGTCCAACACTTCGTTCTGCCGATTGAGCTTGATCCGCAACTCCACCGCGCCAGTCAGGCCCTGGGGGTTGGCGGCCATGATGTCACGCCTCAGCACTTCGCTGATGGCGGCAGAAAACTCCAGGCTTTTCCGGGTTTCCAGGGCCTGGGCGGCGATCTGCTCCGGGGTCTGGCTCTGGCAGGCGCTCAGGGTCAGCAAGATCGGAATCAGCAAGGCCAGGGTCGTGGTGCGCAAGAATGCTAGTGGCATGAAGGGGTGACTCATTGATCAATGACGAGGAACAGGGGCGATGCCCCACGCCCCAGAAAAAGGCCGGCTCATTCACTGAACGAACCAAGAGCCAAAGCTTTAGTGAAAGCTGCTCAGCGAGGCGCAGTAACCAGGCTCAACCTTCGGTGCCGCTTGCCTGCGGTAGCTGCGCGGCCTTGTTCGGCCCGCCTTTCCACGGCGTGTAAAACACGCTGGCATGGATCGGCTGCACCTTGCCCTGATCGACCGCAAAACCCGGCATCTGCCGCAGGTCCAACTGCTCACACAGCTGGGTGACGCGATTGCGCAATTGATTGTCGGGCTTGAATGACTCGGGTCGGTAGCGCACCGCCCGCAGGTTCACCCAGCACTCCTGGACCCGGCCCTGGGGGTCGGCCTTGACCTCAAAACTGGCGACCCCGACGCTGTCCACCGGCAAACGGGCCAGCGTGTGCGTCCAGAAGAAATGGCCTTGGGCGTATTGAGCGGCATTGAAGGCAAACTCCTTCAACTGCTCAGGCTCCAGGGTCAAGCGAGGGAACATCAATGTCCCTTTGACCTCCAGCAGGCCATCAGGCTCAAAGGCGGCGGCGGGCGCCAAGGGGAACACCGTGTTCCAGCAGACGCCCTTGAGCATCTCGCCAAGTTTCGGGTTGTAGGGATAGGCCCTGGCGTCAGGCAAGGGGCTGCTCTGCGCTGCACAACCGATGACCTGATTCTGCCGATTGAACTGCATGACCAGTTCCACGCTGCCCATCAGTTGCTCGGCGTTGGCCCTGAGGCTTTCGCGGTACAGCACCTGCTGCACAGAGTTGGCATAGAACTGCGTCTCCAGTTGTCGTTGCTGCTCTTCCTGGGACGGCGGGGTGCCAGGCAAGTCCGACTGGCAAGCGGACAGTGCCAGAAGCAGGCCGAGCAGGAACCCGCACCGCGCCGGGGTTCTGTTCAGACAGTTGTACATGTTCAGTTCCTTTGATGGGTTCACTCACGAACCGTCCTGTTCTGCGTTCAATGACCTCAAGAGGCCGGATCCTAAGGCAACATCCACGTTAAAAGCCAACGACACGACCGCCGCCGCTCCAAGCTCGCGATTGGCAGCGGTGCCGTAAAAGCTTCTCCAGCCACCCGCCGAAAATCAGGTTACCCTGTCGCTCCCCACCCACACCTAAGTCCAAGGAAGGAAGCTCCATGACCCGTGCCATCACCCTGCTCAGTGACAACTTCGCCGACTGGGAAACCGCCCTGATCAACGCCACCGGCCGTGGTTTCTACGGTTTCGACTGCCGCTACGCCACCCCCAAGGGCGCCGTCGTGACCTCTATGGGCGGCCTGCGGGTGACCCCAGACCTGGCACTGGATGACATTCATCTGGATGAAGTCGACCTGCTGATGGTCTGCGGCGGCACCATCTGGCAAAGCGCCAATGCACCGGACATTGGCGACCTGCTGCGCGCCGCCCAGGCACGCCACATCGTGATCGCCGCGATCTGTGACGGCACCCGCGAGCTGGCCCGCGCCGGGGTACTGGATGCGCTGAAACACACCTCCAACTCGGCGGCCAATCTGTTGGCGGTGAACTATGGCGGCGCCGCGTTCTATCAGGATGTGCCCCACGCCGTGGCGGACCAGCGCGTGATCACTGCCCCGGGCAGCGCCCCGGTGAGCTTCATGGCGCAGATTCTCGCCACCCTGGGCATCAACGACGCCAACCTGACCGCCTATCTCGCGATGCACGCTGCGCAACACCGCGCGTCGCAATGAATCGGCTGCCCATAGGCGGCTGGCGGGCCAAGGCGCTTGCCTTGCTCAAGGCCGCTTCGGCCCACCCCTCCAGGGGCTGTATTGCAGTTCGACGAGGAATCGATCGCCCACCGTCTCCGAGGCGAAAAAACCCGGCATCTGCCGGATATCCAGGGCCGTGCAACGCTCTTGCAGACGCTGTACCCGTTCAGGGTCCGGCTTGAAGTCGCAGGCTCTGGCGGCAATGGCGGACAATCGCACCTGACAAGCTTGCACCTGTCCCTGAGCGTTGGCGTGGCCCTCGATCCGGGCGCTGCCCAGGCTGTCGAGGGTCTCTGCGGCGAACAGTTGCCGCCAGAAATACTGCTCTTGCGCCTTGTACTCGCGCACCGTCTCGCGAATCTTCTGTTCCTCCACGGGCAAGCGACCAGGAGGAGTGACCACCACCGGCAACACCACCTCAAGATTGGCTGCGGGCCGGCCTGAGAACAGCTGCGGTTCGGCCCTGGGGAACACCGAATCCCAACAGATCCGCTCCACCGCCGCGGCCACCAGGCGATTATCCGGATAACGCGGCAACGGGTATTCGGGGAGTGCCTCGGTGCTGCAGGCCACCATCCGATTCAGCGGATCGATCACCGCTCGCAGCGACACGCCGCCGGACCAGCCATCGAGATCAGCGCTGCGCACGCCCTGTTCCAGCACCTGACGGAATTCGTCGACAAAGCGCTGGTAGCGGCGTTGCTGCTGTTGCTCCGGCGTCTCTGGGGCGGCGGTCTGGCAAGCGGCCAGCGCCAGCAGGCCAGTCAGCATCAGCGCCGCCAGAACGGCGCGGGTAAGGTCGATCGAGAAGCGGGCGTGCACGGTTCACTCCATGAAAAAGGGCCTCGGCCCCTGGACCTGAAACAGGCTGCTGCGTCACAGGGGCGTTGAGCATAAAGGCCGGCGCGAGGTCTCACAAAATTTTCTGCGCAGGAAAACGCCAGCATGCACCCAGGCCTCGACCTGATGGGCCCAACTGATCCAAGGCCTGGGGTATACGCCATGGAACCATCCCCGGGGCTGTGCCAGAGGCAACATGACTGGGTATTTTTCGCGACGTTTTCCAACCTACTCCCACCTCCTTTGCCAGCCGCGCACCATCAGCCCTCTCATTCTTGGCTCTCGTGCTTGAGCGTGACTCTCTCGGTTTGCTGGTTGGACAAGAACGGTTCCCACTGCTTTCATTCACAGCCTGGTCCAGCTGCAGTGCGCTCAGGGAGTGGTTCAATGCCTTTTAAGATCATGATGGTTTTTGGAACGCGCCCGGAAGCAATCAAAATGGCGCCGCTGGCCCGGGTGCTGAGGCACTGGCCCGGTCTGCAACTGCATATATGCTCCACCGGGCAGCACCGGGAAATGCTCAAGCAGGTCCTGGACGCCTTCGAACTGCAAGTCGACCAAGACCTGGAAGTGATGACCCACGGCCAATCCCTTAATGGCCTCTCGCAACAGTTGCTGAAGCACCTGGACATCACCCTCGAACGCCTGCAACCGGATATCGTCCTGGTCCATGGCGATACCACCACCAGCTTCATCACCGCCCTCGCCGCCTTCAACCGCCAGTTGCCCATCGGTCATGTCGAGGCCGGGCTGCGTTCGGGCGACCTCAGGACGCCCTGGCCCGAGGAAGCCAACCGGCGCCTGACCGGGGTCATCGCCGACCTGCACTTCGCTCCGACCGCCGAGGCCAAAGCCAACCTGCTGCGGGAAAACGTTCCCGCGGACAGCATCGAGGTCACCGGCAATACGGTGATCGATGCGCTGCGCTGGATGCGGCAGCACCAGCAACAGAGCCAATGGAGCCCCGCCATCGATTCGCCCCTGGCGGTGCTGGAACACAACCGGCGCATGGTGCTGATCACCAGCCATCGCCGGGAAAACTTCGGCCAGGGTGTCCGCCATATCTGCCAGGCCCTGGCAATCCTGGCCCAGCGCTATCCGGATGTGCAGTTCGTCTACCCGGTACACCTCAACCCACAGGTACAGAGCGTGGTCGGTGACCTGCTCTCGGATACGCCCAACATCTACCTGATAGCGCCTCAGGACTATCAGCATTTTGTCTGGCTGATGGCGCGCTCGTACTTGATCCTCAGTGACTCCGGCGGCATTCAGGAGGAAGCACCCGCCATCGGTAAGCCGCTGCTGGTGCTGCGGGAGGTGACCGAGCGACCGTCGGCGCTGAAAGGAGGCACGGTGCTGCTTGTGGGTACCGACCGCGAGCGCATTGTGCGGCATGCCTCAGAACTGCTAGACAATGCACAACTCCATGCCCGCATGAGCCGGGTGCACAGCCCCTATGGCGACGGCCACGCCAGCGAACGCATTGCCCGCCGCCTGGACAACTGGCTCAAGGCCCAGCCCCGGCCCAACAAGGCATGCGCCTTGCCCGCATAACCAGAGAACGACCCGCTCAAGCAGGTCAACGGCGCCTGAGCAAACGCCAGCGGCGACGATATGCATAAGCACATCGCCGCCGACATCCCATCAGGGGCAGAGGCGCGGCCAGGGCTGGCGCCCTCGCCAATCGCTCAGTCCGCGACCTGCCGCGCCAGCAGCACCTGGGTCACCCGGCGCTCTTCCACGGCCTTGACCTGAAGCGTCCAACCGCCCCACTCCACTCGGTCGCCCTTGATCGGCAAGCGGTCCAGCAGGCTCATCACCAGGCCGGCCAGGGTCTGGTAGTCCTCGGTGGGCTCGGCGCCAAAGCCGGTGCGCTGACGCACCTGCGGCAGGTTCAGCGCACCGTTGACCAGAAAGCCGCCCTCTTGCTCCACCACGTCCGGTCCCTCGATCTCACTGGCGTCCGGCAGCTCGCCAGCGATGGATTCGAGAATGTCGGTCATGGTCAGAATGCCCATGAAGTCGCCGAATTCGTTGATCACGAAGGCGATGTGGGTCGACGCCTTGCGCATCTGCTCCAGCGCGTTGAGGATCGAAAAGCTCTCCAGCAGGTTGATGGTCTTGCGCGCCAGGTGCTCAAGGTTCGGCTGGTTGCCCGCCAGGTATTCCTTGAGCAGCTCCTTCTTGTGCACAAAGCCCAGGGGTTCATCCACCGCGCCATCGCGAATCAGCGGCAGGCGCGAGTAGGACGAATGCATCAGCTTGGTCCGAATGCTTTCCGGGCTGTCGGTCAGGTCAATGCAGTCGACTTCGGCGCGCACCGTCATCAGGCTGCGGATCGGCCGCTCCGCCAGTTGCAGGACGCCGCTGATCATCACCCGCTCGCGGCGGTCGAACAGCTCGCGGCTGGGCGTCTCGCCATCTTCCAGCAGATCGGCAATCTCCTCGCCCACCTCTTCCGCCGCCAGCTTGCGTCCGCCCAGCAGGCGCATCACCGCATAGGCCGTGCGCTCACGCATCGGACGCAGGCCCTGCATGGATTTCTTGCGCCGAGCCCGGGCGACCTGGTTGAACACCTCGATCAGGATCGAGAAGCCGATGGCCGCGTACAGGTAGCCCTTGGGAATATGGAAGCCCAGGCCCTCGGCGGTCAGGCTGAAGCCGATCATCATCAAGAAGCCCAGGCACAGCATGATCACCGTCGGGTGAGCGTTGACGAAGCGGGTCAGCGGCTTGCTGGCAACGATCATCACAGCGATGGACACCACCACCGCGATCATCATCACCGCCAAGTGCTCGACCATGCCCACCGCGGTGATTGCGGATTTCGGAGCACCGTGACCGGCCGTTTCGGTTGATCGTGACCGGTCATTTCGCTAACGCGTGACCGCTCATTTCGGTAGCAACGTGACCGATTTTCCGCCTGTTCCGAAACAGGTGGTCACGGCTTACCGAAATCGCCGGTCACGACTTAGCGAAAGCCTTCCCCTTCGTTGCGCATGACCTGATGCGCCGCCATCCTCGACCGATTTCGGGAGAGGAAGATGGCGGCGCCGCGAGTAGCCATGCGAAACATCAAAGAATGTCTGCGCCTCAAGTTTGAGGCCGGCTTGTCCCACGAGAAGATTGCCCGTGCCTTGCAGCTGTCCAAGGGCGTGGTTAGCAAGTACATCGCGGCGGCGCGGGTGGCCGGGCTGGACTGGCCGGCGCTGGTGGCCATGGACGAGGCCGCGCTGGCGGCCGCCTTGTTTGCACCGACGTCGACGAACAAGCCGCGCGGTGAGCGAGTGCTGCCCGATGTGCTGAGCATCCACCGCGAGTTGCGACGCAAGGGCGTGACCTTGCAGCTGCTGTGGGAGGAATATCTCGCCGCGCATGCGGGCCAGCCGACCTACCGCTACACCCAGTTCGTCGAGCACTACCGGCGCTACGCCCAGACGCTCAAACGTTCGATGCGTCAGCTGCACCGTGCGGGCGAGAAGCTATTCATCGACTATGCCGGGCCGACGCTGCCGGTGGTCGACCCGGCCACCGGCGAAGTGCGCCGGGCGCACATCTTCGTCGCCGCCCTGGGCGCCTCGAATTACACCTATGCCTGCGCGACGCCAGGCGAAACCCAGGTGGACTGGCTGACCTCGCTGGGCCAGGCTCTGACCTACTTTGGCGGCGTGCCGGAAATGGTTGTGCCGGACAATCCGCGCGCCCTGGTCGCCCAGCCGGATCGCTACGAGCCGGGCCTGAACCGGGCCACGCTGGAGTGCGCGCGTCATTACCAGACGGTGATCCTGCCGGCACGGCCACGCAAGCCTCAGGACAAGGCCAAGGCCGAGGTGGCGGTGCAGGTGGTCGAGCGCTGGATCATGGCGCGGCTGCGCCATCGGCAGTTCTTCAGCCTGCATGCGCTTAACCAGGCCATCGCCGAGCTGCTGGAGGATCTGAATCGGCGCCCGTTCAAGCGGCTCGATGGCTGCCGGCGCGACTGGTTCGAGCGCCTGGATCGCCCGGCCTTGCGAGCGCTGCCGGTGCATCCCTACGAGGTCGCCACCTTCAAGCGCTGCAAGGTCAGCATCGACTACCACATCGAGGTCAATGGCAGCTTCTACAGCGTGCCCTCCGCCCTGGCCCGGCAGAACGTGGACGTGCGACTGACGGCACACACCCTGGAAGTGCTGCATGGCAACCGGCGGGTGGCCAGCCACCTGCTGCTGGGGCGACGCGGCGCTTACAGTACCCAGCGCGAGCACATGCCCGCGGCGCACCAGGCGCATCGCGAATGGACGCCACAACGCCTGCTCGACTGGGGCGCGCGGATCGGCCCCTACACGCGCCAACTGATCGATCACCAACTGACCCACAAGCCGCACCCGGAGATGGGCTACCGCGCCTGCCTCGGCCTGCTCTCGCTGGCCCGGCGCTATGGCAATGCACGCCTGGAAGCCGCTGCCGAACGTGCCGTACACCTGCGCGCCTTCACCGGGCGCAGCGTGCGCAACCTGCTCCAGCAAGGCCTGGATCAACAGCCGCTGCCCCAGCGTGCCGCCGAAACGACCTTACCCGGCGACCACGAGAACGTCCGTGGCGCCGACTACTACCAACCCCCGCAACAGGAGCTGTTCGATGATGCCGCAACACACCCTGAATCAACTGCACCAGCTACGCCTGGACGGCATGGCCCGCGCCCTGGAAGAGCAATGGACGCTGCCGGCCAGCCACAGCCTGAGCTTCGATGAACGCCTCGGCCTACTGCTCGACCGCGAACTGGCCTGGCGTGACAACCAGCGCCTGGTACGGCTGCGCAAGAAGGCCAAGCTCAAGTACGCCAACGCCTGCCTGGAAGATCTCGACCGCCGCACCGGACGCGCCCTGGACGAGCGTCTGATCGCCACCCTGGCCAGTGGCGACTGGATCCGCCAGCAGCACAACCTGCTGCTGACCGGCCCGACCGGTGCCGGCAAAACCTGGCTGGCCTGCGCCCTGGGCAACCAGGCCTGCCGCCAGGGCTATAGCACCCTGTACCTGCGCACCCCGCGCCTGCTGGAACAACTGCGCATCGCTCATGGCGACGGCAGCTTCGGCCGTACCCTGCAACAGCTGGCAAAGGTCGACGTCCTGGTGCTGGACGACTGGGCGCTAGCCCCGCTGGAGGAAGGAGCCCGGCATGACCTGCTGGAGGTGATCGACGACCGCGCTGGCAGCCGCTCCACCATCCTGACGAGCCAACTGCCCATCGAGCACTGGCACGGCTGGATCAACGACCCGACCCTGGCCGATGCCATCCTCGACCGCCTGGTGCACAACGCCTACCGACTGACGATGAAAGGCGAGTCGCTGCGCCGAAAAAAAGCCGAGGAACAAGCCGCATCGTGACCGATGCGATTACAATCCAGAACCCGCGCAACCGGGGTGGAAGCACCGGTCACGTATTAGCGAAACGCTCGGTCACGTTCACCGAAATCCGCACGGTGATCACCGCGTCCAGGGAGAACACTGCATCGAGCACCACAATCTGCGCCACGATCGGCCAGAACAGGGCGTAAGTGGTGCTGCCCGCGCGCTGGCTGACATGGCCCTCCAGGCGTTCGTGCAACTCCATGGTGGCCTTGAACAACAGGAACACACCGCCGAACAGCATGATCAGGTCACGGCCGGAGAAGCTGTGCCCAAGCACTTCGAACAGCGGCTGGGTCAGGGTCACCATCCACGAGATGCTGGCCAGCAGGCCCAGGCGCATCAGCAATGCCAGGGACAGGCCGATCAGCCGCGCGCGGTCACGCTGCTCCGGCGGCAGCTTGTCCGCGAGGATGGCGATGAACACCAGGTTGTCGATGCCCAGTACCAGCTCCAGGACGATCAGGGTCAACAGGCCAAGCCAGGCCGTGGGGTCTGCAATCCATTCCATAACGACTCAAGTTCTCCGGAAAATTCAAACGGCCAGACGCGAGCGAGCGCCAAGACGCAGGAACTGCGAGATCTTGGGAGCGGGCTGGTCAGAAAAGGATGTGGCAAATGCCAGAAAAGTGCGGCCGGGAGAATGGCTGCCTGAAGAGCAAGGCCTCAGTGCGAGCGAATGGCGCGATAGGTCATGGGGCGAAACAAGGAAAGAGCGCCGACTGGGGGGCTCCGAGAGCGTGTTCATGCAAGTCCTGAGTGAAAAAACGGACTTGGAGATTACAGCCAGGACGGGCCGATTCCCCAGCGGGAAATCATTACAAAACTTTATCCGGCATCCCCCTGGCCGGTGCTAGAGCAGCTCGGAAATCTCGATCAGGTTCAAGTCCGGATCCCGCAGGTACACCGAGCGGATCGGCCCCGTGGCACCGGTGCGCGGCACTGGCCCTTCGATGATCGGCCAGTTGACCCGCTGCAGGTGAGCAATCACCTGCTCCAGGGGCACGCTGGCGATAGAGCACAGGTCCAGCGCCCCCGGCACCGGCAGGTGGGCCTTGGGCTCGAATTCCTGACCGCGCACGTGCAGGTTGATCTTCTGATTGCCGTACTTGAAGGCCTTGCGCCCTCCGGCAAAGGTTTCCAGGCCCATCCCCAGCACCCGCACATAGAAGTCCTCGGCAGCCACGGGATCGACGGTGGTCAGTACCAGATGGTCCAGGTGATCAAGCATCAACGGCATAACTCCTGAAGGGTAGGAAACGGCCCGGGGATTATGCGCGCCGGGCGCGCCCTTGAACACGCGCTATCAAGCCTTGCGCCGGTACTCGCGACGCACCTGCTCGATGTAGCGCACCACCGCCGGCGCCTGTTCGAAACGCCGGTGAATCAACGACAGCCAGGAACTTGCCGAGCTGCCGCCGATGGGCCGGTACACAACGTTGGGCAGGTTGACATGGCCCACCACCGATTCGGGTACCACCGCCACGCCCTGCCCCAGGGATACCAGGGCCAGTACCGCCACCAGGCCACCGGGCTGGGCGCCCAGTTTCGGGGCATAGGCCCCCTGGGCCGCGACCTGCAAGGTGCCGCTGATCTGTTCCGGAAGGATGAAGGTTTCATTGAGCAGGTGCTCGGAGGCGATCTGCGGCAGGCGGCACAGCCAGGACTCGGCGGACAGCGCCAGGACGAAGCCTTCAGCGTCCAGGGCAATGGCCTCGACGCCCTCGGGCAGGGTCATGGGCGAACGGATGTAGCCGACATCCAGGCGCCCGTCGGCGACCCGCGCCGGCAGGGTCGCCATCGGACACTCCCGCACATTCAGGCTGACGTCCGGACAATCGCGGCTGAAACCCTGCACCTGCTTCTGCAGCAACCCGCCGTACACCGCCGACGCCACATAACCCAGCTCGATATGACCGATCTCGCCCCGTCCCGCGCGCTGGGCATTGCGCTGGGCGAACTCGAACTGGCGCACCGTGGCTTCGGCCTCCATGAGCAAGGTGGCACCGGCTTCGGTGAGGCTGACCTCGCGCTGCTGACGCACGAACAGGCGGGTGCCGAGGGCTTTTTCCATGTCCTGGATCTGCCGGCTCAAGGTCGGCGGGGCAATCCCCAACTGCTCGGCGGCACGGGTGAAATTGCGTTGCCGGGCCACGGCGAGGAAGTAGCGAAAGTGGCGAATTTCCATAAACGGCATTAGCTCAAAGGTAATGAACTGGCGCTTGGCGGCTAACAAAAGCCCGCAAAGCCCGGGATAAGCTGGGCGGACCTTCACAGTAGAGAGCCTCTGCCATGTCCGTCAAACCGCTGTTTCCGGCAATGATCGTCTGTTGCGGCCTACACAACGCCGTGGCCGGGCACACTCGACTCGGCATTGCCTACAAAGCAATCTGCACCCCGGACACTCCCCACAGCCTGCGCAACCGGCGGACTGCGCCATGAGCCGCCCCGTCAACCCGCGGGCAACCCTGCTGACCGCTTCCGGGGTCTGCTCGCTGATCGTCCTCGACACCAACATCGTCGCCGTCGCCCTGCCGAGCATCGCCCGCGACCTGGGGGCCAACTTCGCCGATATCGAATGGGTGGTCAGTGCCTACATGCTGGCCTTTGCCGCCTTGCTGCTGCCGGCGGGCAGCCTGGCCGACCGCTTCGGGCGCCGAAAGACCCTGCTCTGCGGCCTGGGCCTGTTCATCCTCGCTTCCCTGGGCTGCGGCGCCGCCCCCAATGCGCTGCTGCTGGACATCGCCCGAGCCTTCAAGGGCGTGGGCGCGGCGCTGCTGCTGACCTCGGCCCTGGCTTCCATCGGCCACACCTTCCATGACGAGGTGGAGCGGGCCAGGGCCTGGGCCTTCTGGGGCGCTTGCATGGGCATGGCGATGACCGCCGCGCCCACGGTCGGCGGGCTGATCACCGAATACTGCGGCTGGCGCTGGATCTTCTACTTCAACCTGCCGGTGGGCGCCCTGCTGTTGTGGAGCGTGCTGCGCAATGTGCCCGAATCCCGAGATACCCAGGCCGCGCGCCTCGATCCCTGGGGCAGCCTGGCCTTCAGCGCCAGCCTGCTGTGCCTGATCTGGGGCCTGATCGAAGCCAATCGCATCGGCTGGGGCCACCCGGCCACCACCACCCGGCTGCTGGCAGGCGTCGCCCTGCTGGGCCTGTTCGTGCTGATCGAACGCCTGCAACGCCGGCCCATGGTGGATCTGCAGCTGTTCCGTCATCCGCGTTTCATCGGCGCCCTGCTGGGCATGTTCGCCTACGCCGGCTGCGCCCAGGTGATGATGACCCTGCTGCCCTTCTACCTGCAGAACGGCCTGGGCTTCTCGGCCATTGCCTCGGGCCTGGGCATGCTGCCCTTCGCCCTGACCATGCTCATCTGCCCACGGATCGGCGCGCGCCTGGCAGGACGTTATGCTCCGGCAACCCTGATGGCCGCCGGGCTGACCCTGGTCGGCGGCGGCAACCTGCTCAGCGCCTGGGCGGTGCACAGCGGCGGCTACCTGAGCTTCGCCCTGGCGATTGCCGTGACCGGCGCCGGGGCCGGCCTGCTCAACGGCGACACGCAGAAAAACATCATGGCCTGCGTCCCCCGGGAGCGCACCGGCATGGCCTCGGGCATGAGCACCACCATGCGCTTCAGCGCCATCATGCTGGCCATCGGCGTGTTCGGCGCGCTGCTGGCCAGCCATACCCAACAGCTGTTGCAAGGCAGCCTGCGGCAACTGCCCGGCAACTGGACGCTATACGCGCCGGACATTGCCTCCCGCGTGGTGGCCGGGGACATGCCCGGCGCCCTGGCCGGCCTGCCACCACAAGCCCGGGCCATGGTTGAGCCCCTGGCGCAGCAGGCGTTTGTCGGCGGCTTCGGGCTGGTGCTAGCGGTAGCGGGCCTGCTGGCCCTGCTAGGCGCCCTGGTGGTCGGCCGGCTGATGCACAATCCCCTGCCCCAGGCGCAAGGGCTGGCCCTGAAGCTGGAGTAGCCGCCTGGTACCCGCTGCCGCACGTTCGGCAGCGAGTCCCCCCTTGCTCCAGTCAATGGGCATCCACATGCCGGTACAGGTTTCGCCGTCGATCCTGATCCGTGTTGATGCTCCGCCAGGCCTGCTCAAGACTCTGATTTCCAGCAGCCTGCTGAAAATCCGCGAAGCGCACCGACGGCTGCACCCGGCCCAGGCCATGGGCTGAAAGGCAGCGACTTCAGGGCCCGACGCCGACCTAAAAAGTTCGTAAAGAATGCTGGGGCCGCCCCCGTCGTGTCCGGCAAATGCGCTTCAATAAAGCTCACGCCAAGCCTGAAACTCCCGGAGAACAGCATGAGCAAGCTTGCCCGCTACCTGCAGGTCGAAGACATTCTCCTGGCCGTCAACGTCTCGAACAAACAGCGCTTGTTCGAGCAGGTGGGCCGTCATCTTCAGGAGACGCGACAGTTGCCCGGCGATGGGGTCACGGCCAGTCTGTGGCGCCGGGAGCTGGCCGCCAGTACCGCGATCGGCGATGGCGTGGCGCTGCCCCATGCCCGGTTGGCGGAACTGGACGCCATCCACGCCCTGTACCTGCGGCCGCAGAGCCCCATGGCCTTTGCCGCCCCCGACCACCAGCCGGTGAGCGATATTCTCGTGCTGCTGGTGCCCGCCCCCGCCGATCAGCAGCACCTGGACTTGCTGGCGGACACAGCGCGGCTGTTTTCCAACCCGCGCTTTCGCCTGGCGCTGCTGCGCTGCAAGGAGGCGCTACAGGTCAAGCAACTGTTCGATCACTGGTAGGGGTCAGCGCCGTCGAGCAGGCGCGGGGCGATGGACACCGATGGAGATAGCTCCAGGCCACCGATCGCCGCACCGCACAAGATTTCCTCTATTGGCGGTTAGTCCACTCATCCATTAACGTTCATGGCACCTCGCGCAGCGCGCTGCTTGAGGGGGGTGCCTGTCCTGCGCTTGGCCCGGCAGCCAGATGGCCGTTGAAACCTCTCACCGATCGATCCATTCGAGTGATTATGAAAGAGCGACAGCTGCCGCCCCCATCCCCCGGCGGCCGGCCACCGAGCAACGGCCGCGCCGGTCGAAAACCCACCCGACACCCTGTCCTGTTCGCCTTCGCCCTGCCGCCCTTGAGCCTGATCTGCAGCGCCTGGCTGGCCGGCTGCGCGGTCGGGCCGGACTTCACTCGCCCCGAACTCGCCGCAGACGCCGGCTACAGCGCCACGCCCCTGCCCGCCAGCACGGCCTCGGCGCAGATCGCCAACGCTGGCACGGCGCAGCGCTGGGTGGCCGGCATGGACATCCCCGGGCAATGGTGGACGCTGTTCCGCTCACCCGAGCTCAACACCCTGGTGGAGGAAGCACTGCGGGCCAACCCCGATATCGACGCCGCCCAGGCCGCCCTGCGCCAGGCCAATGAGTTGCTGTATGCCGAGCAGGCTTCGCTGTTCCCGTCCCTTGGCGCCTCGCTGTCGAAAACCCGGGAAAAAGCCTCCGCTGCCAGCGCCCTGGGCACCAGCGGCGCGGCGGCGGCCGGTGGCTCGTCAGGGCAGATCTTTACCCTCAACTCGGCGTCGTTGACTGTGTCCTATGCCCCCGACGTGTTCGGCGGCAACCGCCGGCAGATCGAGGCCAGCGGCGCCCAGGTGGACTACCAGCGCTACCAGCTCGAAGCCGCCTACCTGACCCTGAGCGCCAACCTGGTGAACAGCGCCATCAGCCTGGCCTCGGTGCGCGACCAGATCGCCGCCACCGAAAGCGTGATCGGCCTGCAGAGCGATCAGCTCGAGCTGCTGCGGGCGCAACGCCGGCTCGGGGCCATCGGCGACAGTGACCTGCTGACCCAGGAAGCGACGCTGGCCCAGACCCGCGCCACCCTGCCAGCGCTGCAGAAGCAACTGGCGCAAACCCGCAACCAGCTGCAGGCCTATTTGGGCCGTTTCCCCAGCCAGGACCGCGGCGAGCACTTCCAGCTGGCGTCCCTGCACCTGCCCGAGGAACTGCCCCTGAGCCTGCCCTCGGCGATAGTCGAGCAACGACCCGACGTGCGCGCAGCCGAGGCCCAGTTGCATCAGGCCAGTGCCGAGATCGGCGTGGCCATCGCCAATCAGTTGCCGCAGTTCAGCATCACCGGCTCCCTGGGCTCCACGGCGCTGGCCGGCACCCGGCTGTTTTCCTCGGGCACCGGGGTCTGGAGCCTGGCCGGTTCGATCACCCAGCCGATCTTCGACGCCGGGGCCCTGGAGCATCGCAAGCGCGCCGCGGTGGCCGCCTACGATGAGGCCGCCGCGCGCTATCGCAGCACGGTGATCGCCGCCTTCGAGGATGTGGCCAACGCCCTGCGCGCCCTCGAAGCCGACGCCGAGGCCCTCAAGCAGCAAGTGGCCGCCGAGAGCGCCGCGCGCCAGAGCCTGGACCTGGCCCAGGCCCAGTACCGCCTGGGCGCGGTGGGCTACCTGAACCTGCTCACCGCCCAGCAGACCTACCAGAACGCCATTGTCGGCCGGGTCCGGGCCCAGGCCGCCCGCTACAGCGACACCACCGCACTGTTCCAGGCCCTGGGCGGCGGCTGGTGGAAACGCCACGATGTCGATCCTTCCAGCCTCGGCAGTCCCGACCGTTTCGGCTGGCCGTCGCTCAAGGAGATGTATCCGCCGGCCCCTGCGCACGACCGCGAGCACGCTCAAGTCGGGGCCGCAGCGACCGGTATCCGCACCTTGGCGCCCGCGCCGGCCGCCACCACCCGACCTGCACCCTTGCCCTAAGTGAGATCCGCCATGGCCGACGTCAATTCCAGCTCCGCCACCGCGCACCCCGCCGCGGCTCCGCAGGCGCCGCGCAAGCGCCGCCTGCTGCGGCCCATGCTGATCATGCTGGGTGTGGTGCTGCTGATTGTCGCGGTGATCGGCGGGGTCAAGTTCGCGCAGATCTCCAAGCTGATCGCCCAGGCCAAGGTGCCTCTGCCACCCGCCGTGGTGACCGCGCTCAAGGCGCAATACGAAGACTGGCAACCGAGCCTCTCGGCCGTCGGCTCGATGAAGACCGTGCGCGGGGTGGACGTCACCACCGAGGTCGGCGGCATCATTCGCAGCATCGGCTTCAAGCCCGGCCAGGAAGTGGCGGCGGGCGACCTGCTGGTGCAGTTGAATGCCGACGCCGACATCGCCCAGTTGCGCGCGCTGGAGGCCACGGCCAACCTGGCCGGCACGGTACTCAAGCGTGACAGGGCGCAGTTGGCGGTGAGCGCGGTGTCCCAGGCCCAGGTCGAAGCCGACGAGGCGGACCTCAAGGCCAAGCTCGCGGCCGCCGAGCAGCAGCGCGCGCTGGTGGCGAAAAAGAGCATCCGCGCGCCCTTCGCCGGCCGTATCGGCATCACCGGGATCAACCTCGGGCAATACCTCAATCCCGGAGACAAGATCGCCAACCTGCAGACCTTCGACCCCATCTACATCGACTTCAACGTGCCCCAGACCCAGGTGCAGCAGGTTGCCATCGGCCAGAGCGTCACGGTCAGCGCCGATGGCCTGCCCAAGCAGAACTTCAGCGGTCGGGTCAGTTCCATCGACACCCAGTTCGACCCCAATACCCGCAACGTCACGGTGGAAGCCACCATCGACAACCCCAAGCGCAGCCTGGTGCCGGGCATGTTCGCCCGGGCCGTGGTCGCCTTCGGCGGCACCCAGCGCTACCTGACCCTGCCGCAGACCTCGGTCACCTACAACCCTTACGGCACCACGGTGTTCATCGCCACCCAGAAGAACAACGAGCAAGGCGAGGCGCTGTTCACCGCGCAGCAGACCTTTATCGAAACCGGCCCGACCCGGGGCGACCAGGTGGCGGTGCTGTCCGGCGTCAAGGAAGGCGACCTGGTGATCACCAGCGGCCAGATGAAGCTCAAGAACGGTTCGCCGGTGAAGATCGTCGACCGCGACGCGCCCTTGAACGATCCCTCCCCGACGCCACAAGAACACTAGGGCCCGGCCATGAATTTCACCGACACCTTCATCAAGCGCCCGGTCTGGGCCGTGGTGGTTTCGCTGTTCATCCTGATCCTGGGTCTGCGCTCGATCTTCGAGCTGCCGGTCAACCAGTGGCCGCGCACGGAAAACACCGTGGTGACCATCAGCACCTACTACTACGGCGCGGATGCAGCGACGGTGGCCGGCTTCATCACCCAGCCCCTGGAAGCGGCCATCGCCCAGGCCCAGGGCATCGACTACCTGTCCTCCTCCAGCATCACCGGGCTGTCCACCATCACCGCGACCCTGCGCCTGAACTATGACTCGAGCAAGGCGCTGACCGAGATCAACACCCAGGTCAACTCGGTGAAGAACCAACTGCCGGCCCAGGCCCAGGAACCGGTGCTGACGGTGGCCGTAGGCCAGACCACCGACGCCATGTACCTGGGTTTCTACAGCGACACCCTGGCCACCAACAACATCACCGATTACCTGGTGCGGGTGGTCAAGCCCAAGCTCGACTCCCTGGAAGGCGTACAGACCGCGGAGATTCTCGGCGGGCGCCAGTTCGCCCTGCGCGCCTGGCTCGATCCCGACAAGCTGGCGGCCCACAACGTCACCGCCCAGGACGTGGCCAGCGCCCTGGCCAGCAACAACTACCTGTCCGCCGTGGGCTCGACCAAGGGCCAGATGATCACCGTGGACCTTACCGCCGGCACCGACCTGCACACGGTGGACGAATTCAAGCGCCTGGTGGTCAAGCACAACGGCGACGCCCTGGTGCACCTGGAGGACCTGGGCAACGTCACCCTGGGCGCCGAGAGCTACAACAGCAGCGTGGCCTTCTCTGGCAAGCGCTCGGTGTTCATCGGCATCAAGGCGGCGCCGACCGCCAACATCCTCAATGTCGCCGAGAACGTGCGCAAAGCCTTTCCCGACCTGCAATCGCAACTGCCCGCCGGGGTGCGCGGCGAGATCGTCTACGACTCCACGGCCTTCATCAACACCTCGATCTACGAGGTGGTGAAGACCCTGGTGGAAGCCATGATCATCGTCTCGGTGGTGATCTACCTGTTCCTCGGCTCGTTCCGCGCGGTGATCGTGCCCCTGGTGGCGATCCCGCTGTCGCTGGTGGGCACCTTTTTCGTCATGTACCTGCTGGGCTACTCGATCAACCTGCTGACCCTGCTGGCCCTGGTGCTGGCCATCGGCCTGGTGGTCGACGACGCGATCATCGTGGTGGAGAACGTCGACCGGCACATCAAGGAAGAAGGCCGCGGCGTGCTGGACGCGGCGCTGCTCGGGGCCCGTGAACTGGGTGGCCCGATCCTCGCCATGACCGTGGTGCTGATCGCCGCCTACGTGCCCATCGGCCTGCGCAGCGGCCTGACCGGGGCGCTGTTCAAGGAGTTCTGTTTTTCCCTGGCCGGCGCGGTGACGGTGTCGGCGGTGATCGCCCTGACCCTGTCGCCGATGATGACTTCGCAGCTGTTCAAGGACGGCCAGGAAGAAGGCCGTTTCGCCAAGCGCCTGGACCGTTACTTCGACTGGCTGCGAGGACGCTACCATCGAGTGCTGGCGGCCGGGCTGGATAGCTGGCCGGTGCTGGTGACCTTCGGCTTCCTGCTGTTCCTGCTGGTGGCCGCCAGCGGCATGACCGCCAAGAGCGAGCTGTCGCCCACCGAGGACCAGGGTCTGGTGTTCATGCAGATCAAGGGCGCGCCCACCGCGTCGCCGCAGCAGATGGAGCGGATTGCCGACCAGGCGTTCCAGATCGCCAACAAGGAGCCCGAATACCTGCAGATGTTCCAGCTCACCGGACTGCCGTCGCTGAACCAGGGGCTGGGCGGGGTGCTGCTCAAGTCCTGGGAGGACCGCAGCCGCACCCAGGCGCAGTTGATCCTCGACCTGCAGCAGAAATGGAACCAGGTACCCGGCGCCGCCATCGCCGCCTTCCCCCTGCCGTCACTGCCAGGGGCCCAGGGCCTGCCGGTGCAGTTCGTGATCAGCACCACCGAATCGGTGGCCAACCTCAACGAAGTGGCTCAGGCAGTGCTCGCCGAAGCCACCAGGCAGAAGCTGTTCTGGTTCTCCGACCTCGACCTCAAGCTCGACAAGCCCCAGGCCAAGCTGGTGGTGGACCGGGAAAAGATCGCCGCCCTGGGCATGACCCAGGCCGACGTCGGCGCCGCGCTGTCGGCGGCCCTGGGGGGCAACTACGTGAACTACTTCTCCACCGCCGGGCGCTCCTACCGGGTGATCCCCCAGGTGCTGCAGGTGGACCGCCTGAACCCGCAGCAGATCCTCGACTACTACATCCGCACCCCGTCAGGAAGCATGATCCCGGCCAGCACCGTGGCGCATATCGAGACGTCCACGGAGCCGGAGTCGATCAACCACTTCCAGCAACTCAACTCGGCCACCCTGTCCGGGGTCAGCGGCCTGTCCCAGGGCGAGCTGCTGGCCAAGCTCAAGGGCATCCTCGAACAGGTGGCGCCCTCGGGCTATTCCACTGACTACGCCGGCGAGTCACGGCAGTTCATCCAGGAATCCGGAGGCTTCGTCGGCTTGCTGCTGTTCTCGATCCTGATCGTCTACCTGGCCCTGGCGTTCCAGTTCGAGAGCTACCGCGACCCGGTGGTGATCCTGTTCTCGGTGCCGCCGGCGCTGTTCGGCGCCCTGGCCTTCATCACCATGGGCTTTGCCTCGATCAACGTGTACACCCAGGTCGGGCTGGTGACCCTGCTGGGTCTGATCACCAAGCACGGCATCCTCATCGTGCAGTTCGCCAACCAGTTGCAACTGGCCGGGTACAGCAAGCGCGAAGCCATCGAAGAGGCGGCGGCGGTACGCCTGCGGCCGATCCTGATGACCACCGCGGCCATGGTCCTGGGGGTGGTGCCGCTGGTCTGGGCGTCCGGCGCCGGGGCGGCGGGCCGCCACGACATGGGCCTGGTGATCTTCGCCGGGCTGTCCATCGGCACCCTGCTGACTCTGTTCATGGTGCCGGCCATGTACCTGTTCATTGGCACCACTCACTCCGCGGCCACCAGTACGGCACCAGGCCCGATAGCAGTCGAGGAAGGCGCGCCCGGGGCCTGAGCCGGCCCCCGAAGTGGCTGCCGCCTTTTTCCGAGCCCCGAGCCACATCGCAAAATGCCCAGCCTGACGAGTTCGACTCAAGAACAAGAGGCCTGTTGCAAGCTCCAGCACCTGCGCCACGTTGCCCAAAGCGGCAAGCGCTTCCGGGCGCTGCCGCGCCAGGCATGGCGCTATTCCTGCCGGACCTTGCCGAAGCGCAGGTTGCGCGCCAGGCTGCTGGTCAGCAGCGTTCCTTGCTCGGCAAAGCTGAGCACCCCCAGCTCCCCGGCGCTGAAGCGCTCCGCGGTCAGTGGCTGCATCGGGTAGGTGTGCGGGCCGATACGCACGTAGAGCTTGCCTTGCCGGGCATAGACCTTGAGCTGCCCGGGACTGGTTTTCAGGGCATAGAGACCGACGTAGGGACGGATGTCCGTGGGCTTCCAGGCCGGGGCCAGGGCATAACTCGAAGCCGGGTTGTTGGCCACGATCCGCCCTGGCCCAGCCGCCGCCAGGTAGATCGGCGTGCCGTCGTTGTCTGCTGCCAACACCCGGTCACTGTGCCGGAGCAGCGGCAGAACATCAGGGAAGCTCTCCAGCGCCCAGCCCTCGCCGCTGCGTTGCAGCTGGAATTGACGGCCCGATGCGTCCTGGTAGCTGCCGGCCACCAGGGTTTCCAGGGCAGCCTTGGGCACCGCCCTGATGCTCGGCGGCGGCGCTGGAATGTCCCCTTGCGTGGGAGCGCCGGGCGAGCCCAGCAAGGTATCCAGCAATTGACGAGCGCGCTCCGACGCCTGGCCATCCTTCAGGTTGCACAACACCGCGGTGGCAACATCCAGCTTGGGATACCAGGCCACGTCGGTGCTGAAACCGGCCCAGCTGCCACTGTGGGACAGCTCCTGCAAGCCGCGATAGCTGCGGTTGGCCAGGCCCATGCCGTAGTAGCCCGGGTCGCCGTCGTTGAAGGGCGCGGTCTGGCGCATCTGCTTGACCAATGCCTGGCCTCCGATCCGCCCGGTGGACAGGTTGCGCAACCACCGCATGAGGTCCGCCACGTTGCTGTGCACCTGGCCGTCGCCGGTCTGTTCCCAGCGCGCATCCACCGCCACGAGGGGCTTGCCCTGCTCGTCCAACTCATAGCCCTGCGCCAGGTTCGGCAGCTGCACCGGGTACTGGTCGACGATGCTTGAGTGCTGCATGCCCAGGGGCTGGAAGATGTTGGCCTGCGAATAGTGCTTGAGCGGTTGGCCGCTGACCCGCTCGACGATGCTCGACAGCAGCAGGTAACCGCTGTTGCTGTAGCTGAATTCGCTGCCGGGCGGGAACATCAGGCTGTCCTGGCGCGCCAGCAGGTCCAGCGCCTGTTGCTGGGTGAAGCGCTGGGTCAGGGGGATCCCCGCCAGCTCGGCCAGCAGCATGTAGTCCTGCAACCCTGAAGTGTGGTGCAGCAGATGAGCGATCTTGATGCCCTGGGCATAGGCCGGCAGCTCGGGCAGGAAACGCCGGATCGGATCATCCAGGCTGAGGCGCCCCTGGGCCTCAAGCTGGAGGATCGCGAAAGCGGTGAACTGCTTGGACACCGAAGCCAGGTTGAACAAGGTATCGGCCTGGATCGCCGTGCCGGTCGCCAGGTTGCCGACGCCATAACCCGCGCTCCAGATCAACTTGCCGCCGCGCATCACCCCGGCGGCGCAACCGGGCTGGTCGGCCACAATATCCTCGAACACCTTGTGGAACGCCGGAAGCGCGCCGGCACTGGCCAGGGGCAAGGCCCCCAGGGTCGAGATCAGCAAGCAGGTCAGCAGTGCGCGCATGTGGTTCTTCCTTCAGTCGCGTCAGTCCCGAGTGCTCCAGCGGAGCAGTCAGCAGTATCCCCAGCGCCGGCGTTGCAATCTGTGGCGCTCTGGTGATTTTCTGTGAACAAAGGTGCAGGGATGTAAAGCGCGCCCGGATCTGTCGCAAAGGCCCGGTGACAGCCCGCCGACCGACCTGGACTGGCCGGGGTACTTCATCAGGGATGACGTCAAGTCGCTGGACACCGGCAGCGGGAGTCAGATGCAAGTGAGCGACGGCCAGGTATCGGACCGCAGCAGGCGCCGCAACCCCGCCTCGAATGCACCGTCCAGCCCTGCCCCGGCCTCGCCGGCCAGGGCCAGCGCCAGGGCGTGGCCGTGGCTGTAGTCCACCAGCAGGTCGAACAGCACCGGATCGGCGTCGAAGGCCTGCACTTCCTGGCGCAGGCGCTGGCTGAAGGCTGCCAGGGAACCGGCGAACAACCGCGGATCGCCGAGGATGCACAAGGTCAGCGCCGGGTGGCGACGGACCCGGGCCATGTACGCACACAACAGCGCCTGGATCCGTTGCCCCGGCAGCAACGACGGCGCCGGCTCGGGCAATGGCTCTGCGTGCACCCGCTCCACCAGCAGGCGCATCAGGTTGTGCTGATCGCCGACGTGATAGGCCACCGACATCGGCGTGATCCCCAGTTGCCGCGCCAGGGCCCGGCCGCCGAAGCCCTGGGGTCCCAACGCCTCCAGCAGCGCCAGGCCGGCGTCGAGAACCTGGTCCAGGCTCAGCTCGCGACCCGCCGCCGGACGGCCGCTGCGCTTGGGGTGCTCAGTCATGGGCGGCCTCGCGCTCGACCCGATAACGAGTGCTGACCAGCCCGTCGGGATAGCGCCGGGAGTCGATGCAGCTCAGGCGCAGGTCCTGCGCCAGGGCGCCGAACAGTGGCCGGCCAGTGCCGATCAGCACCGGCACCCGGGTCAGGGTCATTTCATCGATCAGGCCGGCCTGGAGAAAGGCCTGGATCAGCTTGCCGCCGTCGACATAGGCGCTCTTCCAGCCCTCGGCCCGCAACTGCGCGACCAGTGCCACAGGCTGCGCGGCACTGATACGGACCTTGCCCTCCAGGCGCTGTGGCACATCCTGCTGGCCAAGGGTGCGGCTGAGCACCACCACCGGCTTGGTGAAAGGCCAGGGGGTGAAACCCAGCACGCTGTCGTAGGTGGCGCGGCCCATGACGATCCCGTCCACCGTATCCACGAAGGCGGCGTAGCCATAGTCCTCGGCGGATTCGCCGCTGGGCAGCCAGTCGATGGCGCCATCGTCGCGAGCGATGAAACCGTCCACCGAAGTGGCGATGAATACCTTGCCGAATGCCATGGGCGTTGCCTCCTGAGGGCTTAAACATACAGCGTATGATAAACCGCTGCCGGGGCCGCCGGACATCCCTTCTCAAGCTCCCGGCCGTCAACCGCCCTCGGCGTAGGCCGCCAGCCCCTGCACCAACGCGGCAAAGGTCACCGCGCAACGCGGGCTATCTCGCAGGTCTTCGTGCATGGCCACCCAGGTTTCCAGACGCGGCGCGAACTCCGCGGCCAGGACCCGCACCAGCCGCGGATCGGCACTGGCCAGCCGGACCTGGCAGGCACCAATGCCGAACCCCGCACGCAGCGCCGCCAGTTGCGCCAGATCGCTGTCGCTGCGCAGGGCAAAACGACCGCGGGAGAGCAGCGGGTACTGCTGTTGCATGCGGCGGATAAAGGCGCTTTCCCGGTCGAAGCCGATCAGCGCATGCCCCTCCAGCTGCTCCTGGGTCTGCGGCGTGCCCTCACGCGCCAGATAATCGCGATGGGCATGCAGACCCAGTTCGATCTCCCCGACACGGCGCACCAGCAGCGCTTCCTGGGTCGGGCGAAACATCCGCACCGCGATGTCCGCCTCGCGCTGCAGCAAGTCCTCGGCACGGTTGGACAGCACCAGCTCGACCACCAGCTGGGGATGCTGCTGGCGCAAGCGGGCAAGCATCGGCGGCAATACCTCGACACCGATGACTTCGCTGGCCGAAATCCGCACACAGCCTTGCACGCCCTGCCCGTGGCTGCTGGCCACCCGGCGCAAGGCCGCCTCTCCCGCCGCCAGCTGCAGCAGGTAAGGCTTGAGCTCCAACGCCGCTTCGGTGGCGGCGTAACCGTCGAAGGAGCGGATGAACAGCTTCAGGCCCAGGGCGGCTTCAAGCTGATCGATATGCCGGCCGACCGTGGGCTGGGTCAGGCCCATGGCACGGCCGGCAGCGGAAAGCGAACCGGTTTCCAGCACCGCGAGAAAGCTGCGGTACCAATCCCAGTGAGGAGTGCTGTCTGTCTGGGTATGCATTTTTTTATAGAGACCATCAAGGAACAGGCAATTTTCATTTAGCCGAGGATTTTGCACCCTGCAAGCACTCGTCAACCAGAAGGAACCTCAGCATGCCAAAAATCGCTCTGTTTGGTGCCGTCGGCGCCATCGGTCAAAGTATCGCCAGCAGCCTGCGCAGTCAGGGCCAGGCCTATCGAGTGGTGGGCCGCGATGCTGCCAGCCTGCAACAGGCGTTCGGCGCCGACCCGCTGGCCGAATGCGTGACCTGGAATCCCGACCAGAACGCCAGCATCGAAGCCGCAGCCGCCGGCATCGACACCCTGATCTATCTGGTGGGGGTCAACTACTGGCAGTTCGAACTGCACCCGCAACTGATGCGCAAGACCCTGGACGGGGCGATCGCCGCCGGGGTACGCAAGATCCTGCTGATCGGCACCGTCTACCCCTACGGCCCGGCCCAGAGCAATCCAGTGACCGAAGATCACCCGCGCCGGCCCAACAGCTACAAGGGGCGCATGCGCATGGCGCAGGAACAGGTGCTGTGGCAGGCCCACGCTGCGGGAAAAATCCAGGCCACGGTGCTGCGCCTGCCGGACTTCTACGGACCCGGGGTCGACAAGAGCCTGCTGCACAGCGCGTTTCAAGCCGCGCTCCAGGGCGGCACCGCGAACCTGGTGGGGCCCCTCGATCGCCCCCACGAATTCGTCTTCGTGCCCGACGTCGGCCCGGTGGTATGCCGCTTGCTCGAACAACCCGCCGCGTTCGGCAAGACCTGGCACCTGGGCGGCGCCGGCGTCACCAGCCAGCGTGAACTGCTGGACCTGATCCGCCAGCATGGCGCCGTGCCCTTCAAGCAACGGGTGATCGGCAAGACCCTGCTGCGCCTGCTGGGACTGTTCGACCCGTTGCTGCGGGAGATGGTGGAGATGCACTACCTGCTCAGCTCGCCGCTGATCCTCGACGATTCGGCCCTGCAACGCTTGCTCGGGCCGATCGTCAAGACCTGCTATGCCGAAGGCGTGCGCCAGACATTGGCCGCGGCGATGCATGCACCTCAGAAGCTGAAGCGATAACCCAGGTTGGCGGCCCACGGCCGGTCGATGTTCGAGCCCTCACTGGTCTCAAGCTCGGCATACAGCTGGTGGTGGCGGCTCAGCTCGGCGTTGATGCCGACGCCAGCGTACCAGCCGCCACCGCTGCCATCGGGGCGACTGGCGATGCCGTTGGTGCGGACCTTGTTCTGCGCCGACAGGTCCTCGACCCAGCCAGCCTTGAGGTAAGGCTGCAAACCCGTGCCATCGTCCAGTTGCAGGTAGCGCCCGGCCCGGACACCGCTGCGGATCTGGGTCGACAGGCCTTCGCCAGGCTGCACCTGCAGGCCGTTGTCCAGGCGGTAGTTGTCGGAGCGCGCATAGAGCATGGAGACCTGCGCCTGAGGCTCGACGAACCAGCGGTTGCCCAGGTCGATCTGCTTGCCGGCTTCCACCGACAGGCCGGCACCCTTGCTGCGTGAATGCCCGGCAACCTTGGCGCCGTCGGTGCCCCGCACATCCAGGCGGGTGGACCAGCGGTTGAGGGTCAACAGGGTATCGGTGTACCAGCCCGAATCATCCAGGTAGGTGGCGTAGCCGCCCACATGGTAACTGTCGAGCTTGCCACTGCCCTCGTGCTTGAAGTCGCGGTCGGTCTGGCTGTAGCCGGCCAATGCACCCAGCACCAGCGCACCGCCGGCGGTGTCGATCCGCGTATCCATTCCCAACTGAGTGCCCTGCACACGCTGGGAGAAATCGCGGCCGACGCCATTGTCCAGCGACTGCTGCTGGCCGAACCCGCGTATCCACAGCCCTTGGCGATCCGCCCCCTGGCGCAGGTCGCCCAGGCGCTGTACCAAGGTTGCGCGCTCGGCGTCCCAGGTGGCTCGCAAGCTGGCGATGGCGCTGCTGTTGACCGCCGCGCTGGCGCCGGTGGAAAGGTTGTCCGGTCCCGGCGCCGGTTGGGTACGGCCGACGTTCACCAGGTTCCAGTTGCCCGAGCCGTCGGCCTGCAAGCCGTAGCGGTAGGTGCCGGCATCCACCACGCCGTCACGGTTGGCCAGGCTGAACGCCCCCGGGCCACCCGCGCTTTGCACCAGGGTCAGGCTTTGCCCTTCGGCCCCTGGCTCACTGCCGGAGTTGCGTACCAGGATGTCGTTGTTGCCGGTGACCTGGCCACCGACGATCAACCGGTCACCCTGCTCCCGGCCCAGGTCGGTGTTCATGATGTAGTGGCCGTTGCCTTCGAGGTCGCCACTGACCTGCAACTGCTTGAAGGCCCCCGCCAAGCCGGGATCGGCGAACTCCACCACGCCGTTGTTGCTCAGGCGAGTGAGCTGGGAGTCGCCACGCAGGGTCCAGGCACTGCTGTCGTCCAGGCTCAACCGAGTGTCCCGGCTGCCACCCCTGATCGCCCCATCCAGGCTGGAATGGTCGGCCAGGGACAGTTGCAGGCTGCCGCCGTCCACCTGCACGTCACCCACCAACTGCGACCTGACAGCCTCCAGTTGCACCACGCCGGCCAGCACCCCGTCGGCGCGGTCGGTGATCCACAAGGCGGTGCCCGGCTCGCCAGCGCTGCGACCCGTCAGGCTGCTGTCGGTGAAGCGCGTGCTCAGGCCGCCGCCGTTGACCAGGATGCCGGCGCCGTTCTGGGTCTGGATATGGCTGGACGTGACCTCGACGTTGTTCACCACCCCGGCGCCGGTGGCGTAACTGACAATGCCGTTGGCGTCGGTTCCGCTGGTTGCCAGGGTCGCCCCCTGCAAGCGGGTGGTGGCGTTGTTGCTGATGGCCAGGCCGTGGGCCTGCGCGCCCGCGGTCTGCACGTCGCTGTCGAGCAGTTGCACGCTGGCGCCACGGCCCGAGGCGAACAGGCCATAGCCCAGATCACCGTGGGTGACGATGCGGCTGTTGCTCAGGCTGATCTTGGCACCCGACATCCGTGCCAATGCCCCTACGGCGCCACGCCCGCTGGTTTCGATCAATACGCGGCTGACGTTGAACTCCGCGCCGGGGCTGTTTGAAGTGTCCGGCGAGGCGTACAGCCCATGGGCGCTGTTGCCCTGGGTGATGATCGAACCGCCGTCCATGCTGAACACACCGCCACGGTTGTCGATGGCCACGGCCTGAGTGCCGCTGGTTTGCAGAATGCTGTTCTTGACGTCTACCCGGGTGTTGCTGCCCGGCATCCAGATCGCCGAGCCATAGTCACCCAGGGTGGTGATATGCACGTTGTCCAGGTCAGCGGCGGATTGGTTGGCATTGACGTTGATGCCGATGCCGTTCTGCGAGGTGATCCGGCTGTTGCTGACCACCGCCGTGCCGCCCGGCTTCTGGTACAGGCCGCTCAAGGTGATGCCATCGCCCTTGGCATTGATGGTGCCGTTGCTGAAGGTCAGCGCAGCACTGTTGACGCCCACGCCACGCCCGTTGCTGGCATTGATGTTGACGCCATTGGCTCCGATGGACGACCCCACGCCTTCGGCGGACAGCGCCGAGGAAGAGCCCTGGTAGTTGATATCAACCTGCTCCAGTTCGATGCTCGCGCCGTCCTGGGCCTGCACGACCTGGGAAAATCCGCTCGAGGTGCTGCTCAGGGTCAGGTTCGAGGCCTTGATCACCGAGCCCTTGCCAGTGGCCGACAATGCCGAGGCCTGGTTGCCCGAGGTACTGATAGAGCCCCCGGACAGTACCGCCTGACCACCGGCAGAGGCCACCACGCCGCTGCTCTGGTGACCTTGGGTGGTGATGTTCACGTCGTTGAGGATCAAGCGGCTGCCGGCGCCAGAGGACGTGGCGCCGGTGGCGAAGTCGGAGCCGCCAGTGGTGATGGTCACATTGGACAGCTGGGCCTTGCCGCCCGCCGCCACCTGCACGCCCACCACCGAGTTGCTCGGGCCTCCCGCGGTGGCGTGGATCTCGTATCCGCTGCCCTGCAACTGATTTTGCGAACCACTGACACGCACGGCCGGGCCGCTGCCGGAGTGGTCAACGCGGGCATCATCCAGAACCCGCGATTCACCTTCCGCGGAAGAAACATCGATGTTTTCAAAATCGCCAGCTCTGGCGGAGGGAGCAACAAGTGTCATCAATGACAGCGCGGAACTGACCGCGAGACTGACGGTTTTTTTAACCAGAACCATAACTTCCAAGCCTTTGCGTTAGAGCACAAGAGGCAGAAATGGTCGAGTCAACAGGCAAACTAACAAATGAGAATCTTCTTAAACCGCCGGCATTAAGAATATTCTGAAGATTGGCCTGGAAAGTTATTTCTACCATGGCCCAATGCATACACCAGCCCATTTCGAAAGCCTTACCAGCCACTTTTCCGGGTCCCATGCCCCGGTGATCCTGCTGCGGCTGTTCATGTACAGCCTGCTGTTCTGCATTCTGATCATCGCCGGCTTTGTGATTCATTGGTCACTTAATGAAACACTGTCCAACTATCGTCGGCAGATGAATGCCGCGGCATTCAAGGCCCAACAATTCTTCAATCAACGGGAAAACCTGTTGAAGGCCATTTCTTCCTCGGTGGTACGCACTAGCGATGATCGCCTTAGTTCTTCCACCCGCCATTTCCTGGCAACTAACGATCAACTGCGAGTATTACCATTCGGCCATGCAGGATCATCGCCCTGGGCTCTGGTACTCACTGCCCGCGATCTGATCGAGGTCGACAACACTCGCAGCCAACTGCTCTACATGGCCCCGGAACAGGGCCTGGTCAGCACCCTCTACCAGCCGCCAGGCCGCAAACCCATCTCGTCATCCGAGGACGCCAGCGCCGCCCCCTGGCTCAAGCAGCTTGACCTGCGCACCGCGCAGAACCTGCTGACCCAGCACCCAGGGGCGCGAACCTTGTGGTACTGGACCGGTGCCGACGGCAACAAGCAGGTGTACCTGCTGCGCCCGGTGGACGAGCAGCACGCCAGCGAGGGCTGGCTCGGCCTGGAGCTCACCGAGGCCGACCTGGCGCTCGACCCGCTGGAGCTGCACCAGGGCAAATACCTGCTCTATGACGCCGAAGGCGCGCTGGTGCTGCACAGCGCGAACTGGCAAGTGCCCGTGAGCCTGTCGCACCTGCCGGCCGACGCAGACTCCTTCGGCCTGCACCGCCTGGGCGGGCTGCCCGACTACATCGTGCTCAACCTATCGGTGGGCAACGCCGGCTGGCGCCTGGTGTACTACGCGCCGGTCAGCCAACTGCTGCAAGACAGTTCCGGCCCGCTGTACAGCACCCTGCTGGTGACCTTGCTGCTGTTCGCGGCGATTTTTCTCGGCGCGCGCTATATCCGCCTGCGCCTGGTGGAGCCGGCGATACGGCACTACAGCGCCCTGGCGGACAGCGTCTCCCTCAACCGGCGCTTCATCGAGGTAGCCCCCGTGGGCCTGTGCCTGATGCGCCGCGACAACGGCCGGCTGATCCTCGGCAACGAATCCGGGCGGCGCTGGCTGACTTCGGTCCCCGGCTTGCGCGAACGGATTCTTGGCGAATCGCATGGCCGCGTGCACGCGATTGACCATGCCCTTGAGGATGGCACGTTCATCCAGCTGACCTGCGCGCCCACCGGCTACAACGGCGTGGCTGCGGTGCTGTGCTGCATCAGCGACGTTACCGACTTCAAGGTGGCCGAGCAGTCGCTGCGGCAGGCCAAGCGGCTGTCGGACCAGGCCAACCGCGAGAAAACCCTGTTCCTCAGCACCTTGAGCCACGAGATCCGCACTCCCATGTACGGCATCCTCGGCTCCCTGGAAATGCTCCGTACCACCGCCCTCAGCGCACAGCAGAGCGACTACCTGGAAGCCACCCAACAAGCCTCCTCGGCGTTGATGCGGACCATCAACGACACCCTCGACCTGTCACTGATCGAGTCCGGTCGGCTGAGCTTGAACCACGCGCCGTTCTCGCCGATCCAGTTGGTGGAGGAAGTGGCCTTCAGTTACTCGGCCCGGGCCCGCAGCAAAGGCCTGCGCCTGTACGTGACCCTGGACCCGAATGTCGCCGAGCAGGTGCGCGGCGACGGCGAGCGCATTCGTCAGATCCTCAACAACCTGGTGAGCAACGCCATCAAGTTCACCGAGTCCGGCCATGTGGTGCTGCGCCTGCATGCCCAAACGCCGGTGGGCCAGGCTCCCGGCCTGCGTTTCCAGGTGGTGGACAGCGGCCCGGGAATAGCTCCGGAGTTCCAGGCCAACCTGTTCGAGCCCTACTACCGCGTCCCCAACTGGCTGGAACAGAAGACCTCGGGCACCGGGCTCGGCCTGGCGATCTGCCAACGACTGGCGCGCATGATGCAGGGTCAGTTGACCGCCGTCAGCGAGCCGGGGTTGGGGTCCAGCTTCAGTTTCAGCCTGGCCCTGGAGCCCTGTAGCGCGGCACCGGCGCCCGACCTGCCGCGCCTGGGGCTGACCCCGGTGTATGTGCGCGGTGATGTTCAGGAAGTGAACCTCAACCTCTGCCACTGGTTGCGCCGCTGGGGCGCATTGGCGATCCCCTACGTCGCCGACCGCGACCCGCCGAGCCACAAGGCGGTGCTGGTGGAGGCCTTTCTCGGGCCATCGCGGCCGGTGGCCTGGAGCGGCCCGCGAGTGATCATGCACGCTCCCGGCATGGGCCCGCCACGGCGCCAGGCCAGCGACAGCTGGATCGCCCGCACCTTCAGCCTCGACAGCCTGCGCAATGCCGTGGCCCAGGCCCAGTCCGGCATCGTCGCCGAGCGCTGCTTCGCCTCTCCCGAGGCTCTGGCTCCGAGCCTGGACCTCAAGCTGCTGGCGGTGGACGACAGCCCGCTGTCGCTGCAGGTGATCGTTCAGCAGGGTCGCTACCTGGGCAACCACATGGAGGCCTGCGACTGCGCCACCGATGCCCTGAAACGCAACGACCTGCTGTCCTTCGACGCAGTGCTGACCGACCTGCAGATGGAACACATGGACGGCCTGTCGTTTGCCCGTGCCCTGCGCAAGAGCGGGTTCCGCGGCCCCATCATCGGCATCACCGGCGAACTTTCACCGGTGCTGCGCAGCCGCTGCGAAGCGGCCGGGATCCGCCAATTACTCATCAAGCCGGTTCCCCTGGACGCCTTGAGCGAGGTATTGCAATCCATCAAGAGGAAAGTCATGTGAGCGTGCCCAAAACCCTGCGCGTCCTGGTGCTGGACGACCACCCGATGCACTGCATGCAGGCCCGGCAACTGCTACTGCAGGCGGGGTTCGGCCCGGTGGACAGCGCCCTGGATGCGCGCCAGGCCCTGGCCATGCTGCACCGCCAGGTCTACGACCTGGTGCTGGTGGACCTGCACATGCCGGAAATGGATGGGGTGCAGTTCATCCACGCCCTGACCGGTGTCGAGCAGGTGCCGATCCTGGCGATCGTTTCATCCTGCTCGCGACGGCTGAGGAACAGCGTCAGCCTGATGGCCAAGGAGCAAGGCCTGGCGGTGCTCGGGACCTTCCCCAAGCCACTGCAAGCAGCCCACGTCGAGCAGATCGGCACCATCATCGGCAACCGCCAGGCCCACGGGATAGCGCCCAGGCCCGAGCATGCGGCGGTGTTCGACCGCCAGTTGCTGGAGCGGGCCATCGAGCGTCGCGAACTCAAGGCCAGGTTCCAGCCCCGGCGCTCGCTGAGCAGTGGCCGGATCGTCGGCGCCGAGGCCCTGGTGCGCTGGGACAGCCCGTCATTCGGCCTGCTGATGCCGGATTCGTTCCTGGCCTCGATCAGCCGCTGCCAGCTGGACCATCAACTGTTGCTGCTGATGCTCGACGATGCGATCCAGGCGCAGCAGCACTGGCAGCGCCTGGGGTATCGCCTCAAGGTCTCGGTCAACCTGCCCACCGGGCTGCTGGACGATCCCGGCCTGCCGGACCAGTTGCAGCGCCTGACCGTTGCCGCGGGGCTGTCCACCAGCGACCTGTGCTTCGAGCTGCTGGAGACTGAACGGCCGCTGTCCCCGGGCCAGTACCACATGGGCGCCAGCCGCCTGCGCCTGAAGGGCTTCGGCCTGGCTCAGGATGATTTCGGCATGGGCTACAGTTCGATGTACGCGCTGATCTCCACGCCATTTACCGAGATGAAAATCGATCGCCACTTCGTCCATGGCGCCGCCGCCGATGACGCCCGTGCAGCGGCCCTGGTGGCGGCGGTGCAACTGGGCCGGCAACTAGGCCTGGAAGTGGTGGCCGAAGGCGTAGAATCGGCCCGCGACCTGGAGTTCTTGCGCTTGATTGGCTGCGATAGCGCCCAGGGCTATCTTATTTCTGCGGCATTGGAGCTGGACGCTTTTACACAATTGCTGGGATGCAGTGTCACCCCCCATTTTTCTTCACCCACCCGGCCCGTCTCTCCACATCCATGCCAGACCTCCCGCTACGACGCATTGCACAAAACTTCCGACGACTGAATCTGGTTCTGTTCGTCATCCTGCCCTTGCTGCTGATCATGGGTGGCGCCCTGTTCTGGGGCGGGCAGCGGATCATTCGCCAGGAGCAGGAACGGATTGCCGTGGACTTCAAACTGCTGACCCACTACCTGGGCGAGCAGAAGGCCCTGCTCGAACGCCTGCAGAACGAGCCGTTCGGCGACGACGACCTGCAGAGCACGGCTCGCATCTTTCACCTGATGGACCAGCAGCAGGCACTCGGCGCGACCCTGTTCCAGGGCAACCCGTCGTCTGTGGAAACCCCCTTCACCCTGGTCTGCGAGGACATGCTCCATTGCCCCCTGGACAGCGCGCGAGCCGCGAGCTTCGGCCGCTACCTGGCGGACCTCTACTCCAGCTTCTGGGTCCGCTCCAGTTACCCGGCCTCGGCCTTGCTGGTGGTGGATGCAGACACCGGCAGCAGCTTTGCCGTGCCGACCGTCGGCGCGCACCAGTCGCAACTGTCCGCCGCCCTGGTCATGACCAGCATCCAGGCGATCCGCAACAGCGCCCGCGGCGTCGGCAACGATGAACTCCGCTGGATCAGTCTGCCGGGGTTCGCCGACCACCTGCTGGCCTTCAAGCCCCTGCGCAACCCGCGCTTGAGCGATAGAGCCACAGACACCTATGTCGCCGCCCTGAGCTACCGCCAGCGCATCAATGTCTTTTCCCAGCCAAGGCAACCGACCTTCTATGACGCCTTCTGGCTGGAAAACCAGCGCGATGGCCTGCTGCTGGGGGAACGGCCGAAACCGGCGGACATGGACCGGGCGGTCAACCTGCGCAGCGACGGCCTGGTCTTTCGCGTCAGTGACGCCAGAGCCACCTGGACCGGCTACTACCTGCTGAGCTACCGGACCCTGTTCCTCGGCCATTCCTGGCCCCTGGCGGGGCTCCTCCTGCTGCTGGTGCTCAGCCCCGTGGCCGGCCGCGCCTACACCCGTTGGTATCAGCGCCGGGTCATCGTGCCGGCGCAGCGAGCCCACCGCGAGCTGGTGGAAAGCGAACAGTTCAACCGGACCTTGCTGGAAACCACCCCGGTGGCGCTGTGCGTGTTCCGCCGCGAGCGCAGCCTGATTGTCTTCGCCAACACCCTGGCGCTGAAATGGTTCGATACCCAGGTCGGCCAGAGCCTGCAGGACAGCGGCCTGGAACCGGCGCTGCTGGCAACGATCAGCCAGGCCAGGGAGCCGGGGGAAATCGAAAACTATCAGAGCCACGACGGTCGCTCGTTCTACATCGCCTACGCCCCGACCCGCTACCGCAACCAGGACGTGCTGGTCTGCGCCTTCGCCGACCTCAGCGTCCGGGCCCAGATGGAACAGCAGTTGACCCAGGCGAAGCAGACAGCCGACAAGGCCAACAGCGCCAAGTCGGTGTTTCTGGCGACCATGAGCCATGAAATCCGCACGCCGCTGTACGGCGTGCTCGGTTCGCTGGAGCTGATGGGCCTGACCGACCTGGACCGCGAGCAACGCCAGTTGCTCGAACGCATCCAGGTGTCCTCGGGCCTGTTGCTGCAGATCATCAGTGACATCCTCGACATCACCCGCATCGAATCCGGCCAACTGTCCCTGGCCGATCAGTCGTTCGACCCCAGGGCGCTGGTACAGCGCTGTACCGCGGCGTTTGTCGACGCGGCGCGAAGCAAGGGCCTACTGCTGTTTGCCTCGGTCGACCCGGCCCTGCCGCCATTGTCGGGCGACCCCGGGCGGATCAGCCAGATCCTCACCAACCTGATCAGCAATGCGGTCAAGTTCACCCATTCCGGACATGTGATCGTGCGGGCCCGCAGCGAGCCCGGCAGCCAGGGGCGGGTGCGCTTGTCACTGCAGGTGGTGGACACCGGGATCGGCATCGGCCAGGAAGAACAGCAGCAGTTGTTCATCCCCTTCTACCAGATCGACGCCCATTCCCACACGGTGCACGGCGCCGGACTGGGCCTGTCGATCTGCGCCCGGCTGGCGACACTGATGGGCACCCAGATCCACCTCACCAGCGAGCTGGGACTGGGCAGCAGCTTCACCATGAGCCTGGAACTGCCGGTGGCGGACGAGGTGCCCGACACGCCTGCGCCGGACCTCGGCGGTACGCAGATCCATGTCCACAGCCCGCACCACGAGCTGACCGACAACCTGTGCCTGTGGCTGCAAAAATGGGGCGCCCAGGCCAGCCCCCTGGACGCTGCGGCCGCCACGCTCCAAGGCGAGGGCATCCTCCTGCGCCTGCTGGACGACGGCACGCAAGCGCCACCGGCCAGCGGCATGCTGCACATTGACCTCGGCGGGCAGCCCCCGGCCCCAGGCACAAGCCTGGCCGAAGCCTGTGATTTCATGGCCATCGGCCGTTTGATCGAGCGCCGCCTGGGGCGCGCACCTGAGCCCGACGGACCATTGCCGGGCGACTTGAGCGGCCTACCGGCCCTGGGCCTGAACGTGCTGGTGGCCGAGGACAACCCGATCAACCAGGCGACCCTGAGCCATCAGTTGCAGCAACTGGGCTGTCGCAGCACCGTGGCCGCCGACGGCGCGGAGGCCCTCGACCTGTGGCGAGTGGGCGACTACGACGTGCTGCTGACCGACGTCAACATGCCACGCATGAACGGCTACGAGCTGACCTGCATCCTGCGGGCCTCGGGGGATGACCGGCCGATCATCGGCATCACCGCCAACGCCATATGCGATGAAGAAGCCCGTTGCCAGGCCGCCGGCATGGACACCTGGCTGGTCAAGCCGGTGCCCCTGCTGACCCTGCGGGCCAGCCTGGCGCGGCTGACACAGTTGGCCCCCGAGGACGATCAAGACCCGTTGCCCGACGCTCCGCCGCCCCCCGATAGCGGCAGGCTGCCGGCCAACCTGCAACAGCTTTTCACCCACACCATGAAGCTCGACCTCGAACACCTGCGCCGGGCCCTTGATCAACAAGACTACGAACGCATCTTCCAGCTGCTGCACCGGATTCGCGGGTCGTTGGCGGTAGCCGGCCACGAAACCCTGGTCCAACAGCTGGAAGCCTTGGGCCAGAGCCTGCGCGAAGCCGGTTTGACGGCCACCACGCGCACGAATAGCCTGACGCTGTTGCACGCCTTGCAGGACATCAGCCAGCCCGACTGACCTCTCGCAGCACCCGCATCCCTGCGCATCTCCTTTGACGAAAATGGATCGTGTCCACCATGAAAAAAATCCGAGTTGCCCTGGCTGACGATCATCCCCTGGTGCTCGCTGCCGTCAGCGACCTGTTGCACAAGACCGGCAAATATGAAGTGGTGGCCGCCGTCACCACCCCGAGCGCGCTGGTCCAGCAGTTGGCGGACGACCCACGGATCGATGTGGTGATCACCGATTACTTCATGGAGGGCGACGAGACGTTCGGCGACGGCATTCGCCTGGTGACCTACCTGATCCGCCACTTTCCCAGGGTCCAGGTGCTGGTGCTGACCATGATGTCCAACCCGATGATCGTGGCCGCGCTGTATGACATCGGCGTGCGCTCGGTGCTGCTCAAGCGCCACGACATGAGCGAACTGCTCAGTGCCCTGGAAAACGTCCGGCTGGGGCGCATCCACCACCCGCCGAGCCTGGTGCCGAACGAATTCCACAGCAGCCCGCTGCGCTCCATGGCCGACGGCCTGAGCAGCCTCACACCCAAGGAATACGAGGTGCTGCGGCACTTCGTGCGCGGTGAGTCGATGATGCAGATCGCCGCCAACCTCAAGCGCAGCGTGAAGACCGTCAGCGCGCAGAAGATCTCGGCGATCCGCAAGCTCAACCTCGACAGCGACCAGGCGCTGGTCGCCTTCTGCCTGGAGTCCGGCGAGTTCCAGTAGGCGCTGGGGCTTGGACAACGACAGCGCCGCGACCAGGGCTGTACAGCCAAGATTTCATGGCTCTGCCGGGGCAATCCTCAGGGAAACCGTTGCCCTACCTGGGCAGCGGCCGGGGAATCGCCAGCCGGCTGCTGGCCTTGATCTCGCACAGCGCCAGGCTCGACTGGATCGAGGCAATGCCCGGCTGGCGCCGGGGCACCTGTTCGCCGCCATGATCAAGCGTCACGCCCTGTCGCAAAGGCGCATTTATGGCGCCAAACGAATGACATGAATCAGTCACCAATCGAGCCTCCCAACACCTCCTCCCCACGCTGCAGATTTCAAATTAAATCCATGTAAAACAATAAGTTAAGCCAAACAAAGCCAAGCCAAAGAATTAACCGTTGACTTAGTAAGGCGCCAAGATAAACTGCGCCTTATGAATATTTTAGAGAACAAACATCACATCATGCTGCAGGCACTGGAGAACATTTCTCCCGAGGCTCGCGAGAGCGTCAGACTGTGCTTCGAACTGCTCTCGGCCGCAGCGGCAATCAACCGCGTCTGTGCTGTACGGCTTGCCCGCTACAGCCTTTCAGAGGGGCGCTTCGTGATCATGCTGACCCTCAAGAGTGCGGGCGGGAAGCTCTCGCCACTGGAGCTCGCGACGCGCTTGTCCATCACCACCGGCACCGTGACCGGACTGCTCGATGGCCTGCAAGGCGATGGCTTCATCAAGCGCAAGCCGGACCCGACGGATCGACGCAAGCTGATCATCAGCCTGACCCCGGAAGGCAAGCAGGTGGTAAACGAAGTCTTTGCCGATCACACCGATTGGATCTGCAGCATTATCGAAGGCCTGAGCGCGGAACAACGCCAGGCACTGACCGAAGCGATCTATTGCATTTCTGCAAGCCCCGCTCTGGCGCTGCAACCTCCTGACAGGGATTAGCGCCAGGCGTCAATGGTAGTAGCAACACATGGAGGTGACTGATGTTGCAGAGTCAAAAGGTAATGACCAATTTCGGCAGGAAGCCGCGTCTTCACAGTAGCGTCGATACGCTCAGGCATGGCCTGGCCTCATTGGAGCGTTACATTCCTCCCCCCCTCTACCGCCACCTGTTCCTCACGCGCATCGCCCGTGCACCACTGGCCATCGAGGGCTTCGAGTTCCGCCCGATACAAAGCCTCTTCGAGTTGGAAGAAGCCCTGCGACTGGTCAACGAGAGTTATGCGCGCCGGGGAATCTCCACCATCTGCCGTGCCGGCATGCGCTTTTCTGCCTTTCACCTGTTGCCCGGCACCACGACCTTCGTCGCGATCAAGGAACAGCAGATCATCGGCACGGTGTCATTGATCGAAGACTCGATGCTGGGCTTGCCGATGGAGGAAGTTCACGGCAACGAAGTACTGCTGCAGCGTTTGTCCGGTCAGCGCCTGGCTGAAGTCGGGACCCTCGCGGTATCCGCGCACTATCGTGGCAAGGGTGTGCCACTGATGCTCTACAACGCGATGTTCCGTTGGGCCATGCACTACCGTGGGATTGAACGGCTGCTGATCGCCGTACACCCCAGGGCCAGCTCCTTTTATCGCAAGGTGCTGTTCTTCTCGCCGATTGGCCGCGTGGAGCGCTACACCAAACTCAACGACGCCCTCTCGCAGCCCTTGTCACTGGGACTGGCAGACGCCCAGGACACTTTCAAAAGTGTTTACCAGTCCTCCAGCGTCAAGTTTGCGGTGGCGGGACAGAACACCAACTTCTTCGATTTTTTCTGCCAGCGCGACTTCGATGCGATTCGCCTGCCGGCCGATGCGGGCGTGCATCGCTGGCAGGAACAGGAAGTGCTGATCCATATGGCCCGTTGCGGGGTCCATGGCAGGCACCTGGGCAAGCGCATCAAACGGGCGCTGGCCCTGGCGTAAACACGCCCTTCCCCTGCCGATTTTCACACATCATTTCATGGAGGATGAGTCATGGATACGGGATTGCTGCGGGCGATTTACAGAGAAATAACCACCAGACAGCCGTTCACTCGCACACCGGAACCGGAGCTGGTCATGGAGAGCCAGCCCTGCGTCGCGTCTTATGCCAGCAGTGCCGGACAGGGCCAGGCCCTCTCTGGAACCTACCTTTATCACGCGGCGCAGATGTGCGCGCTGATCAAGCCCGGGGACGTGGTCCTGGATATCGGCTGCGGGCCCGCCAGCCTGTTGCTGCAGGTGGCGCGACTCAACCCGCGGGCCGAATTCGTGGGGGTCGACTTATCCAAAAACATGCTCGACATCGCCCGCGATTCGATCCGGCAACAAGGTATCGACAACGTCGAGTTGATTGAGGACGACATGTCTCGCCTGGGCCGGATCGGCGACCGCAGTGTCGACGTGGTGATCTCCTCCATGGCCCTGCACCACCTGGCGAGCCTGGAACAGCTGGAATCGACCTTCAGGAACATCGCCCGGGTGCTGCGTAACGACCGCGCCATTTACCTGAATGACTTCGGACGCCTGAAGTCGACCGAGTCGGTGGATTATTTCGTGCAGCGCGCCAGCGACGGCGCCGATCAGGAAACCCTGCTGGACTACCGCAACTCGCTGTTGGCGGCCTTTTCCCTGGAAGAGTTCCAGACGCTGGCGGCCAGTTATCTGGGGCCTTGCGCCAGGGTCTACAGCACGGCACTGAGCCCACTGATGATGGTGGTCCGCACGCCCAAGCGACGCTGCGTCAAGACCATGAAGCCGGAGTTCAAGCGCCGTTATGCCGCGTTGCCATCCAGCCGCAAGGCCGATGTACAGCAACTGCGCCTGTTCCTGCGGCTGGGAGGGTTGGCCAGTGCTTTCTGAGAGCACCCGCCTGCAGGCCGCCCTGGAGCAGTGGCGCGAAGTGCTGGGAGAGTCGCAAGTGCGCCTCGACCACGCCGGCATCGCCCACGTCCAGCACGACACCATGCATTCACCGGCCTATGCCCGGGCGGTGATCGCGCCGCTGTGCAGCGAGCAGGTGGCGGCCTGTGTGGTCATTGCCCGGCGGCACCGCATCGCCCTGCACCCCATCAGTACCGGCAACAACTGGGGCTACGGCTGCGCCGCGACCGGCCGCGAGCACTGCGTGGTCATGGATTTGTCGGGCATGAAGCGGATTCTGTCGTTCGACGAAGAGCTCTCGGTGGTCACACTCGAGCCCGGCGTTACCCAAGGCGCGCTGGCGCAATATCTGCAGGAACACGACCTGCCCTACCTGACCCCGGTCACCGGGGCCGGCCCCTCTTGCAGCCTGCTGGGCAATGCCCTGGAACGCGGTTACGGCATCACCCCGCAGACCGACCACTTCCAAGCCGTCCTGGCCCTGGAGGCGGTACTGCCAGACGGCCAGATCTACCGCTCACCGCTGTCGATGGGCGGCGCCAGCCCGTGTTTCAAATGGGGAGTGGGCCCCTATCTGGACGGCCTGTTCAGCCAGAGCGGGCTGGGCATCGTGACCCAGATGAGCCTCGCCCTGGTGAAAAAGCCCCAGGTCATCCAGCCGTTCTATTTCTGGATCGAAGACCCGGCCAGGCTTGGCGCAGCGCTGGAGGGCGTGCGGCGCATCATCGAACAGGCCCAGGGCCAGGTGGGCGGAATCAACCTCATGAACCGCACTCGCCTGCTGACCATGGCCAGTGAAGGCCAGGGCATCGCCGGACTGCCCCGCGAACAGCTGCGCCAGGCCGCCGATAGCCTCGGACTGCCGGCCTGGATGGGGGTCGGCTCGATCTATTGCCACGCGGACCAGTTGCCCTCGCTCAAGCGCATGATCCGCCGCGAACTCAAGGGCTTTGCCAATCGCTCGATGTTCAGGACCCGTCGCCAGCTGAGCCTGGCCCATGCCCTGTTGCAGCGGCTGCCGGGGAGTTGGTCGCGGCGCTGGCAGCGGACCCTGGAAAAGATGTTGCAAGGCGTTGAATTGATGGCCGGACGACCCAACGAGGTCGCCCTGCCGCTGGCCTACAGCGCAGGGGCCAAACCGCCTCCCGGGCCGGGATTGAACCCCGCGCGCGACCACTGCGGGCTGATCTGGTACGCCCCGATACTGCCGTTCAAGAAGCAGTTGATCGAAGACTTCCTGCACGCCATCAGCGAGCAGTGCCAGACCCAGGACATGCTCTGCCCGATCACCCTGACCACGCTCTCGACCCGGGCCATTGACTGCACCGTGCCACTGCTGTTTGCACGCAACGACGCTCTGGCATCCGCTCGGGCCCATGACTGCTATCAGCAACTGTTCCAGCTGGGCAAGGCTCAGGGGATCGTGCCCTATCGCGTCCCGGTGGCCTTCATGCCGCTGCTGGCAGACCGGGAACAAGCTGCCTGGCAACTGGGGGCTCGCCTCAAGCACGCCCTCGACCCCCATCATCTGCTCTCGCCAGGCCGCTACTGCCT